>DNXB01000394.1:0-358 GCA_003506995.1 Verrucomicrobiales bacterium
GAGATGCGGCAGCACGGCAAGGAAGGTGACACCGGCAAAGAACGCGGTGCAGGCCCAGCCGAGCCAGGCTGGTAATTGAATCGTCTCGCGGCCTGTCGTGGCCCGTCCGCCACCGCTGGCGTTGGAACTGCCAAAGAGCAGCTTGCTCGTGAGGTAGAACAGCGTGCTGAAAACGAGCATCACCGTCACCAGCGCATAGGGGAACGGATTCCCGCTCAAATCATTGATGCTACGGAACACCTGCACGGCGGTGACGCGGTCGTAATCAAACAGCAGCGGCACTCCCATCTCCGTGAAGGACCACACAAACACGATCGTACCGCCCGCAAACACGCCGGGCATGATCAGCGGCAGGGTG
>DNXB01000394.1:387-563 GCA_003506995.1 Verrucomicrobiales bacterium
TGGTAAATGATCGGGTAAAGATGCAGCACCTCCATGATGATGATGCCCAGCATGCGCTGCTGGCCGAGCCAGTCCGTCGGATGCATGGCATCCATGAGGCCGAGATTGATCAAGAAGCTGTTCAAAGCCCCCGCCTGGCCCAGCATGGCCTTGATGCCGATGGCGCCGACGAAGGG
>DNXB01000394.1:588-840 GCA_003506995.1 Verrucomicrobiales bacterium
GTCCACACCGCGATGATGAAGGAGTTCCACAAGCCTTCGCGATACAACTCGTTGAGGAAGACTTCCGTGATGTATTCCAGCGTAAACTCGTGATTGGGCCCCCGAAACGCCGCCTCCAGCGCCGCCCAGATCGGATAGGCGAAGAAGCACGCGAAGAACGCGGTCATCACCAGGAAAATCAGGAGTGAGAGTGATTTGGACATCAGGGAAGGAGCGGGGATGAATGTCGAATGACGAATTCAGAATGACGAA
>DNXB01000394.1:850-2944 GCA_003506995.1 Verrucomicrobiales bacterium
ATTCGTCATTCTGGTTTCGTCATTCAGCGGCGAGGTTCACGCTTGTATGGCTGCAAAGTGCTAAGAGCCGCGCCTTGCCATCGTGCCGGCGCGGATGAATTGATTGCGGAAGGCGTCGCCCAGTTCGCGGGCAAGGCGGGTTTCCTGGGCCTTGTCGCGGGCGGCGAGGATTTTGGCGATGTTGCCGGTGGCGGCCTCATATTTCACGCGGGTGAGGTCTTCGAGCACGGTGATGGCACGTTCAGGCATGTTGTTGTCGATGATGTGCTTCCAGGCATCATGCAGTTCATCGTGTGAATCGACGCAGATGACGCGGACAAGGAAACGGATGGCGTTGAAGGCGGCTCCGGTGCGCTCGGGGTGGTAGGTGAAGGCCTGGGCTTTCGTGAACGGCTCTTCCTTGCCATCGCTCATGCGGGCGATGTTTTCTGGCGTGTAAAGGTCATGACGCACGGGCAGGCGACGCAACGCGTGCTGACGCGGGCCGCCAGCTTCGCCGACGCGAAAGCTCCAGAGTTTCTGTCCGTGCTCACCGAGCACGAATTCGATGAAGGCGGTGGCGATTTCAGGATCAGGCGCACCGCGCAGCAGGCCGATGGGATCGACGCTGATCGAAGTTCCGCCGAGCGGGGCGATGAAGCCGACGCGCGAGGTGCCATCGGCCCTGCGCACGTCTTCTTCGGCGGAGCGGCCATAGAAGTCGATGCACATGCCTGCTCCAGCATCGCCACGGGCGACTTCGAGCGGGATTTTCGTCGAGAAGTCGGTGAAGTAACGCGCATTGGCGCTGATGCGCAGAATCAGTCGCAGTCCTTCATTCCAACCAGCGGCCACGCCTTCGGCTTCGAGCTCTTCTGGCGTGCGTTTGGCATTGGGAACGGCCTTGAGGCGGTCGATCGCGATCTGCATCTGCTGCTGGATGAGCATTTCGAGCGCTTTGGTGACGGAACCGCTTTTGCCAGGGTCGCTGAGGGCGATCTGGCCGTAGTAACGAGGATCGGCGAGATCTTCCCACGCATCGGGATCGTCAGCGATGCCGATTCTGCGCAGCACATCACGATTGAAGACGATGCCGCTGCTGGAAAGGCACGCGCCGCACCAGCGGCCCTGCGGATCGCGAAACGGCTCGCCGCTGAGTTTTTCCGGGATGCCGTTTTCGCCGAACCAGCCGGGATGTTTCTTCATCAGACCGCTGATGCCAATCGTTGCACCATCACCAGCGACAAGCGTGCCCGCCTTGGCCTGTTGCTCAAAATCATAGGCCCCACCGCCAAAGAACACATCCATGCCGGTGGTGACGTTGGAGGTGAGATAGGCTTTGCGCGCCTCATCTTCGGACGCGGCCTTGGGATTCAAACAAGCCTGCGCGACTGCGGGTGACCAAGCTTGCTTCAATTTTGACTGCCAGTGCTGCTGAAACGCGGCGGTGGCCTCCGATTTGATGAGCATGGCGATCTCGGAAGTGCCGCCAGGGACACGCCAGTCGATGTAAAGCGTCTGTCCGGTGCTTTGCTTCCAATGCTGCGCAAAAGCATGACCGAACTCCTCGCGGATGCGGTCATGATGCGGCGAGATGATGACGAGACGGCGGTCGTATCGTGCCGGGGCGGTGCTTTGCGCCGGTTTCAGTAGAAACGGGCCGATCATGGTGAGCAGCATCGCCAGAACGACGGCGAGTTCCTTGCGCCACTGCCGCATCCAGGCGAGCACGGCCTGCGAGCGCGGGTTTTGGAGCATGGCTTTCATGAAAAGCAGGACTGAGGGGCCGGGCGACGATGGACGCAACCCCGTTGGGGTTGAGCTGAAGAAGGGAACGATGGGCGTGACAAACCCAGGGTTGTGCCAACCCTGGGCTGTGATACGCAACCTCTTTGAGGTTGAAAAAAACGGTGTTTGAAGGCCATCGGCGCGTTCAAGCCCAAAGCCTTGTTCTCCACGCCACCGAAAGCGCACTCTGGTTTGAAAGTCGCAGGCGCGTTCAAGCCCAAAGCTTGGTTCTCCACGTCACCGAAAGCGCATTCTGGTTTGAAAGTCGTAGGTGCGTTCAAGCCCAAAGGGCTTGTGTATGTTAGCCCAGGGTTCGCAGAACCCTGG
>DNXB01000352.1 GCA_003506995.1 Verrucomicrobiales bacterium
AGCGCACACACTGCAACCACCACTGAAGCCCCGACCGCGTGACATGCGATCGGGGCTTCAGTGCATTCCATGACCGTGGCCCGACCGCTCGGCGCCAGTCACTCGGCTGTACACGCCGTTCGTCCGACAATCGTTGACGCACTACATATCGCGTAGGTACTCTGGTCGAGCGCAATATGTTGTGTTGCGCGGATTCGTTTCACAGACGCCGTCACTGCGGCGACGGGGGAGCGACGACACCGCTGCTACGAGGGAGGATGGACGGCATGGCCGACCGCACGATCACCGGCACGTACCCGACAACGATCGACGAGACGTTGTCTCCCAATAGCGTCAAGGTACTTGAGAGGCGCTATCTGAAGAAGGACGAGTCCGGCAACCCGGCCGAGAAGCCGTCGGACATGTTCGTCCGCGTCGCCGAGAACATCGCCTCCGCGGAAGCCGCCTACGGCGCCACGCCGGAGCGAGTCGCCGAGGTCGCCCGTGACTTCTACGGCCTCATGACGTCACTCGAGTTCCTCCCCAACTCGCCCACGCTCATGAATGCCGGTCGCGAGCTGCAGCAGCTCTCCGCGTGTTTCGTGCTTCCGGTAGCCGACTCGATGGAGTCGATCTTCGAGGCAGTCCGGGATACCGCCATCATCCACAAGTCCGGCGGCGGCACTGGCTTCTCGTTCTCACGTCTCCGTCCGGCTGGCGATGAGGTGCGCTCCACTCAGGGCGTCTCGTCGGGCCCCATCTCGTTCATGCGCGTGTTCAACCAGGCGACCGAGGCCGTCAAGCAGGGCGGCACGCGACGAGGCGCCAACATGGGCGTTCTTCGGATCGATCATCCGGACATCCTCGACTTCGTGAAGTGCAAGGCGGACGGCGACTTCGCCAACTTCAACATCTCGGTCGCGCTCACCGAGGAGTTCATGGACGCCGTTGCGGCGGGTACCGAGTACGAACTCCACAACCCGCGCGACGGAGCGCCCGCCGGCACCCTCAATGCCCGCGATGTCTATGACCTCATCGTCGAGATGGCATGGGCCACCGGCGACCCGGGCATCATCTTCATCGACCGCATGAACCGCGAAAACCCGACGCCGCAGCTCGGCGAGATCGAGTCCACAAACCCCTGCGGCGAGCAGCCGCTGCTGCCCTATGAATCCTGCAACCTGGGCTCCATCAACCTGGGACGCTTCATCAAGGACGGCGCCATTGACTGGGCGCGCCTGAAAGAGGTAATCCACACCGCAGTCCATTTCCTGGACAACGTGATCGAGGCCAACAAATACCCGCTGCAGCAGATCCACGACATGACCCACGCCAACCGCAAGATCGGCCTGGGGGTGATGGGCTGGGCCGACATGCTGATCATGCTGGGCATCCCCTACAACTCTGATGAGGCCGTCAAACTGGGGACCAAGGTGATGCAGTTCATCAACGAGGAAGGCCACGCCGCATCACGCGAACTGGGTCAACAGCGGGGTGCCTTCCCCAACTTCAAGGGTTCCATCTTCGACAAAAAAGGCGCCTTGCCCCAGCGTAACGCCACCGTCACCACCATCGCCCCCACCGGCACCATCTCGATCATCGCCGGCGCCTCCTCCGGGGTCGAGCCGCTGTTTGCCGTCTGCTTCCAACGCCGACAGCTGGATACGATCATGTACGAGACCAACCCGCTGTTCGAAAAGATCGCTAAAGACCGCGGCTTCTGGTCTGAAGAGGTACTGCGCAGCATCTCGGAAAATCACGGTTCAGTCCAAGGTATTGATGAAATCCCGGCCGATGTGCAGCGGGCCTTCATCACCGCCCACGACATCAGCCCTGAAGACCACATCCAGATGCAGGCCGCCTTCCAGCACCACACCGACAACGCCGTTTCCAAGACCGTCAACTTCCCCAACACTGCCACAGTGGAGGAAGTGGAGCAGGTCTACATGCTGGCCTACAAGACCGGCTGCAAGGGTGTCACCATCTACCGCGACGGCTCCCGCGACGAGCAGGTACTCTCCACTGCCAAGAAAGAGGAGAAAGCGGCTGTTGCCTCAGTGCCGGTGGAAGACGAAAAACATGCCGTCAAACGTGAACGTCCCAAGGCGCTCAAAGGCTGGACCTACCAGATGCAGACCGGCTGCGGTCCGCTGTACGTCACCGTCAACGAAGACAAGTCCGGCCTGTTTGAACTGTTCACCACCATGGGCAAGGCCGGCGGTTGCGCCGCCTCCCAATCCGAGGCCATCGGCCGGATGGTCTCCCTGGCCTGGCGCAGCGGCGTACAGGCCCGCCAGGTAATCAAACAACTCTTGGGCATCTCCTGCCACTGCCCCACCGGCTTTGGCGACAACCGGATCCTCTCCTGCGCCGACGCCGTTGCCAAGGCGATCCAGGCCCACATGATCGCCAACGGCTACGACCTGAATGCCGAGACCGCGCTGCAAGAGCGCGGCGCCTGCCCCGAGTGTGGCGGAGCGGTGGAACATGAAGGCGGCTGCATGGTCTGCCACTGCTGCGGCTACTCCGAGTGTGCCTAAACGGAGGTTGACAAGCCGGGGCCCCTTTCGCTATAAGAGGAGCTCCTAAACGCGGGAATAACTCAGTGGTAGAGTGTCAGCTTCCCAAGCTGAAGGTCGCGGGTTCGAATCCCGTTTCCCGCTCCAAACAAAAACAAAGGGTTAGGCGAAAAGCCTAACCCTTTTGACTTTTGCCGTGGTACCTCTCATGGTACCTCTGGTGACTGATCCGGTAAATCGGGTTTTCTGCTGGGAATTTCTTCGTCTGGTGATCCGGCTCCGCCGGCCAGCTCCAATGCAAACCCGGTCACCCATAAAACCGGCGCAATGATTATTCCGCCACTGCCATTACCTGCCGCGCCCGCAGCTCCTGTCTGCAGACCTATTCCCACATCCCTCATCGATGCACACCCTGAAAGACACATAACCACGCTCAACAAAACCGCCGTTCTTTTCATTTTTCCTCCTGGTATCAGGTTTGCTCTAAATTGCCTGCAAACTTCCTTTAATTTTGTATAAAAATGGCTCCAATTTGTTCCCAATTATGAATTTTATAGGCTGTTCTACCTTTCCTATACCCTGCTTTTGCTGTACTGGTCTTAACCTGCCTTTAATCTGCCCTCAACTTGCCGTAAACTTGTTGTTACTTTGGCGGCAAATTGAGGGCAATTTAACGGTATTATTCGCCCCCCTCTCTTTTTCTCCCCATGATGAAATCAGCCGCCTTCTGGGCCTGCGCCGCTGCCGTTACCAGCAGCTTGCTATCATTTTTCAGAGCTTTCAGCCAGCCCTGAATGTAGGCGGCCTGGTTGTCCAGGACAGCCATTGACACGCCAGCCTCGGCACAAAGGAAGGCGCTACCGAACTCTGCAACCAACTCCTCCTTGCTGTAGTCCTGGGAGCCGAAAGAGTGGTTTTTGATGGTCTGATGACGGCCCAGGCGGTTTTCGTGGCCGGTAGCATGGGCCAGCTCGTGAAACAGGGTGCTGTAGTATTCTGCGCCGCCCACAAAAGCATTTTTGGTCGGCATAGACACCGAATCATCGGCCGGGCTGTAGCAAGCGCGAGTGAATCCGTGGTGGATCTCGGGACGCTGCGGCATAGTTGCAACGATCTGCTCTGCCAGGTCAAACTGCTCTGCGCCCTCCTGGATCTGGTGAACCTCGATGGTGGGAATGTCTTTGAGGCCGTCGATCTGGGCCACATTAAAGACAGTGTAGTAACGGAGAAACCCAACTTCTTTGACTTCGCCGGTCTCCTCGTCGGTTTTTTCGGTCTTGGACCAGAACACAACCGGGTAACCCTTTTCGCCCTTGCGAACGCTGCCGCCGCGCTCGGTGGCCTGCTTGAATGTGAGCCAGTAGGGCGACTGGTACCGGGCTGACAGCAAGAGAAAAACGTTGATGCCGCTGTAGAGCTTGCCGCTGGAAAGGTTGCGCGGGGCCTGAGTTTGTGCGTTCCAGCTCTTCTTCCAGGGGATCTCGCCTTGCTCTAGCTTCTCGATGATGCGGTTAGTGATGATCTCGTAAACATTCATGGTGTGGCCTCCTGTGGTTAAAATGCCGGGATGATGTCAATCAGGCTGCTGATCCAGCGCTGGAAGTCCAGCTGTTCGGTCTCGGTCTGTGCTGGAAACCGATGATCCCTAGATTCTGAGCCCTGAGGCTGATGGTTATCTGTTGTCGTGCGTGCAGTCATTTTGTCCTCCTGTCCGATGTTCCCTGAGTTCGTCGCCCCTTCGCCCTAACCGAGGGGCACAACTCAGGGACAGGACAGGAGGCCGCACGCATGACAACTATCCATCGGCGGAGCCGGCTGCCGCAGCGCCGGTGAGGACCTGGAGTCAAATGACAAAAGGCCGCAGGCCTGGTCTTGGGAGGAGAGAAAAGCGCAGCGTTAAAAATAGGGAGGGAACCGGCTGCACAAGC
>DNXB01000321.1 GCA_003506995.1 Verrucomicrobiales bacterium
CTTTCATCACCACTCCAATCAGCGGACACAAGGACGGCTTCACGGAAACGGCCCCGGTGGGATCTTTTCAAGCCAATGCGAATGGTCTTTACGACCTTGGCGGAAATGCTTGGGAGTGGTGCGAAGACTGGTTTGAAAACACACAGGAGGCGCGGGTGCTGCGTGGTGCCGCTTGGTCACATTTTGATCGTCTGAACCTCCTTTCCTCCAAACGAAGCCGCGGATGGATTGGAAAGACACTTCCACCGTTCATTGGCTTTCGCTGTGTACTGGAGTCGCACCCAGAGTAGGAGCGCGTATTCGGCTTCTGAAGCAGGCGGGACGGCAGGTTTGTGACTGCGTGAATGCGGGGGCTGCCGGTCGGTACTGGAGGTCAGCGCCAGCAACGCAACTTTGTGGGCAGGTCTGAGTTGAAGACTGCAATCTGTTGAACTTCCCATAAAGACCCTGACGCTTTCCTTGATTCTCCTTGCTCCAGTGATGCTGCTGGCTGCGGATGCCGCCGAGACGGCGCATGCGGGCATCGCGCCGGACCAGTTGCAGCTCTTTGAGAAAAACATCCGCCCGGTGCTGGTGAAGGATTGTTACAAGTGCCACGCGGACTATTCGCGGGAGTGAAAACGCGGATTGCACGGCAAGGGCGAGGCGTTACTTTGGCGCTGTGAAACCAGACACCCTGGCCCGCAGGCTCGGCACCACCGCGCACCTCTCCCCGCTGCTGATGAAGGCGCGGCGGCTGGGGCTGCGTGTGCCGGAGGATTTGGAGCAGATGGCGGTGCTGCGCGGGTGCCGGTATTACGCGGGCATGGGAGATGCCACAGTGGTCCGCGAGGAGTCATCCACCACCAAGGGCGCAGTGCTGGACGCGCCATTGCTCTCCAATGAGGAACTGGCCGTGGCCCTGCTTGCCATGAGCCTGCCATACTATCAGCACCGGCTGCGAATTGGCGCGGCGATGCTGGCGGCGGAAGGCAATGTGCCGTCCCGTCTTGCCCGCCTCGCCCGGCTTGAAAGTTGTGAGGCCGTGATGCGCCACATCGCGCTCTGTGGACGAAAGGTGGAGCCGGAGAATGTTTTTTGGGATGAGCTGCTGCGGCTGNNCAGGAAGCGGACACCCTGCCGCACCTTACCCGCTTTGTCGCCATGACTGGATACACCCGGCGCGGTCGGGAGACGATCATGCAATGGATTCGTCCGACACGCCCCGCCGCCGCATGAGCAATGCGACTGACAATCCTGCGGAGGTGCTGCTGACCCTCGACGCCGCGCTGGATCACGAAGTGTCCCTGGTTGATCTACGGGCGTGGGGCGCTCTGCCTGGGTTTCGAGCGGCCACATGCCGAGTTTCTGACCACGCAGGATGTGGACGGCATCATCCGGGCGCGTCAGCTCGACCAACTGGTGAATGATGAGCAGTTCTGGGACGCGGTGGATGCGACGACCAGAAACTTCAGCCGAAGGGCCTCTACATCACGCATCTGTTTGAGGAGGATCAGGTGTTTCTCCGCCCGGAGTGGGAGCAGCACATCGTTCCTGTGCCGCGTCCGCCCACACGCTGGTTGAAGCTGTTCCGTCCGCACACCATCGACTTCATTCTCACCAAGATGATGCGTGGCGCGGATGAGCAGGACATGCAGGACGTGGAGTTTCTGATCCGGCATGACCACATCACCGCGGCGCAGATGGAGCCGGCTTTTGCCAATGTTCGGATGCCGGACATTCAGGAGCTGCGGGATGCCTTTGAGCGCGCGCTGCCGGTGGTGCGGCGGTTGCTGCAATCGGCCGGTTGAGCGCAACCTTTTTTATGGAGGTCGGTTGAAGGCATCCATCTGCCGCCAACTGCCATGAAGACTTTCACGCTTTCTTTGTTTCTTCTTTCTGCCGCCGTCTCACAGGCTGCCGATGCTGCCGAGTCGGCGCATGCGGGCATCGCGCCTGACCAGTTGCAGTTTTTTGAGAAAAACATTCGTCCGGTGCTGGTGGAGCATTGTTACAAGTGCCACTCGGCTGAATCAGAGAAGGTGAAGGGCGGACTGACGCTGGACACGAAGCAAGCGACTCTGCTGGGCGGCGAATCGGGGCACCCGGGCGTGACACCTGGCAGCATCGCGCAGAGCAGTCTGTATGAGGCGATGACATGGAAGAACGAGGACATGCAGATGCCGCCGAAGCAGAAGCTGCCGGACGACGTGATCGCAAACTTCAAGAAATGGATCGAGATGGGCGCTCCTGATCCACGCGAGCAGAAAGTGGCGAACGCAAGCGGCGGCAAGCGCGTGATCGACATGGACGAAGGTCGCAAGCACTGGTCTTTCCAGAAGCCGTTGAAACACACTCCGCCAGAGGTCAAAACAGAGGGCTGGGCGAAGACGGAGATCGATCAATTTGTGCTCGCGGGCATTGAAAAGGCCGGATTGCATCCGGTGCGTGACGCGGACCGCCCGACGCTGATTCGGCGCATCGCTTTTGATCTGACTGGATTGCCGCCGACGCCGGATGAGGTGAAGGCTTTCGTGGCGGATCAATCACCGGAGGCAGTGAAGCGTGTGATCGACATGTATCTCGATTCCGAGCGCTACGGCGAGCGCTGGGCACGTCATTGGCTGGATGTGGCGCGCTANNGGCGTTATCGCGATTATGTGATCGAGTCGTTCAAGAAGGACAAGCCGTACGACCAGTTCCTCAAGGAGCAGATCGCGGGTGATCTGATGAAGTTTGAGGGCAAGCGTGATCAGGCCGAAAAAATCGTCGCCACCGGCTTTCTGGCGATCGGGCCGAAGGGGCACAACAACCGGGACCGCCGACAGTTCACGATGGACATGGTGGACGAGCAGATCGACGTGCTGTCGCAGTCGATGCTCGGACTCACGCTGGCTTGCGCACGATGCCATGATCACAAATTCGATCCTGTGACACAGCGCGACTATTATGCCCTGGCGGGCATCTTCCTGAGCAGCGAGACGCTGTACGGAACCTATGACCAGCAGCAGAATAACAATGCCTCCAGCCTGATCGAGCTGGATCGCGAGGCCGGGCAGGTCGCCGCGCTGGCAAAAATCACGCCAGGGGAGGTCGGGGCGCTCAAGGCCAGCCACACCAAGGCGCTGACTGCCGCCACCGAGGCGCAACGTGAGATTTTCGCGCTGCGCACGGCCGACCGCTCGAAGATCGACCCGCGGAGCTTCCAGCGCATCCGCGCTTCGCGTGATGGCGCGGAGGCGATCAAGGCGGACCTGGATCTGTTCCATGAGGATGGCTCCCCGCGTGCGCTGGCGATGGGTGTGTTTGATCGCAAAAGCCCCGTCAACACCTCCATTTTGATTCGCGGCGACATCAAGCAGCCCGGAGAAGTGACGCCGCGCGGCCTGGTGGAGGTGCTGTGCGCGAAAGGCGAGCCGTTGAACATCAGCCCGCAAAGTGGCAGCGGTCGGCTGGATCTGGCGTATTGGATCGCCTCGAAGGACAATCCACTCACCGCCCGCGTGATGGCGAACCGTGTTTGGCTCAAGCTGATGGGCAGCGCTCTGGTGGCGACGCCGGACAACTTCGGCACGATGGGCCAGAAGCCCACGCATCCTGAGCTGCTCGATCATCTGGCCGTATCCTTCATGGAGAACGGCTGGTCGGTGAAAAAACTGATCCGCGAGATCATGCTTAGCCGTGCCTACCAGATGGGATCGGCCTACGACGCGGCGAATTTCGCCGCTGACCCCGACAACAAACTCCACTGGCGCATGAGCCAGCGTCGTCTGGACGCGGAAGCGATCCGTGACGCGATGCTGTCCGTGGCGGGCGCGATCAATTTCTATCCAGTGGATGGTTCACCCGTGGCGCGCTCCGGTGAGGGCAGGGCGGGCATCATCAACCTGCTGCGTGAGGTGAACTCGTTGCCGCAGACCTATCGCTCGATCTATCTGCCGCTCATTCGTGACCAGATTCCTGAATTCCTCTCGGTTTTCGACTTCCCGGACGCCAGTCTCGTGAACGGCGACCGCGACACGACGAACGTGCCCTCACAGAGTTTGTTTTTGATGAACAACGCGCAGGTGCAGGCCCTGGCGGACGGCTTTGCGCAGCGTGTCGCCAATTATGAAGGCGATTCACAGGAACGGCTCAGTTATGCCTATCAGCTCGCCTTTGGACGCGAACCAACACCGCCAGAGAAGCTGGCCATCGCGAACTTCTGGCTGCGCTTCCCACAGGAGGCCGCGAAAAACAAAAACATTCCCAAGGACAAGATCCAAGGCCTGGCGCTGTCGGCCTTCTGCCAGGGATTGCTCGCCAGCGCAGAGTTTCGTTATCTGAATTAATCACCCTCGATCCATCGCACCTCATGAATGCTCCACTCTCCCATCGTCGCGAGTTTTTGAAGACCACCAGCAGCGGCTTTGGCTATCTGGCCTTCGCGGCGCTCGCGCATCAGCAGGCGCTGCGTGCCAATCCGGCGGAAGGCCCGTTGATGCCGAAGCTGCCGCATTTCACGCCGAGGGCCAAGCATGTGATCTTCCTGTGCATGCAAGGTGCGCCCTCGCATGTGGACACGTTTGATTACAAGCCCAAGCTCATCGCCGACGCTGGCAAGTCAGCGCCGTCGGCAGCGGGACGCTATGGCACGGCGAAACTGATGCCGCCGCAGTGGAAATTCGGACGCCATGGCAAGAGCGGGATGTGGATCTCCGAGTTGTGGCCGAATCTGGCGAAACATGCGGATGATCTGTGCATGCTGAACTCAATGGCGACCGATCTGCCAGCGCATCCGCAGGCGTTCACGCAATTGCACACGGGCACGACTCAGTTTGTGCGTCCGTCGCTGGGCGCGTGGACGCTTTACGGCCTCGGCACGCAGAATCAGAACCTGCCGGGCTTTGTGACGATCA
>DNXB01000632.1:0-173 GCA_003506995.1 Verrucomicrobiales bacterium
GTATGAGCTGGCTTTCCGCATGCAGGCCGAGGTGCCGAAGGTGATGGACCTCACGAAGGAAACCGAGGCCACGAAGGCGCTCTACGGCATCGGCGATGGTGAATCAGACACCTTTGGCAAGCAGTGCCTCATGGCGCGTAAGTTTGTCGAGGCGGGGGTGCGCTTCATCGAGA
>DNXB01000632.1:285-4309 GCA_003506995.1 Verrucomicrobiales bacterium
GCCGGCGGCGGCGTGAAAGGCGGCATGAATTTCGGCATGACCGATGATTACGGCTACGAGGCGGTGCTGAACAAGATGCACATCCACGACTGGCACGCGACGGTGCTGGCGCTGATGGGCCTTGATCATGAACGACTTACCTACCGCTACGCCGGGCGTGATTTCCGTCTCACCGATGTCTATGGCACGGTGGCGAAGGAGATCATGGCCTGAATGTCGTTTTATAAGTGATGCACGCGTTGCATCCTCGGCGAATCGTCTTATGAATGACGCGCAGCATGGGAATACGCACGACAGAATCCACCAGGATGACGCCTGCCAAGGATTTGGCCGGAGCCGTGGTGACTGAGAACCTGGAACGTGCGCACCAACTGATCATCGCCGAGCTGCCTGCGGAACTGCAAAACTCCGCCCTGGCGCTGTTGCACGCGGTCACGGTCAAAGTGGCCGTGGCCGAGCATTTTGACGCGTTCTGTGCTCACGCCTTCTCCAAGCCGGAGTGGGCGGCGGTGGCGAGTCCGGTGATCGCTGAGATGTTTGAGCATGATGAGGATCAACTGGCGGAACTGGCGCGGATACCCGACCTGGTGATCGAGCTTGGCAGCGGACAGGCGACGGTCACCTGCATGGTGGCCGCGCGCTGGGCCGCGCGAGGGGAGACGCACCGGCTGACGCGGCTGGCGGAGTCGATCTCGGCCTCGCATGTCTCCAAGAATGCCTGCGCGGTGGAGGTGATGCTGGCGCTGGCGGCGACGCTTGCGGTGACGCGCTTTTCAAAAGCTGAACAGCTCTACAACGCCGCGCTGCAACTGGCCGCTGAAGAGCACCAGGAGGTGATCGCAGACGCCCAAAAGTGGCTGGCGGCAGGGCGCGTCGTGTGCAGCGCCACACAGGAAGAGCGTGATTTTTGGGATGTGCGGTTGAGGAAGCCTCGAACCGTCTGGACATGGCAGAACGGTGCTGAACTGCGCGCACTGGACACGTTGTCGGACCGGCTCACGCCGGACATGGAGGGGGCGGGCTTGTTCAAGGCGGTTGTGCCGGGCTGCTGGTGGGATCTGGCGACCAAGTGTGCCCGGCAGCAGGAAAAGTTAGGAGTGATGGCCAGGCAGGTGGAGACCACTCAGTCCGCCGCGCAGACGCGCACCGCGCCAGAGCCGCCCCAGGAGCGGCCGGTGCCGGAGAACACGGTCCCTCAATTCCATCGAATGACCAAGCCTGGTCGCGAGCGTGGATTGTTCCTGCTCGGATGGGTCTGTGGTGTGCTGGCGATGGCGATCACGGTGGTGGCGCTGCCTGCGGATTTTGTGCAGCGTGTTCTTGCTGGAATCAGCCCTGCGCAGCCCTCTCCGCCGTCTTTTTTGGAAAAAGAAGCCTGGCGAAAAAGCAACCTGCAGCGGATGGCGGCCGACATGTCGCCGTATTTGGCTCAGCACAAGGCGGCCAAAACGGGATTGTGGCAGGATAATGAGAAACTGCTCTCGGGGCAAAGCCAGGAACTGCCCGAAAACAGCCCGCAATACATGAAATTTCTCGTCTGGCTGCATCTTGATCCACCGGAAGATGAGGAAGCCCGCAAGCGGGTTCCCAAGCTTTTGCTGGTCAAAATGAGGTCTGACGCGTTGTCTCTTTGGGAGGAATTGATCTATCCTGGCTCGTTGAATGCTCCCGAAATCAGGCATGCTGCCAGAGAAGCCATGGATGACCCGTCATTTCAATGGAGCGAAGAGGACAAAAAGCGACTGCTGGCCATGGTCGGCGGGGGGGCGGGCATGCAATCCGACCCGCTGCCGTTGCCCTCCAGGCGGTGAGGTTGTTTGGAGGGCGGCAAACCGCCAGTGTTTTGAAATTGGCAAAGAAGAAGGGCTGGCGGCTTCCATTTTTTCAAAACAAACCCAACGCAGGCCTCGATGGAAAAATATGAAATTTATGGTTTGTCCTTTTAATATAAACTTATCCTAGCTATCTAACGCCTGATTATGAAATTACTAGATTTTTCAGAATGTTTTTGCACTTTTGCGGCACATCTGTTAGAGTTTGCGCATGAATGTGAAAAAGTTAAATCGAAACAAGTCTCGCGTCCCGCATAGCAATTAGGATTAGTGGCTCATATATGATTGAGGAACTCCAGCAATTTGGCAGCCTTTCTGTGGCACATCGAACCGGCGGTGCGCCGGTGGAGCTTGTGCGCTCCAAAGATGAGGTTGTTTTCCTGGCCTTTGACAATCGGATTCGTCGCCTGGTGGAGTTGCATGTGCTGCGTGGCGGCAGCACGCTTGACGCGGTGCTGAAGCGCTCGGCATTTGAGCGAGCACGTCAGGCATCTGAGATTCGTGGCCATTCTTTCATGCGGATCCTTGAGGTGGGGGAAGATCAAGGGCTGGTGTACTACACCAGCAATCTCAATGATGGTGAGTTTATTGACGATTACATCAAGCGGCGTGGCGCGGTGGCTCCCTCGACGGCGCTGGCGATGGTTTATCAGCTTTTGGATGATTTGCTGCAACTGCGTGGCTACCAGCGCCTGGTTTCCCACATGCATCTGGACCGCGTCCTGGTCACCACGCTGGAGGACACGTTCTTACAACTGCGAATCTTTGACTACGGGCTGTCGCAAATGGACACGGTCTCCGAGGAGCCGAATGGCGGCAGGCTTGTGGTGGAAGCTTGCCGGTTAATTTTCACGCTGCTGACCGGCCAGTCTGACGCAGGGGGCAACCCTGACCGCTTCCCAGCGCTGACACAGCTGCCGATGAACCTTCGCATCACCGTGCGGACGGCCCTCACTGACCCTGCCAACGCCCCGACTTCCATCGAGAAGCTTCGTGATGATGTGCGCGAGGCATTCAGTGCCTTGGTAAGCAGCATTCAGGCGCGCAATCTTCGCAAACAGCTCGTGGTGAACGCGTCCCTGCTTCCGCAGTCGCATCTTCAGGAGTTGCTGCTCGAAAATGTGCCTGTTGAGACGATCATGGGCACGCGTTTTCGCGTTGAGGACGCGGAGCACACGCGGCGTTATCCGTTTTCGATCCCGGCGGTCAATGTCAAGGCTGGACAGCCTGTCACGGTGCATCTCCTGCCGCCTTCGCGGATCGTTGAAAAAACGCGTTATGAGGCGGTGCCGCTGCAAATGTGGCGGTTCAACCCGGAGCGGCACCCGAATATTTTGCGTTCCCTGAGTCTGTGGGAAAGCCCGGACTGGACCTTTCTGACCGAGGAGCGCGAGCCTGGTTTTGCTCTCAGCCGTTTGATGGCCGAGCGTCTCACGCTGAACCCTGCCGAAGTCCTGGTTCTGATGCGTCAGATTCGCGCGGGTCTCGACCAGGCGGTGGAGTGCGGCGTGCAGCGGGTGGACTTGCATCCCTCGAACATCCTGCTGCGGGTGGGCAAAAACGGGCCGCTGCTCGCCCGTGAACTTGAGCGTCTGATGCAAAAGCGTCTCGACGCCTGGCCGGCATTCGTGGTCAAACTGCGCCCGCACATGACCATGCGCAGCCTCTATGAGCCGCTTTTGGTGGACATGGATCTGACGGATGCCGCACAGGAGGAGCATTTGCTGGAACGTGATTTCCGGCATCGCTCATTTGTCACGCTGGCGGCCTATTTGCTGACAGGTGAACGCCAGAGCGGCGGGGCGCCGCAGTTCTCCGAGTCGGTCCCGGAAGCGGCAGCCGCCTATGTGCGTGAGTGTATGGAGCTGACGCGTCGCGCGGGGAAAACCCCCAATCCTGGGGAGTTTATTGAGAAATTTGAGGGTTTTCTCTCTGCTCCAACGGTCGATCTCGCCACACGCCTGCGTGGCAGCTCGGTGGCGATCGAGGAAATGGAAAGTGCCGGCTCTGTGTCCGACTTTGACGAAGATTGGGGCGAGAATGATGCCGGAGGGGAGATGTTGGATGATCCTGTTTCGCCGATCAAACGCGGCATCAAGACGCATGAGTTCAATCCATTGAACGCGCAGAAACGCGGTTTGCCCTGGGGAGCGATGGCCGCCGCCGCGATGGTGCTTCTAGGCATCGGTGGC
>DNXB01000487.1 GCA_003506995.1 Verrucomicrobiales bacterium
CATCTCATCGGCATAATTCAACGCGAGTTGATCACTGAAATGAAGCGGTGCCTGGGGATCATCATAGGGATGTATTTCTTTGGTTTTTTTTGAACTTCCTGAAGTCGATGCCTGCGTTGCATCCTGTTGAGAATTGCTCCGTGCTCGGCGGGCCATCTCCACAAAGCTGGGTCTGTAGTAGTTGGGTTGTCCCGCGCATGACATCAAGTTAATCCATAACAGCCAGCCACCTACAACTCGGCAAAGGCGCTTCAAACCAGGGTAGTCTAGCGTTTCATTGGATAACATTGCAGTGCGCATATTTTTTGTCATTCAGGCAAGGTTAACTTCCATTGTCGAACCATCACACAATTTTCATACCAGAGCATTGCTAGCCTCTAACAATATTTTTAAATTAGCACGCAATTCTTTGGTCCAAGCGTCATCTGCTTCTTCAGCGCCTAAGGCAGCTATTTGCGCCTCAATTTTCCCACTGACAGTTCTCAGCGTCGCTGCAGATGGGTTGAGCGTGGGTGGCGGAACATTGCCCGCATCTCCCCCGCCAGGAGCATTCGCGGGATTTGGCGACGCATCTTTCTCTGCAATCCCCTTGGCTACCAGATAAGAACCGGAACTGATGCCAAGTAGCATCAGTATGCCTGGAGGAATGTCCGTTGGAAACGCCGCTGGCTTTGTACCATCACCGATGACCACCAGGAACAAACACATGGCGATCACAAAGGTGAAGATGAAAAACTGAAACCGCGAGAAGCTGGCCTGACCGTCCGCCCCTTCGCTGAACAAGTGGGACATGTCGATCTTGCCAATCCAAATTTGCCAAAGAATGGTCAAACCGGCCACTCCGACCAGCAATGTGAGCATCCAACCCACAGTGAGCTGCATGACTGCCAGAGTTCCCTGCCGGTTCGCCAGATAGAGAACAAGGCCCAGGATGACTGCTGCTACCACAGCAAGGATAACGAATGGATTCTTCATGCTCTGTGTTGGGTTCTTCATCTTCATGGTGTGTGTGTTGTTTGAGATTGAAATGAGTTCACATAAGCCGGCCCGCTGCTGCTCCCGCCTTCATGGTCAGATACAGCATCTGACTGCCGCCAAGGAGGAGCAGCGCTTCGTCCGGGACGGACGGCATTGACCGCTTCGATTCAGCGTATACATCCTTGCTCTCTTTTTCGGGTGCTGCTGCCTGCGTCAAAAGATAAAGCGCCACCCCCAGCGTGCTCGCGAGCGCCTGCACTCGCACAGGACTGATCGGTAACCCACGTTCCTTATCCCGCAACAGGCCACCAAGCTTGATTTTGCCAGTGATAATCTGCCAAGCCAGCAGGCCAAAGGCTCCCCAAAGAAACACCTTGGTTTCAATGATAATGAAAGAGGACAGAGTCGTCAGGTTCATGTGTTTATTAATTGATGTGTTTGCGATCCACTCCTCTCAGTACGCGCTCCAGAAGCTGCAGTCCCTCTTTGGTTTCAAACAAGCCGGAGTGGTAGTGCTTGGCTCCGCGAATCAAATCACTCACATCATGATCCCAAACATTATCATGCACCTTCTTTGGATCATGATCAGCAAGTCCGCTGCGACCGAGGCGACGAGTGCCAAAATGTTTCAATCCGGCGGAAGCTCCGAGGACATTGTCCAGGCCTGAATAGGGAGCGGTGATGCGATAGCAGAGGTTTGCCATGAGGTTGCCATCGCTGCCCTCGGGCTGATCGCGCTGGAACAGATCGTTGTCCACATCTGCCGCCACCATCACCAATTGATGAATCAAGGTGATGAGTGACGGGTTGTTCAGGCGCTTGGAAGTGACCGCCAGCGCCTTCTGCATCACATAATTGCCCATGCTATGGGCGATCACGGAGATTTTGGCGCGGCACAGCTTGCTGGGATCGTTGGTTTTGACCGCCAGAAGTTGCATGCTCCTGACATGATCGTGCAGTTTCACAAATAGTTCCGCTAGCGTCGCAGCTCCGTCACGCGCATCCTCCCGATCCGGCAGATAGCCCGCGACACTGCCATTGGATGGCCAGGAGACAAGCACCAGCACCCCGAGCGGATCCTGACCGGAATAGAGATCTTTGATCAATTGCTGGTAGCGCCGCGCAGCCTCAGTCCAGGAGTTATTGTAGCCGTGAATGAACAAGGAGAGATGTCGCTCCGCCTCATTGTTCTCGGCATTCAATATGGGAAATGCCGCTGTTTCCGTCATCAATTGATCTCGAAAATCAGCACCTGTGATTTTTGTCCACGAAGCCCAGTCGCTCAGGTCCTTGCCGATGGGTGCGATGTGATAGGTCAACGTCTTGACAAGGCTGTCCCCCGGCCCGGTGCTAGTGACATTGCGGTTGGTAATAAGAAAGGCATTTTTCATAGCAGTAACATGTAATGATGCGGTCAAGGTCCGGCTTTGACCCTGGCCCAATAAATTTTTTGATCGTCACTCTTGGTTTCTAAGATCGTGAAGCTGTGGCCGGCGGGAAGCACACCTATCAATTGATTGTCACTGCCGGGTGAGGAGCGTAGCTTTAGCGGAAAAGTCACGGTGGCTTTAGTGTTGGCCGAAGGCACCTCTTGGGATGGCAGCTTGGCATACAAGGTTTCCCACGCATTATTTGTTCTCTTGCCAAGGTAAACCCAACCTTCGGTTCCTGGAGCTGGCGGCGTCACCTCTCTTTTTTCGGCATCTATGGTGCTTTCAACCACAGGCTTGACGCCAAACGCCTGAAGAAACCCCAGCTTGCGTTTGGTTTTGATGTCGATTTCAAAAGCGGTGGCGACACCGGGCTTTGAGCTCAGTGGAAATTGTTTCGTGGTGGCATCGCCTGATTTGAAATACACGCTGCTGGCGTCTTCCGGGAGGGGTATGGAGAGAAACTTCTGACCCTGAAGTCCCGAACTCAGGATTTCCTTTCCCTGGCTGTTGAGAAGCACCGCGGTGTAATCATGAGAATTGTTACCAGTAGATAGCTCAATCGTGCGCCCAGGAACCGAAGCCTGCGGCGTAGTGACGACCACCGGGGCAGAACTAGGAGCCACCACTTGTGCATAGGCGCTCGGGACCAGGGAGAAATCAAGCAAAGCGCTCAACCCCTTGCCGCCCTTTTCTTCTGGCAGGCTTTTGATGCCAACACTGAGCAAAGCAGGAATACTGACGCCCAACATGACTGCTTTTTTGCGATTTTTTTCCTCGAATCCCCAAGCCACCGCGGTGCCAAGCAATGACAAGATAAGCGTGCCAATGAGATAAAACGGAAGATCACTGAGATCGATCGTCCTGGCCTTGCCTGTATAGTTCAAAGCCAAAGTCAGAAGCGATGGGGCAGCACCGCCGATGGCTCCGGCCAGCAGAATAGTTTTGGGTGAGTCAGGCATACAAAGAAAGGAGTTATGGAGTTGGTAACATTGAATTTCTCACGGCAGCCGCTTGCAGGCCGGGATCGCTCCAGGGGCCTTGGCCTCTGGCGTTGGCGGCCTGGACTTGGAACCAGATTTTCTGGCCGCTGGAGAGGCCGGTCAGATTGAGGCTGCTTTTCTTGACGGTGCTAAGCATGCGCCAGTTGGCAGCAGCGATGTTTTTGGCACGCTGGATGAGTTCCGGTCCGGAAAGGCAGCGCAAATCTAGGACAACTTCAAACATGGTTTTGATTTTTATCTCCTGGCTAAGAACCTCAGCGTAGCTGCGTGAATCATTGTATCGGACAAGGGGATCATCCCAAGGGACTCCTGGCTTATCCCAATAAGGCATCAGTGCGTTTGGTTCGTTGAATCGCTGATGATTTCAGCGGTTTGAAGCCAACAGTTCAATTCTTTTCTTATCTAAAATTAGCTTTAGGCTGATAATTTTGGCACGTCGCATGCTTAGCCGATTAGCTATAATCACCATGATTTATTGATTATTTATCACAAAATTCCTGAATTCCATCCTTTCAGGACTTGCCTCTTAAGATGCCGAGCAAGAATTTGCAGGTGCTCGTCGCCATTGGGCAGACGACGGTGCCACTTTTCATCTGCGATTGCCGGGCATTCAGGGTGATTTTGCGGCCAAGCATCTGAAAAATCCGAAAAATGCCATGCCATTTCTGAGCAAGCAGATGAGACAGGACTGCTTTCTCCTCTGCTTGATTGGAGTTTTTATGCTTCAAAGGAGTGCAGGACATCAGTTGGCAGCCATTCACGGATGCGAAGTTCATTCTGGCCGAGGCCAAGCGCCTGCTCGAACTCAACACGACCCAGGAACTCACCAGCCTCCGCCCAGCGCCTTGATGAGCAGCACGGCGGCGAGGAAACGCTCGCCTTGGATGCGGGTGGCCTCTTGTTCGGAGCGGAGCATGGTGCGTTGCGCGTCGAGCACTTCGTAGTAGGCCACGAGGCCGGAGTCGTAGCGCTTTTGGGCGAGTTCGAGCGCTTTGCGGGCAGATGCCACCATAACGTCCTGCGCGGCTGACTGGCGTTTGAGGATGGAAAGACCGCTCAAGGCATCCTCGGCATCACGCACGGCGCTGAGGACGGTGTTTTTATAGCTGGCGGCGGATTGATCGTAGCGCGCTTTCGTGGCTTCAATGTTCGCCCGCACTCCACCGCCGCGCAGCAGCGGCCATTCAATGGCGGCAGGCCCCAAGCCCCACACGCGGCTGGGCGCGTCGGCCAGTTTCCAGAAATAACTCGTCTGCGTGCCGCCGGTGAGGCCGAGACTCACGCTGGGAAACAACGCCGCCTTCGCCACGCCGATCTCGGCATTCAACGCGGCCATCTGACGCTCGGCGGCGGCGATGTCAGGACGGCGTTCGAGCAGATCACTCGGCACGCTGGTTGGAATGGAAGGCGGAGAGCCGCTGATCTCATGAGCGGGCTGGTTGAACTGCGAAGGCGTGGTGCCGAGCAGCAGGGCGATGGCGTGCTCCAGCTCCGCGCGACGCTTCTCCAAGCCAATCGCCTCGGCTTCCGTGGCCGCCATGTCCGTTTCAGCCTGGGCGACGTCGATTTGAGCGATGTCCCCCTGCGCGAAGCGCGTGCGGGCGAGATCGACGGTCTTCTTCCGCAAAGCAACGGTGCGCTTGAGCAACGCGATCTGCGCGTCCTGCGCGCGCAACGCGAAGTAGTTCATGGCCAGCTCGCTTTGCAGGCCGAGCAGCGCGTTTTGATAGTCCGACTGCTCCGCCTCGGCTCTCGCACGGCCCGCGCTGCCCTGGTTGCGCAGCTTGCCCCAGAAATCGAGCTCGTAATCAAAATCAAGCGTGGCTCCGAGCACCGTGCGCGTGCGGCCGCCGGCGAATTGAAACTGCATGTTGCTCGACCCACGGTCACGCGTGGCCGCGCCGTTCAGCGTGAGAAACGGAAACAAACCAGCACGGTCCGCACGCGCGAGGGCCTTGGCCTCGGTGACGCGATGCGCGGCGAGTTCGAGCGTCGGACTGCCTGTCTCGGCCTGCTTCATGAGGGCGTTCAGACGCGCGTCGCCGAACAAGCTCCACCAGTGGCCACGGCTCGCGTCGTCACGCGGCTTGGCGGTGCGCCAGGGGCCGCTGGTTTTGAATTCGGTGGGCAGCTTGGGCTGCGGCACGAGGTATTTCGGCGCGAGATTGCAGGAGGGCAGCAGGAGGAAGGCAAACAGCAGCAGAGGCAGCAGCGCGGCGTGTTTCATTTTCGGCGGGGTCTCCTCGCCGGTCAGCTCGCTTTCGAGTTTGCGGCTCACATCACTGATGGAGCCGGTGTGTTTGGAGATTAATGAATACACCATGGGAACGAGAAAGAGCGTGACCACAGTGGCCAGCGAGACACCAAAAACAATGACGATGCCCACGACCATGCGCGTTTCGTAACCGGCTCCGTGGCTGAGCATGAGCGGCAGCGCGCCCATGACCGTGGAAAGCGCGGTCATGATGATGGGCCGCAGGCGCTGCTCGCAGGCGGTGAGGATGGCCTCGCGAAACTCGACGCCCTCGTCGCGAAGCTGGTTGATGAACTCGACGATGAGGATGCCGTTTTTCGCGGCCAGACCGATGAGCATGATGAGGCCGATCTGGCTGTAGATGCTCTGGCTCTGCCCCATGAACTGCAAACCGAGCAGCGCGCCCGCGATGGCCACCGGCACGGTCAGCATGACGGTGAACGGATGGATGAAGCTCTCAAACTGCGCGGCGAGCACGAGGAAGGCCACGAGCAGCGCCAGGCCGAACACGAGGGCCATGCTGCTGGAGCTTTCCTTGAGCTTCAGCGAGTTGCCTTTGTAGCCAATGATGGCGCTGGGCGGCAGATGCTCGCGAATGAGCCCCTCCATGTGCTCGAGCGCCTCGCTGAGGCTGTAGCCGGGGGCCAGCTCGGCGTCGAAGGTGATGGAGCGCAGGCGGTTGTAGCGGTTGAGGCTGCCGCTGTCGGCGAACTCGCTGAAGGTGACGAGGTTGGACAGCGGGATGAGCTCCTTGCCGCGGTCGCTGCGCACGAAGATGTTGTTGAGGTCGGTGGGGCTGCGCTTGTCACTGTAACTGCCCTCGACGAGCACGTCGTACTCCTCGCCCTGGTGGATGTAGGTGGTGACGCGGCGGTTGCCGAGCAGGGTCTCCAAAGTGCGGCCGATGCTGGCGCTGCTGACGCCCAGATCGGCGGCACGCGCCTGGTTGATGCTGATGCTGAGCTGCGGCTTGGTGTCGCGGTAGTCGCAGTCGAGGCCGAGCAGCCTGGGATTCTCCCGGGCCTTGGCGAGGATGGTGTCCCGCCATTGCGCGAGTTCCTCGAAGGTGGAACCTCCCACGACGACCTCCATGGCCTTGTTCAGGCCCCGGGCGAGCCCCTGCCGCATGACGACGGCGGTTTTCACACCGGGCACGTCGGCCACTTTCCCGCGCACCTCGGCCATGATGTCGAAACCATTCCGCCGCTGGTCAAACGGGGCGAGCGTGATGACGCCGATGCCCTCGTTGAAGTCCGACGCGGTGCTGAAGGAGCGCGGCGCGCGCACCAGCACGCGCGTGGCCTCCTTCGTTTCGTCCACCAGGTACATGAGGCGGTCCTCCAGCTTGTCGAGCATCTCCACGGTGTAATTGTAAGTGGAGCCGGGCGGGCCGGTGGCGGTGACGAAGAACGAGCCGCGATCCTCGCGCGGCGTGAACTCCTCCGGGATCGTTTTGATCAGGTAAAAGCACAGCGCGGCCAGACCGAGCACCAGCGGAACCGTGGTGGCGGGGAACAGCAGGGCGACGGCCAGAGCCCGGCGGTAGCCGCGCTGCACCCACTCAAAGAAACGCGCCAGCAGCCGGGCGAGGAGGCCGTCCCCTTCCCGCCCGCGCATGATCTTCGACGCGAGCATGGGAGAAAGCGTGAGCGCCACGAAACCGGAAAACACCACGGCGACCGCCAGCGTGATGGAAAACTCGGAGAACAAGCGCCCGGCGTCCCCCGGCATGAAGGTGATGGGCACAAACACCGCCAGCAGCACCAGCGTCGTGGCCACCACCGCGAATCCGACCTGCCGCGTGCCGAGATAGGCCGCCACCAGCGGCTTTTCCCCCGCCTCAATGCGGCGGTGGATGTTTTCCAGCACCACGATGG
>DNXB01000569.1 GCA_003506995.1 Verrucomicrobiales bacterium
GCGCCCTTCTGAAAGGTCGGCATGCGACCGAACTCTGTCACAAAGGCCACCAGCGTGTCTTGCAGCAGCCCGCGGGCCTTCAGGTCCTTCAGCAATCCGGCCACCGGCTGGTCGAGGATCGGCCCATGCACCGAGTACTGCTTTTCGATGGTCTTGTGCCCGTCCCAGTTGCCCACGCCCTCGCCCATCGCGTAGGAGCCGTTGAAAAGTTGCACGAAGCGCACGCCGCGCTCAATCAAGCGCCTTGCCAGCAGGCAGTTCTTCGCAAAACCCGCCTTGTTCTCGTTGCTGTCGTTCACGCCGTACAAATCCAGCGTCGCCTTGCTCTCGCCCGCCATGTTGCCGACCTCCGAAGCCGCGATCTGCATCCGCGCCGCCAGTTCATACGACGAAATACGCGCCGCCAGGTCGCTGTCCGCCGGATGCTCCGCCGCCTGCCGACGATTGAGCAGGTTCACCAAATCACGCGTGCCACGATCCGCCGACTCACTCACGCTCGTGGGTCGCAGCAGATTCGGGATCGGCTTGCTCGCATTGAACGCCGTGCCCTGAAACATCGCTGGCAAAAACGCCGAGTTCCAATGCCTCGAGCCAATTTGAGGCACGCCACGCGGATCAGGGATCGCCACGAAGGCCGGCATGTCATCGCACTCTGAGCCCAGCGCATACGTCACCCATGAGCCGATGCCGGGGAAGCCGTCGAGGATGTAACCCGTGCTCATCTGGTTCTCCGCAGGGCCATGCGTGTTCGACTTCGCCGTCATCGAGTGGATGAAACACATGTCATCCGCCATCTCGGCAATGTTCGGCACCAAATCACTGATCATCTTGCCGCTCTGTCCGCGCGGTTTGAACTCCCACAGCGGCTTCACCAGATTTCCCTGCGCTCCTTGGAACGTGATCAAATCCGCCGCGCCCGGCAGCGGCAAGCCGTGGCGCTTCACCAGCTCCGGCTTGTAATCAAACGTGTCCACATGGCTGATCGCCCCCGAGCAGAACACCATGATCACATTCTTCGCCCTCGGCGCGAAATGCGGCGGCCTTGGCGCATACGGACGCGAGGGGTCGATCAGCGGACGAATCGGATCATTCGCCAGCAGACCCTTCTGGGCCAGCAGCGACGTCAAAGCGATGCTGCCCAGCCCGCTGACGCTTTGATTCAGGAAGGTGCGACGTGAGAGAAGATGATTTTGCATGGCAGGATCAGTAAAGGGTCATGAACTCGCTCGTGTTGAACAGCGCACGGCAGAACATCGCCAGCCCGTGCTCGGAAATCAGTTTCGTGGACGCGCCCAGCTCGTCCGCGCGCGGATCACGCTGGTAGGCCAGTTGAAACGCCCGCTTCACCTGCGCCTCTGCCGCCTTGCCAGCATCTTTTTCGAGCCGTGCGGCGAACAAACCGGCCTGCTGCATCGCAAACGTGCTGTTCAAGAAATTCAGCGCCTGCAACGGTGTCGTGCTCGACGTGCGTCGCGGGGCGATCTGACCCGCGTCAGGCACATCAAACGCGCCAAACGTGTCATCGAGCTGCACGCGTGGCTTGCTCTGGTAAATCATGCGCCGGAATGTATCGGCCCCGAACTCCTGCTTCGACTGATACACCTTCACATAGTTGTCATTAGGCTCGAACAGATCGAATCCCGGTCCGCCCATCGTCAGATCCAGCACACCGCTCACCGCCAGGATCGTGTCACGCAGCGGCTCCGCCTCGATGCGGCGCGTCGGAAAGCGCCACAGCAGCCGCGCACCCGAATCCGCAAGCATTCCCGCCTCGTGCGCCGCGCTCGACTGCCGATAAGCCGCCGAGTTCATGATCAGCCGATGCATCTCCTTCAAACTCCAGCCACGCTTCATCAATTCTGTCGCCAGCCAGTCCAGAAGCTCAGGATGCGAAGGCTTGCCGCCGTTGAAGCCGAGATCGCTCGGCGTATCGACGATGCCGGTGCCGAAATGGTAGTGCCAGAGACGATTCACCATCACGCGTGCCGTGAGCGGATTCTGCGGATCGGTCAGCCACTTCGCCAAAGCCATGCGCCGCTCGGGTTCAGGCGTGTCCTGCGCCAGATCGAGCTTCGCACCGACCTGTGACAGCGCTCCGGGCGCGATTTCTTCTTTCGGCGACAACGGATCGCCGCGATGCAGACGGAAGGTCGCTCCCGGCTGCTCAAACTTGCCGAGATAGGCCATCGGAAAACTCGTCAACGTCTTCAACTCGCGTTGCAATGCCGCACGTCGCTCGCTGTGCTTTTTCACCTCCGCCGCGTTCTCACCCGTGACGCCGCTCAGCGTCGGAACATCACGAATCCGCTCCCGATAGTCCGCTGCTAGCCGGTCTACCGACGAAGCCACCGCCTTCCAGGCTTTCCCATCCAGCGAAACTTCGATCACATAATCCGTAGCGAGGCGATCTTGAAACGCCTTGCCCTTTTCGGCGCGATCTCGGCTCCAAACCACACTGCTGATCGACTCCTCACGCGGCAGTTCGATTTGCAGCCATCCCTTGGCTCCTTTTGAAATCCAGCTCTTCGCATTGCCATACAGGCCATCATTCGCATGGACGATTTGATGAATCGTGTTCGCACCATCGGCAAAAACATCCGACGCCGTCACCTTGGCACCTAGCTTTGCCAGCGCCACGTTCTTGCCGCCCGCAAAGACCTCCAGTTCGTCAATGCACGGCTGTCCGCCAATCGTCGCGTGGATCGTGAAGCGCACGAACTTCGCTTTCACCGAATTGAAGCTCTCGCGATTCGCCAGATGCGTCACCGGCGCGCGCAGATGCGGCTGCGAGGCCGGTTTGGCCTCATCTGCGGCTTCAAACAGCACCGCATCCGCCACCGTCGGCCCGCCGAGCTTTCCGCTTCGCAGGATCACAATGGAATCCTTCGTCAGCGCATGCGTTCCCGCATATTTGAAGCCGCTCCAGCGCTTCTGTTCGGGAATCGCCCCGCTGCCGTCCGCAAACTTGCTTTGATCCACCACGGCGATCTCTTTTTGATCGTCCTTCGTGTTCGCATCGCCATCCAGATCGAGAATATAGCGCGCATCCTTCGCATGCGTCGTCCACGCGCCCCAGGACAACCAGACGCGCTGTTTGCCCGTCACGCGCGGATTCCACGAGAAGAAATCCTTCCCGCCTTCATCCTTCTTTGCGGTCCAGTAGCGATAGCTCTCGCCGAGATTCGGCAATCGCGTCGAATCACCCGGATCAGCCGCCTGCCCGAACTCCGTGCCAGGCGAGTACTCAATCGGCTTTCCATTCGTCGGCTGCTCGATTTGCACACAGCCGATGGCCTCCGGCTTCGTCGGGGGCGGCAGATCATCATCCACCAGCACGCGTTTCGTCAGTTGCGCACGGGGTTGGAAGCGTGACAGGGTCGAATCAATCGCCGCGATCTCAAAACGCACGGTCTCCGCCTTCTGCTGCCGATCTTCCGCATCCGCAGGCCGCAGTTCACGCTCCGCATGCTGCACACCTTCAAAGATGGCCCGCACTCGGAAGTAATCCACCTGGCTGACCGGATCGAACTTGTGATCATGGCAGCGCGCACAGCCGACCGTAAGCCCGAGGAAGGTGCTGCCTGTCGCACTCACGAGATCATGCATCTCATCCGCCCGTTGATTCGCCCGCAGCACCGGGTCCTGGCCCTTCACCTGATCCCAGGCTCCCGCTACGAGGAATCCCGTGCCTTCATCCGCGCCAAGCTGGTCTCCGGCAATCTGCTCCCGCACGAACTGGTCATACGGCTTGT
>DNXB01000197.1 GCA_003506995.1 Verrucomicrobiales bacterium
TTGCCGCCGCCGGTCGGCATGATGACCATGGTGTCGCGTCCGCTCAGGATGTTCGCCATCACGGTTTCCTGTCCGTCCAGGAACTCGCGGAAGCCGAAATACTTCTGCAACGCCAGCTTGGCGTCATGAATGGGCGTGTGGGTGGCGATGGATTCTTCTTCGGGCACGGGCCGGGCATCATGGACGCGGCGCGGGAATCCTCAACCACCACTCACTTTTCATCCTTGCCGTTCGGCTTGATGGACGCGGGCTGTTTGAAGCCGAGCTTGTCTCCGGCCGCATCCAGGCACTTCACGATGTTGGCCTCCTCGTATGCCAGCGCGGCTTCCGTGCCGAGGCCGGTGACTTTGGGCAGCTTCGCGGCCTGGCGTTCACGCACCATCGTGAGCGTCCGGGCGAGTTCGACGCCAGGTTTGTCGGGAAAGGTGGCCCAGTAGCCGGGTTTGAGGCAGGGGATGTCCAGTGGGTCGCGCGTGATCATTTCCAGGTGGTAGGCGATCTGCGGGTTGTGCTTCTCAAACAGCGCAAACATGCGCGGGAGATCGAGAATGCCCTCGCCCAGCGGCACTTCGGAGAGCAGGAAGCCGTTGGGCGTCTCCTGCACGGCCATGTCCTTGATGTGCGTGGTCACGGCGAAGGGCGCGAGCGTTTCGACGACCTGCATCGGATCTTCGAGCAGCGCGATGCTGTTGCCGGTATCGACACACGCGCCGAGGTGCGGGCTGCTGAGTCGCCCGAGCATCTCCGCCAGCTCGGCGGCGTGAAAATCCTTGTGGTTCTCGATGCCAATGCGCACGCGCTGCCGCCGTACGACGGGTTCGGCGAGCTGCATGGACTTGAACGCGCCGTCTTTGAAATGCCTGAACTCCTCCAGGCTGGAGAACAGCTCGTAGCGTCGCCCACCGGTCGCCGAACGAAAGATTGTCGCGCCCGCTTCCTTCGCGATGCGCAGCTCGTTTTCAAAGCGGGGCACGTCCTGCTCGTTTTTCGGCAGGGTGATGCTGCCTTCGAGCCGCATGCGGTAGGATTCGCAGGTGGAACGCACCTTGCCGGCAAAGTCCGTCGTCCAGCCGCCGACCATGATCTGCAAGGCACCCACGCCGAGGCCGCGCACATGATCCAGCACATCCAGCGCGTGCTCGAAGGGCGGAAACTTGAGGCTGGAGTATTTTCCGCGCCAGCGTTTCCCATAGGAATGGATGACGATGCCCATCCGCTTGCCGCGCAAGGCCGCTGGCAAAGGCATCGCAGCCAGGGCGGCGGCTGAAGTGAGGAGTGAGCGGCGCGTCATGACAGGGCAGGGAACGCAGGTGGGGAGAAAATCATTTCTCCGACCTAGGCTCACGCAAGCTCCTGTTTGGCCAGGGTGTGGGCAAACGGACTGGTGGAAGCGAGGTTGTACTGGCGGATGGCGGTGGACCAGAAAGAGGCCAGCTCATGGTCGGCGGCGCTCCACAGGCGGTAATGCAGGTTGGTGACGGTGTCTGTGTCATGCATCAGGGCCTTCAATTCCTGCGCGCTGAGCGTCTGCGGCCCCTGGGTGATGAGGCGGTGGCCGATTTCATCGAGATAACTGCGGGAGACGTCGATGGTGCGGCGGCGGCGCAGCAGGCTGACGTGCAGACCGTTCACATACGGATCGAGGCAGACCTGCATGAGGCCGTAGTGGCGCTCCAGCTCGGGCGGAAGCTGGATGCGGTCCTTAATTTCCTCCAAGTTCTGCTGCATGGTCTTCAGCACCGTGGGCGGCTCGTGCTCCTCGGGCGTGAGGAAGAAGCCGAGCCGCCGGCCGCTGCGCCCTCCCGAGACCAGCGCGGCGACGAGGATCGAAATCACCAGCGAGAACAGGATCGGGCTGATCCAGATGAGGAAAGCCTTTGAAACGAACCAGCCCAGCGCGGCCCAGCCCAGGCCCAGCAGCGTGACACTGGCGAAGGTGAGGAGGATCTCGCTCCAGTTGATACCGCCGTCGATCTTGCGGCGCTGCGTGACCCAACTGACGCTTTTGCCAATGAGCGTGTAGATCACGAAACGCGAGTGGAAGACCATCAGCACGGGCGCCATGAGGGTGAAGACGATGGTGTCGAGCAGGCTGCTGACAAAGGTGAGGAAACGCAGCTTGAGCGGCTTGAACATGCGGCCGGTGATGACCTCGTCGAGCAGGATGACCGTCTTCGGCAGGAAGATGAGCATGGCGGTGACGCCGAGGAGAATCTTCTCGGCCAGGATGGCCTGCGGCTGCTGATGCGCCGTGGGCGTGGCGGCGAGATAAGTGACCAGAGCGAGGAAGAGGAACCACAGCAGCGAGCTGACGTAGCTGAGGATGCCGTGGAGGAAGTTCACACGGCTCATCGGATGCCAGCCCTTGGCAAACACGAGCCAGAGGTGCTGGATGTTGCCCTGGCACCNNCTGGCACCAGCGGCGGTCGCGCTTGAGCATATCGACGAGCGTGGGCGGCCCCTCCTCGTAACTGCCACGGCTGGTGGGCAGCAATCTCACCGCGTAACCGGCCTTCCGCATGAGCGCGGCCTCCACGAAGTCGTGGCTCAGGATGTGGCCGCCGAAGGGCGCGTTGGCCGGCAGCGGCGGCAGCGCGCAGTGCTCAATAAACGGCGCGAGGCGCAGGATGGCGTTGTGGCCCCAGAAATTCGCCTCGCCGCACTGCCAGTAGTCGAGCCCGGCCATGAAGGGCGGTCCGTAGAGCGCCTGCGCGAACTGCATCACACGGCCGAGCAGCGTGTCGGCGGCGATCTGCTTGGGAAACGTCTGCACGATGCCGATGCCGGGATTTTTCTCCATGATGCGCACCATGCTGGTGAGCAACGCGCCGGACATGAGGCTGTCCGCGTCCAGCACGACCATGTAGCGGTAGCGGCGGCCCCAGCGGCGGCAGAAGTCGCTGACGTTGCCGCTCTTGCGGTTGATCTGCTTGCGGCGCTTGCGGTAGAAAATTCGGCCGAAGGCGTTGAGCTGGCGGCAGAGTTCCAGCCACGCGGTTTCCTCCTCGATCCACTGGCTGGCCTTGTCCGAGTCGCTGAGGATGAAAAAGTCGAAGTTTTTCGACTGCCCCGTGGCCTCCAGGGAGAGGTAGATCGAGCGCAGGCCCTCAAACACGCGCGTCACGTCCTCATTGAAGACCGGCATGACGATGGCGGTGCTGGCGGTGATCGGCTGCTCGTAGTCGTCCGCGTTCAGCGTGAGCCAGAGATTGAGCGGGTCAGGCTTCGAGCGATTCATCAGCCACACGCCGAAGAGCGCGGTCCAGAAGCCGACATTGAGCTGGTAGTAAAGCGGGATGAAAACCAGCAGCAGCAGCCACTCCGAGATGCGCATGCCGTTTTCCGACAGGAAAATGAACGAGAGCCACGCGCCGACGATGGTGCCCAGGCCGACGAGCGAGAAAAACGTGGCGCGCCGGGTGCGCGAGATGCGCTTGGGCGGCATGCCGGCGGTCATCGCGATGTTCGCAGTCTGGCTGCCGATGGGTGCGCTCATGCGAAGAGTGAGTAAAGGTAGCCCAGCACACCGAAGACGATCACAAACAACACCGAGTAGCGCAGGATGGGGTGGCGGCCCAGGCGGCCGAAGGTGTCCTCCGCCACATCGGGGATGAGGCCGAGGTCGATGTCACGCGGCGTCATCTTGCTGACCTGCATGCCCGGGCCGGAGGTGCGCAGGGCGGAGCGCATGGCCTCGGCCATGTCGTCCGGCATGTTTTCCTCATCCAGGAAGAACTGCGGCCAGCGGGCAGGGCCGCCCGCGAGGTGGAAACCGAGGCGGCCGGTGGCCTCGAGCTGCGCCTCGCTCAGATTGAGGTCGCTGTAGATCGCGCCCAGCCACTCGCGCAGCATCAGGCGCGCCTGTTCGATGGCATGGGCGGTGGGCGTGCGCGTGGGGTCTTTCGCATGCGCCTCGGCGGCTTTGCGCAGCGTTTCCAGAATGAGCTGCGTGCGGCGGATGCGGTTGTGAAGCTGGTAGGAGCGGAAATAGTCGGCGAGGCGCGCGTACGCCTCGTTCCATGCTTCCTCAGTGCCCGTCGCAGGCGCGAATTGGATATTGACTGCTTCCATGATGGCTCGAATCACGAGCCGCCGCGAGGATGCGCAGATTTGACGCCATGAAAAGAGATTCCTGTGGAGACGCGGCGGTGTAGAGTTAATCCATGAACGACTTAACTCAGCCTGGCGGCAGGAATGAGATGCGCTGGTTGATTTGGCTGATGCTTTGGGCTGGCGTCTCCATGACCACTGCCGCCAAGGAGGTCAGCATTCCCTGCACCACCTGGTATGAGGGGCACCTCACCTCCTGCGAGGCCGCTTTGGTGGGCGAGGTGATCAAAGTGGACTCGCATGTGGAGCAGTCGCCCTCCCAGGTGCTGCCGAAGGAGTCCTGCCTCATCCGTGTGGACGAGATCATCGGCTCAAGCCCGGAACTCCAAGGAGCCACGACGGCGAAACTGGTCGCGAACCACATTCACGACACCTACCAGCAGCTTGAGCCGGACTGGGGCGTGTATCGCCATCTTCAGCCGGGGCAGACGGTGCTGGTGCTGATCCATCGCTATGAAAAAGACGTGGCCGTCGGCAGCGACGCGCTGCTGGTGCTGACCGAGTCCACGCAAGCGCTGCCGGAGAGCCTCCGGCGCACACACTTCGACCCTGCAAAGTTTACGGATGCCGATCTCGCGTTGTGGAAAGTCGCAAACCCGCGCCTGCACGAACATTGGGTCGGAATTGTGACCTATGTGCGGGAACAACAAGCTCTCGGAGACGTGACGAGGCCCGAATGGCTGGCGCTAGCAGGCGTGGGCCTCGCTCTGGGGCTGCTGACCGTTTGGATCGTCAGAAAAGCTGTTCATCCGGGAAATTAGCGTGGTCTCTGCCGGGGTCACAGGGATGTTGCATAAGCACCCCTCACCTAACCTCTCCCCGCGCCGCCGCTGCAGATCATGGGATCATCCACAGCGGGGAGAGGGACTAAAACGTGGCGGCATAGGCACTGTCAGGCCAGAAGGCGTGCCTGCCAGTCCCTCTCCCCGCGCAGTGCATGCGCTTGGTCTGCCATCGGTTGCGGGGCTAGCGCAGCGCCGCGAAGCGAAAGGTTAGGTGAGGGGAAACCTCGCCGTGCGCTGTGAATGATCACGCGATCAGCTCGTTGAGCAGCCTGCCGCCGTTGACGATGTCCACAGGGCGGACGTTTTCGACGACGATGCGCTTGGAGGCATTGATGCCGAGCAGGCGATACATCGTGCGGGCGAGGTCTTCAGGGCCGACCGGATTTTCATCCGGCTCACCACCGAGGGCGTCGGACTTGCCATAGACGAAGCCCTTTTTCACCCCGCCACCGGCCATAGCCACGGAGAAGACGCGCGGGTAGTGGTCGCGACCGTTGGTGGAGTTGATCTTCGGCGTGCGGCCGAATTCGGAGCTGACGAGCACCAGCGTGGTGTCGAGCAAGCCGCGCTCGTCGAGGTCGCGAATGAGGCGGGCGAAGGCCATGTCAAACTGCACGGCCTGGCCCTCAAATCCGCTCTTGATGTTCGAGTGGTGGTCCCAACTGCCAAAATTGACCGAAACCATACGGGTGCCGGCCTCGACGAGGCGGCGGGCCAGCAGGAAGCGCTGGCCGGCGGCATTGCGACCGTATTCATCGCGCAGCTTGGCGGGCTCGGCGGCCAGATTGAAGGCCTCACGGGCCTGCTGGGAGCTGATGAGCTTGTAGGCGGCGTTGTAGAAATTGTCCATGGCGCTGAGGCCGTCGGATTTTTCGTGGGTGCGGAAATGCTCGTCCACCGCGCCGAGCAGGCTGCGGCGGCGGTCAAAGCGCTTCTGATCGATGTCCTTGGGCGAGGCGAGATCGCGCACGGTGAAGCCAGGGTCGGCAGGATCGCTGCCGAGCGCGAAGGGACCGAAGGCGCTGCTCATGTAACCGCTGCCTTGATCCGGGGCGATGACACCTGGAATGGCGACGTAGGGAGGCAGGTTGTTCCGTGAACCCTGCTCGTGCGAGATGATGGAGCCGAAGCTGGGGAACTTGATCGCCGGGCTGGGGCGGTAGCCGGTGAACATGTTGTGCGTGCCACGCTCATGCGCGGCCTCGCCGTGCGTCACGGAGCGGATGATGCTGATCTTGTCGAGGATTTTGGCGATGTTCGCGAACTTCTCACCGACGTATTCTCCGGTCACACCTTTGATCGGGCTGAACGGGCCGCGATAATCCGGCGAGGCAAAGGGCTTCGGATCCCACGACTCATGCTGGGCCATTCCGCCCGGCAGGTAGATGTGGATGATCGAGGTGGCAATGGGCTTGTAGCTCTCCACCGCCGGCATGGCCAAGTCCGCCGCCTGGAGCTTCAGCAACTGCGGCAGCGTGATGCCCAGGCCCGCCATGGCACCCACCTGAAGAAAATCACGACGGCCCTGGGCGGTCGTGAAGAGGTTGCTGTGATTGCCGGAGCACAAGGAATGCATTTTCATGGTCGTGTCAGTGGGTTCAGACACGGACTTACCATGCAAGGGGACGTGTTGTTGCGCCCGCAGGCTACTCTGACAATCCAGGTGCATTGATGCGCAAAGGATGAGCGCCTATCGAGGGCGTTGAGTTTGGCTTTTGGCGTTTGCGTGTCCCTCTTTTTGCCTAAGCCACCACGGTTTTGCGAACTGCTCTTGGTGAGCACTCACTAAAATCGGGAGTTTTTTCCGACGAGCTAAAGAATTGAAAACCAGAATCTTGAGGAGGCAATTTTTGCTCAGGCTGCCTACTGCGCCAGAGTGTCTGGCACTTGGTTCTTGCCCGCCGAATACCGAATGTTCAGAGTGTTGAAATTAGATGTTAACCCCTTCCTCATGAAATCGAGCCTTCTCCTTCTTGCTGTTCTCACCTGCCTTCTGCCCAGTTGTGTGCTGGGGCGTCGCACGATCAACCCGTCCGTTCCTTCGTCTTCTCATGCAACCACTCGTGGCACCATCGCGCTTGGCTCGATAGAAGACCTCCGCGTCTTTCAGAACAAGCCATCCGATCCCAGCACCCCGTCCGTGAATGGTGATTGCCACAGCATGTCTGCCGCTGAGAAAAGCCGCATGGTCGGCCGCCAGCGGAACTCTTTTGGCAAGGCCATGGGCGACATCGCGCTGCCATCAGGCCAGAGCATCCGCACAAAGACCGAAGACCTTCTCACAGAGGCCTTTGCTCGTCGCGGCTACAGCCTGTCTGGCGCCAGTGGGAACCAGGCCAGCGCTGAGGTGCGGCGGTTCTGGGCGTGGTTCACTCCCGGCATGTGGTCCATCCAGTTTGAGGCGGTCATCGAATGCCGCGTCACCGTTTCCAAAGGAGGCAGCCGCAGGTCGTTCACGGTTCGCGGCCACGGCACCAACGGCGGCCAGGTGGCGAGCAATCGCAACTGGAACCAGGCTTATGAAGCAGCCTTCAACGACTTTCTTGCGAACCTTGATGCGGAACTACAACGAGTTGGCTTTTGAAATCGCATCGCCCCCTTCACTCAACACACCCACTCCATGCTGAACACTGTCATCCCACGCTTACTCGTCGCCACAGCACTATGCCTGCTCATAAGCAATTGCGCCAGCACTTCACAGAGCGGCGGCAGGCATGCGTCAGCGGTGCTTGTCTCGGAATCCGCACCGCCAGCCAACGCCGAGTACCTCGGGTCTGTCGCCGCGAGCGACGAAGCCGGCTACCGCAAATGCGAGTCGCTCTATGGTGCGCTGGCAAACCAGGCGCGCAGCATGGGTGGCAACGCCGTCTTCTATGCGCGTGGAGAACGACGTTTCACCCTGTTTTCTTGGTCGGCGCCCACGGCCAATGGAAAAGCTTACAGGGTACGCAATCTTGGCAGCCTGTCCGGGCTTCCCGGCAAGATGTTTGGATCGTCCACCACCATTACAAACATGCCTCAGGGCTCAACAACGACAGTCCAGCCAAGCTCATCGCGAGTAACGGCAGCCGGATTTGGTCAAACACACTATTTGCCGGGCGTTGAATAAAGACACACTGGCAAATTGTTAAATCTCACGTTTGAAATCCACACAGACGCTACCGTGCCTGATGTGATATGGCACATTTCTCTGAAAATTCTCCGAGCGCCTCAAGAGCAGCAACTGCTTCTGCCGCTGAAGGCATAAGCCAAAAATTCAAATGTGAAAGCGGACAGGAGCCTTTAGCTCCTGTCCGCAAATGGACGACCAAATCACGTTCACGCTGCTAGGGCGGGCGTTGGTTCAAACTCATCCGTGTCTCGGTTGTATAGAGCCGTGACGCTGATTCCAGGTATCTCTTCAACATGGGAGTGCTTCACCCATGCGCTGATACTTCCTTCGACGTTGTAGCGGTAGCACCATCCTTGTTCTGGACGGTACACATACTTTTCAACGACAGCCTCCCTGCGATTGCCATGAGCATCGACGATGAACACTCGGCTTTTCGGCCAGTCANNCCCGAACCAGACCGCTGCTATCAGAACCTTTCGTGATCGCCGAGCCATTTTGCACGTCCCAAGATTGTAGTGAGGCACTGAGGCGAATCAGTTCACTGAGTTGGCCCACGGTCATAGGATCGGTCGCGCTGCGAAGTGCTTCCTTTAACACCTTGAACCAATTGACCAGTAGTCCGCCCGTCAGACGTGCTGAAGTTCCCGGCTTATTTGCGATTGCCCAACCCGCATTCGTGACCTGCGGTAGTGAAACGCCAATTACGCCCGACAGCTTCACCACATCCAAGTCGCTTGGATCAAAATCATTCATCACGCAATAAGCGTTCTTGATCGCTGTGAGGGCCGCCTTATTCAAATCTGGGCCTGTGACTGCAAGGCCAAATGGGTAGGTAGTCCTCGTGAGGGGTTTATAACCAGTGTCTTGATAGCTGATGGTCTGTGTGCTTCCTCCATCGACCTTCTGTTTGTAGCCGACCACCGTTTCGTCCAGATTGACGACCACTTCAGCCAGCCAGATTCCTTCGGCGTTCTTGCCGCTATCCGAATCGCGGAAGTCTGCGCTAGCGGAGATGCGCACATCGGGCGAGGTCGATTCTTTGGGATTCGGCTTCAAGAGTTGCGACAACTTGATCTCACCGGTTCTGCGATTGACGTCCAAAACACGATAGGACCGCTTCAGGTAGCGGTAGATCGCACCAGGATAGGCTTCACGAAAGACCTGGGATTCCGTGAATGAACCGCATCGCAAATCACTGTCTTTGGCTTTGGCTTGGTATTGGCGCTCGATGTTCCGAAGGCTAAACTCACGGTGAGGTTCCCCGTTTTGAGCACGCTTCAGCACGTCTTTCCGTGAGGTATCAAAGATCTCGTCGCGGTGCGCCACCAAGTGTAGCGCCCTTTTGAATCTGATTCCGAGATGATCAAACACTTCCATTCGATAATCATCACCGACCGCCGCTTGCTCTTCCTTGGCGCAAAAGGCCGCTTGGAGACAAATCACCTCGTCGTCGAGATAGAGGCGGTTTTCCTCAACAGGGCGTTTCATCCATTCTTCGACCTCAGCCGCATCTTGAGGCCAGTCTGCATCAAAAATGATCGCGCAGCCTTCGCCACGAAGACGTCCAAACCGCTGCAAGAATGACCTCATCTTCTTGGGGCGGTCGAGCATGATGACCAGTTCGATACCGTCAATGCTGATTCCTGCTTCAAGCGCACTTGTGGACACAATCCCTTTCAGATTTCCTTGGGTCAGTGCATTCTGAATCTCCTGCCTGTCTTCCTCTTCGTAACCATTTCTGTAGGCCAGCCAGGTTGCATTTTCACTGTGCGATTCGATTAGCTGGGCGATGTGATCGGCCTTGGCTCGATTGTCGATGAAAACCAAACACTGACCTTCCACTGAGGCAGCAAGCTCGTGAATGGCACCAATCAGGCGGTCTTTGTCGGTGCGGGCATATCGAACCGTGAGCAATTGGCGAGCGGCTGCGCTGGACCCGCTCTGATTGATGACTGCGGGCATTTTTCCCAGCAAAGTCGAAAGAAACTTTCCAGGCGCACCCATTGTAGCCGATGCGCAGATAATCTGAAAATCAGAACCACAAGCGCGCAAGCGTGCGACGAACAGTGCCATGTTGGTGCCAAACTCGCCGTCGAAAGTGTGTGCTTCATCGAGAACGAGAAGACCAAGCTGACCTCGAAACGCTTTTACCTCTTTTTTGTCCAAGTTGGCCATGAACCAGCAGTGGATCACATCGGGAGTCGCTAAGATCACGTCACACTCTTGGAGCTTCTGGAGACGAGCTTGGTGGCTGCCTTTCTTCGACTGCCCGCCGTGGATCACTCCAATTTTGAGGCCAAGAGCTTCTCCCATCTCAGCCCACGACCTCGCCTGATCTTGGGCGAGAGCTTTGAGAGGGAAAAGAGCGAGCGTTTTGCTGCCGCCCTTCGCCTTGTTGGCATGTGCTGCGGCCGCTTGGAAGATCGCTGATTTTCCAGAAGCGGTGGGTGTCATGAGAGCGACATCCGAACCCGAGAGGAACTGCTCCAGCGCCTCGGCCTGATGGGAATAAAGTCCTTTGGAGTACTTTGATTCCATCCAGCGCTTCACCTCGGAGTTGAGAGATGCTGGCAGAAGAGTGTGCTTGGGGTCTTGCTTTTCCCAGTCACGACGGGCGACGATCGTGAATGGGTAGTTTTTCAGGGTTTCAGTGAGGGCGTGTGCTTTCATTTGTCTGTGTGTTTGTGTGTTGTTTTTCTGTTTTCTGTCGAAAGGCATGAGAAGGCCGCAATTTCTCAAATATGAGAAGTCGTGGGTATGATGAGGCCGTGAGATGGGCTTTTTGGAGTGCTAAGCCTTTAGGCTTGAGCGAATTAGCGCCGCTTCTAGTTTATGGGCGCAATAATAAACGGCCGGGAATCGTACCGAATTTTGTCTTTTTAACAGGCGTTGATCGCCTAGATATATCTTAGCGAGCCACCGAAGACAGTAAGACTTCCTCGGATGTTTTTGTGTAGATAATTGCTGTGGTCATGCGGGAAGTATAGCTCGTTTCAACGAGTCTGTCAATCTCGCAGTCACTTTTTAAGCCTTGAGGTGGCCTAAAAGCGCGCAAAAAACCCAGTAGCCAAATAATGCCACGCCACATACAACCAAATAAGCGCCAAAAAAACCCACTTAAGTCAAAATTGCGAATGATGGAAGTTTGCCTCTCAGCTCCAGAGATTCAGCTCATAGCTGAAGTTCAATATATGTTCAAATGAACGTGGTGTAACCGTCAACTTGCCATCCAATGCACAAGTCAAGCAATGTGGCCGTGGAACAGCAGTGAAGCCGGAGTCATCTCACTTCTCCCACCCGCGAATCTTCACATGAACCTGCGCCACGCGGCCAATGGAGTGGTCCATGGCGAAGTCTTGGGCGGCTTTGAGCATGTGGTGCTTGGCTTTGGCGTCATCGCCGGTCGCTTCGTAGTAGAGGCCGAGGAGAGATGCGCATAGCAGCGGTGGTTGCGCAGGCGTTCGCCTTCACCTTCCTCGGCGGCCTTCAACACGGCCTCCTCACTGCCTTTGTCGGCGAAGAGTTCGTGAACCTGCTTCATCGGGATGCGGTTGTCGCCTTCGATGGGGGTGAAGATCTTGCGCGCAGCGAGAGCCGTGGCTTGAAATCAGGCGCGAGGGGCGATCCGCTGCTCACACGAACTTGATGACGTGCTTCTGGCCGTGCTGCTCGTGGGCGGGGTTGAGGGCGCGGAGCTCGAACTCGGCGCGGTCGGCGTCGATGCGGACGATGACCCAGCCGCTGGGGGACTGCGGATTGAAGGTGTAGGCGATGGGGGGCAGGTTGATGAGCGGAAGGCCGGTTTTCTCGTGCTTGGACTTCAGCCAGGTGTGCGTGTGGCCGTAGATGAAGCCCTGTACCTTCGGATAGGCGGCCAGGAGGTCGAACAAGGCGTCGCTGTCCTGCAGGCAGGAACCCTTTTTCTTTTCGTCCATGCTGGCCTGCATCGGGTTGTGATGGGCGACGATGAAGGTGGGCTTGTCCGGGGAGTTGCGCAGCTCGCGCTCGATCCAGGTGAGCTGGGGCTGGCCGAGCATGCCGGGGGTTTTGTTCACGAGGTCGAGCGAGTCGAGGAGAATCCAGTTCACCTGGGCGCTGGTGACGGTGGCGACGTGCTTGTCCGGCACGTTCATCAGACGCTCGGCGTTGGGCGGCGGCGGTCCGATGACGGCGTTGAGGAAATTGGTGCGGTGGTCGTGGTTGCCGAGGGTGCAATGAATCTGGATGGACTGCTCCCGCAGCGGCTGCATGCAGCGCAAAAAGGTGACGTAGTCCTCGCTGATGCCTTCGAGGTAGGCGCAGTCGCCGTTCACGATGAGGCCGAAGGGCTTCTGGCCGATTTTGAGGACCTGATTGGCGCAGCGGCGCAAATTTTCTGCCATGCACACGCCACGCGCGTTGAGCGTCTCGTCCGCGGCGATGTGGGTGTCAGAAAACAGCACCCAGACCTGCTCGGGAATCTCCAGCGCAGGAGTTTGCGAGGCAAAGGTTCCAAAAGCAGCGGCCGTGCCGCGCTTGATCCAGTCGCGGCGTGTCAGTGGGGGCAGGGTGATGGGCATGGGGAGATGAAAACGGCGGGAGAACGGCGATTCGTGCGTGGTTCAGGCCACAGCAACAGACTGGGGTGCCTCCGCGGCAGGCTGGTCCGGCGATTCGCCGCGTGAAGCGCAGAATGCAAGATAATCATCCACCGAAGCATGAAACGCCTGCTTCAATTCCTCGACAGTCGTCCCCTGGAAGGTGATGACATCACGGATGCCGGTGACTTCGCCGTGAAAAATCTCCGCTTCGTCATCGAAAGAGACGGCTGATTGGTAACCTTGGTAGTTCATGAGGGTGTGACTCCGGCTGCGATCAGAAAGCGGCGCATGGAAACGACGGCTCCCCGGTCGGTGGTGGGACTTGGATGCGGACGATGAAAAACGGCACGAACGCCACGCAGGCCAATGCGCACCCGCGAGCCGCTGCCTTCAGAAATCTCAGCCCCCAAGGCGGAGAGGAGAGACTCGATCTCACGCCACGGCAGGTTGCCGGGGACAGGCTTGGCAAAGATGGCTTCAAGGGTGGCCTTCTGTTTGGAATTCACCGCAAGGAAAAGATGTCATACCGGCCGCCCCTTTGCAATGCCGCAGCTCACGTTCCGAAGTAACGGTCGCCCGCATCGCCGAGACCGGGGACGATGTAGCATTTTTCGTTCAAGCCATCGTCGATGGCGGCGGTGAAAACGGGCACGTCGGGATGCGCTTGTGCCAAGGCGGCGAGTCCTTCCGGGCAGCTCACCACGCAGATCAGGGTGATGCGCATGGCTCCGGCCGCCTTGAGCTGGCGCAGGCCCTCGCAGGCGCTGCCGCCGGTGGCGAGCATGGGATCGAGCAGAAACACGTCCGCACTGGCGAGGTTCGCAGGCAGATTGGCATAGTAGGCATGGGGCAGGGCGGTTTCCTCGTCCCGTTTGATGCCGACATGCGCGACGCTGGCGTCCGGCACCAGCGGCAGAATGCCATCGAGCAGCCCCAATCCGGCGCGCAGGATGGGCACGAAGACCATGGGCCGGGCCAACTGTGATCCGGTGGTCTCGGTGAGCGGTGTTCGCACCGTGATCTCCTGCACCGGCAGCTCCCGCGTGGCCTCGAGGAAGAGCATGCGCGCGAGCAGGTTCATGTGCCGGCGAAACTGGTGCGCGGGCGTTGCCGCCGCACGAATGGCCGCGAGATGACACTGCGCCAGAGGATGCTGGACGACGACGGGCTGCATGCGGCGCACAGTGGCGTGTTTGGCCACGCTGGCAAAGTTTTCCACCGCCGGATTGACGCGCATGATACGATGTGGCGATGAAAACAAGGATTTGCCTCACCGTCGTGACCGCTCTGTCGCTGGCTGCCTGCGAAACACCGCCCTCGCAGGACGCATCAAGTTATTACTATCCTTCGGCGCAGCATCCCGCCGCGCCGCGCGAGGTCGTGAGCAGCCGGTCCACGGCCCGGAGCACGCCGGTGCCACGCGGCGGTTACGCTCCCGGTTCTGGCCCCACGTCGATGCCACCGGCGGACCAGTTCATGTATCAGCGCAACGAGTCCGGCCTGTTTGGCTCCCGCCGCAGCAGCACGGTGATCCAATCCTCCGGTGGTGTGCAGAGCTACCAGACCATCGGCGGCGTGCCGGTGTATTCGGGGGCGTCAGTGCCTGGCTACATGCCCAACCAGCCGTATTACGGCGCTCCCGCCTCGCAGCAGCCGGTCTATGTGCCCGGCGTGGGCGGGAATCCGGGGTATTACCTGAACCCGAGCACCGGGGCGAGGGTGCCGTGAAGGGATGGGTTATGCGTTACAGGTTAGGTGTGATGGGGTGCGCGTGTGAATCACACACAACACATAACCTCTAACTCCTAACCTTCCCCCTCGCCACGTTCTTTCGCCCGCTTCGCCTCCGCCTTGTGCTTCAGCACCTCGATCACGATGGGCAGCACGGAGACGACGATGATGAGCAGGAAGACGAGCTTGAGGTTGTTTTTGATGATCGGGATGCTGCCGAGGAAGTAACCGGCGATGGTGAAGCTCAGCACCCACAGCAGGCCGCCGCCGAGGCTGTAGCCGAGGAAGCGGCGGTAGTCCATGCGGCCAAAACCGGCCGTGAACGGCGCGAAGGTGCGCACGATG
>DNXB01000449.1 GCA_003506995.1 Verrucomicrobiales bacterium
GGTGTGGCGACAGCCCGCCCGGCTCTGGGAAGGTCGAGCGCAGGGACGGCCATCGAACAAACCGCAACTTACTTCGCAGATTCTTGGTGAGCGCCACGCTCCGGAAGCCGGGCGGGCTGTCGCCACACNNCGCCTGCACCGAAGCCGGGCGGGCTGTCGCCACACCCGGCCTACGAGGCTGCCGCCCCTCCTACGCCGACTACTTCCACCTTCGTCTCGAAGAGCACCTCCATTTCCTCGTCAAGCGTGGCTTCCTGAGCAACGCGGATGAGATCATGACCGAGATCGAAAATCACCGAGCATTGCTCGATCTCGAACGCGGCTGCCTCGTTCACAAAGACCTCGCGCTCTGGAACATCCTCGGCACTCGCGATCAAATCGCGGCCTTCATCGACTTCGACGACGCCATCAGCGGTGATCCGATGGATGATCTCTCGCTGCTGGCCTGCTTTCACGATGCAGTGTTCATCCAGCGAGCCTTTGAAGGTTATCAAAGCGTCCGCGCTTTGCCAAAAGAGCACCTGTGCCGCTTCTGGCTGCATCTGCTGCGCAACATGATCGTGAAGGCTGTGATCCGCGTTGGCGCGGGTTATTTTGATCGCGATGACGGCTTCTTCCTCATCGGCAGCGGCTCCTCGGGAGCCAGTTTGCGTGAAATGACTCTCGCAAAACTTTCCTTGGCTCTGCGCGAACTGCGCTTGATGTAGCGTGTAATTCGCTGCGCGACTTCGTCGCCGATTCCGCGACGGTGCCGCCGCGGTATCAGAATACCGCGCCACATGAAGGCATCGAGCCATTCGGCTTGATGATCGACGAAGGTGCCGGGGCTGAGATTTCGCGGATTGCGGGCGATGTAGTCACGCGTGCGCCGCAATTCTTCCGCGTCACGAATCACACGATCAACGGACCCCGGCTGCCAGATGTGGCCTGCTCGTTTCACCGCGCCCGGAAGCCGCGTGGAAGTAAATCGTTTCACCGAATACAGCCACTCCTTCAGCGGGATGCCTTCAAACGGCTGCACGATGACGTGGACATGGTTGGGCATGATCACGAGATCGCCTGTCCAGGCTCGCTGGCCGTGAAAATGCCTCAAGGCATTTATTTCGGAGGGCTGTTGCCTCAATAGTTACGAAAGTTGGCGAGCGAATAGGGACATGCGAAGCTTGCGGATGGCCTCCGCATTCGATTCAAAGGCGAAATCGTCGAAGTCCACCTCATGGAGTTCGCAGGCCATGAACTCCATGACCTCGGCGGGATCGGCTTTGACGCCGCTGAAGTCCGGCACGCGGGCGACGTAGAAGAGGTCGATCGTCGGCCAGGGGAAATTCTGGAAGTGGTAGGTGTTGTTCAGCGAACTCAGATAAGCGAAGGCGCTCGCAGGCAGGTCGAGGCCGACTTCCTCGCGCGTCTCGCGGGCGGCGCCCATCTCGCCGGTTTCCTCAGGCTCGATGACGCCGCCGGGCAGGCCGAGTTTGCCAAGGCCGGGCTGATGCGCGCGCCGGATGATGAGGATGCGGTTCTGCGCGTCGAGGATGAGCGCGCAGGCGGCGGGAATGGGCGTGATGAAATGGCGGTGGCCGCAGGCGGCGCACACAAACTCGCGCCAGCTATGCGCGGTCAAGGCGCCGCCGCCGCAGTTGCTGCAAAATTTGAAGGGAGACTCAGCCATGCGGCTTTCCCTGCCGCCGATGCGCCCGCCATGCCAGCACAAACACGAGCACGCAGGCCGCTTTCATGACGAACAGCCACCATGGCTCCCACCAGGCGCCGGTTTGCGCCTCAATGAGATCCGAAACGCCGAACACAACGAATGCCACTGGCAGCAGCCAGCGCCAAGGCCGCCGGATGCTGCCACGGATGGCCAGAACGGCGGCGATAATGAACCATAAGCCAGCCTCGGCCTGGTTGAACATGGCATGAAAGGAATTCTCCGCGCCTGGCATGGGCGGATATTCCCATGGCGGCCGGGACGGATCAATACCGTGACAGGATTTCTTTGCTGGCGCAGGCGTCCTCTCTTTGCCAAGATACGTTTCCTGCCCAACCCGCCATGAGCAACAACCTCCTCCAGTCCTGGCTTCGCCTTTCCGACGGGGAGCGTCATGACTTGAACGGGACGTGCAGCATCGGCCGCTCGCCGGAAAACTCGCTGCAACTGGCGGACCACGAGGTTTCCCGCCGCCATGCGATCATTCAGGCGCAGGGGGAGCGGGAGTTCTGGCTCGTCGATCTGGGCAGCGCGAACGGGACGTGTGTGAACGGCCGTCGCATCTCGCAGTCCGTGCGCCTGCACAACAGCGACATCATCCGCATCGCGAATCACGAGCTGGAGTTCTGCACGGAAATTTTGAGCGCCATGCACCCGTCCAGCAAGCAGGCGATGGCTTCCACGATGATCCACATCCGCCAGGCGAAATGCTGGCTGATGGTGGCGGACATCATCGGCTCCACCCAAATGGCGCAGACGCTTTCCGGCGCCCAGTTTCCGCGCATGACGGGCACCTGGTTCAAGAACTGCCGTCAGGTCGTGGATGAATGCGGCGGCCACATGTCGAAGTACCTCGGCGACGGCTTCTTCTGCTACTGGGACGACACGGATGACGGCGCCATCCAGGTGCGGCAGGCCGTGTCGAAGCTGTACCAGGCGCAAATGACCGCCAATCCACCCTTCCGGTTGGTGCTGCACTTCGGTGCCGCCGCGCTTGGCACCGTGCCGACGATGAACGAGCTCAACCTGCACGGCCCGGAGGTGAACTTTGTCTTCCGCATCGAAAAAGTGGCCGCCGCCCTGAAGCAAAACGTGCTGTTCAGCGACGCCGCCGTGAAACGCATGGGCGCCGAGGCGGAAGTGGGTCTCGTGGGCGAGACTGCGGTGGAAGGCTTCTCCGCGATGCACCGGTTTTACGCCCCGGGCAGGTGAGAGCGTGAGAGACGATGCGTGGCTTGGGCATGATCTCGTTTCATTTCCATGCGTGACATTGAATGGTGACGAGCTTAAATTTTTCGCCGTTCAGGCATGGCAGACGCTCTGAAAAATGACGAATACTTTTTCAACCGCCGAGACATCCGATGTTTTTAGACGACGAAACAAAGATCTCCATCACACCGGAGGCAGTGCCTGAGAGCGCGACCCCGTTCTATAGTGGCAAACGCGCTTTGAACCTGCGAATGCAACGAATGCGTCAATGGAGCAGGATCAAGGTGCTCCTGGCTGCTGCTTTAGCTTTTGCTGCGGGCTTTTGGTGGAACCATCCAACCGTTCCAACAGTCAAGTCTGTTGAGTCTTCCGTAGGAGAACCGGCATGGTTCAAGACTGGTGCGGCAAAGCCTCGTACCATGGGAGTTGAGTTTTCTGAGGGGGAACTGGTGCCGCTCAAGGGAGGAATCTATGAGATGGGCGACGCCCTTGATGGACTGAAGGATGCACAGCTTCACCAGGTGCAGGTCAGCCCCTTCCAAATCGGCAAACATGAGGTCACGCTGGCTTTTTGGGAACGTGTGATGAGCTGGGGCCTGGATCACGGTTACACCGATCTGTGTCCAGCGATGAGCAAGGGCGAAAATCATCCAGTCTATGGCGTCTCTTGGGATGATGCGGTGAAGTGGTGCAATGCCCTCAGTGAAATGGAAATGCGGATACCCTGCTATTATACCGATGCGGATCGCAAGCTGGTGCTGCGCACGGCCGCAGTGGACATTCACAACGAGCATGTCCGCTGGGATGCCGACGGCTATCGCCTGCCCACTGAGGCAGAGTGGGAAATGGCGGCTCGTGGCGCGCTGGCGGGCAAACGCTTCCCCTGGGGGGACGAAATCTCCCACCAGGACGCGAATTACTCAGGCGCGACCGACCTGCCCTATGACAAAAGCCAGCGTGCCGGACCTGCGGCAGAACTGGCGAGTTCTCTGCCATACACCGCGCCAACGGGTAGTTTCAGCCCCAACAGCTTTGGACTGCACGATATGGCTGGTAATGTCGCTGAATGGTGCTGGGACTTCTATGACATGCACCATGGTTCGCCCTCGGCTGCGGTGTTCGGTGTGTTGAAGGATCCGCGAGGGCCGGATACCGGCATGACTCGGGTGGTTCGTGGAGGAAGCTGGCGGCACCAGGCCAGTGAAGCCCGGTGTGCCAGCCGGTTTGATCTGCCCGGCATGGCACCCTCGCCCCACACTGGTTTTCGCGTCGTTCGTCGTTAGAGCATTTTAAATAATTATGTAGCCAATGCGGGAAGCGTGCTATGAAGCAGTATGGCCACTCTTTCCCTCGACCTGCGTGAACGTATTATCAGAGCCTATGACAAAGGCGATCGCACTCGCGATGAGATCGCTCAGAGCCTGTCCGTTAAATCTTCGAGATTCAAGAAATGCAGGAATTCAGCGACTGTCCTTCTGTTTACGCATATTCGACGCGACTCCGAGCGGATCAATCAACTCCAGAGAATCTGATGCTTCTACTTGCACGACGCTGCATTGGCGGACCGGCCCTCAAACCCTCTCCTTTGCGAGAATAATTTTGAGTTTGAAACGCTTGGCCGATTATAACATTTAACGGACAGGCTCTCAACGCTTTGATGTCTCCCTTGGCATGGTTAAAAAGCTCCTCCAGCAGCGCCGCACCACAGGCTGCATCAAGCCCCGGCACCATCTCGCCGGACGCAAGAAGCTCATCGTGGCCGAGCACCGCATTGCCATCCGCCAGCATTTGAAGCGCAAGCCAGACCTGACCCTGGCGGAGCTGCGCGAGCATCTGGGTCTCAACTGCACCCTGCCCGCGATCCACTATGTGCTCGTGGACATGGGGCTGACATATAAAAAAAAAAGACGCTCCGCGCAGCCGAACAGGAGCGCGAAGACGTCCGTCGTGCGCGGCGGCGCTGGAAGCGCCGGCAAGGCGGTCTGAGCCGTAACCATGCAGTAGGAAGTA
>DNXB01000442.1:0-12530 GCA_003506995.1 Verrucomicrobiales bacterium
ACATGCGAGTCCTCTTCCAGCGACGTGCTCACCTCCATCGGGCGCGCCCAAAACATGCCTGCCGCGCCCGCCACCATGATCGGCTGGCCCCATTTCGTGAAGGCCGTGCCCCAGGCGTTCGCCGGCATGCCGGTCGGATACGGATTCAGCCGACCGCTCTTCGGGTAGTAGTGCCAGAAGCCCGCGCCATAGAGTGTCTTCGTGCCATGCACCGTCGTCACGCGCGAGTAGCAGTGCAGGCCCTGATGCATCACCAGCGCGCCATCCGGCGCCCAGATGAAACTGTTCAGGCACTGATGCGTGTCCCCCGTGCCAAAGCCGCTGAACACCACCTCACGCCGGTCCACGCGATCATCCCCATCGTCATCGTGCATCAGCCAAAGCTTTTCGCCCTCGCCCACATAGACCGAGTGCCCGTTCGACGATTTCACGCCTGCATCACGCGGTGCCAGCTCCATGCCCATCGGCTGGCTCAGCCCGCCAGTGAAGACGGTGCTCTTGTCGGCGCGACCATCGTGATTCGTGTCCTCCAGAATGATGATCTTGTCATCCGACACCGTCCCCGGCTTCGCCTGTGGGTAATCACTCGTCTGCAGCACCCACAAGCGCCCGCGCTCGTCCCAGCGAATCGCGATCGGATTCGGAATCCCGTCCGCCTCGCTCGCAAACAGGTTCACTTCAAAGCCATCGAGCACCTTGAACGACTTCAGCTCCGCTTCAGGGGAATGATCCGCCGGTGGTTCACCGACGGAGATGCCTTTCTTGTTCGCAGGTTGAGCGAGAAGGCATGTTGAGCAGAGCCAGGCCAGCCAGAACGAGCTGAAGCTCGGGAGTACTTTTTTCATGGCAGCTTGCCTCCCAGATCGTTCGCCAGTTTCCATATCTCGTGCTCCTTCGCTTCGATCAGCGGTTTGAATTGCTCCAGCTCATCCGGAAACCAGCGCTGCGTCGGATCGGTGTGATTCCGGCTGCTTGGCTGTGCGGTGCGGTCTCCATGCAGAAACGCCCAGTTCGCCGGACGCCAGTAGCGATGCCACAGCCTGTTCTTCTCGCCGATCAGCGCCTTCAATCGCGCATCCGGTGCTTTCGCATCGCCACCCCAGAGCTTTGCCAAACTTATTCCAAGCCGCGACGCGCCAGTTGAGGTCAGATTCAGGCCATCACGCGTCGATCCCGGCTGCAAATCAGCATCTTGAGCCGCAAACAACGCTCCATGCTGCTTTGCGACCTCAGCCATCGCCGCCGCATACTTTTTCAGCGTCGCGTTGTGCTTCGACAGCTCACCTTCAAAAGCTGGCGGTTCTACCAATGCCAATCGAGGCGTCACCTCCGCGCAAACAGCCACGATTTTCTCCAGCGCCGTCTGAAACTCTGCTAAACCTGCTTCACCACGCTCAAGGCATTCCTGCCGTCCGAACATCAGCATCACCGCCGTTGCCTGCGCTCGTTGAATCTGCTGCTTCAAGCCGCCGAAGTTCATCGGACGATCCATGCGGAATACCGTGTCCGCTTCCCAGGCCAGATTCCGCACCTTCACGCGGCTGCCGGGAAATTGCGCCAGCATCAGTGCCTCCATCGTCCCATCTTCCATCATCGCCACAGCCTCCGTGCCGCCGAGCACCGCGATCACCTCCTCCATCATGAGCTTCATCGAGCCTGGAAAAGGCTCCAGCTTCGGCTTCAAGGCCGCCATCGGCGGCATGGCGGCGAGTTCGAGGATCTCTGGGCGAGTCAAAGCACGATTGTAGAGGCGGAGGTTGGCGATCTGGCCACGCTTGAGAACACCGGGCAGCAAAAACTCCGCTTTTTTCAGCTCGATGGCTCCGGGGGGCTCCCTCCATGACTGCACCTCTACTCCATGGGTCCACAGGCCCGACAATGGTTGTCTCGCATCACGTTTGATGTTCACCACGACGTGCTGCCAGGTCTTCGCGGCATTCATTTCTGGAGCAGCAATGATGGTGCCGTTCCATTCGCGCCGGAACAACAGCCCACGCTCTGGCGGGACTTCAAAGCGCAGGAAACAAGTCTCATCGACAGTCAGCCAGAGCAGTTCCAGAGCATGATCACCACGAGGATAACCCTCCAGCCGGAACATGAACGAGACGGCAAAGTCTCCCAGCTTCGCCCCGTCCGCCGTATCTGGCAGCTTCAGTGGTTTGTCGGCGTCCAGTGGCATCACCTCATCCCACTTCGCCACCAGCCCCGTCTCCAGGTCCGAAGCATCACCGCTCACCTGCGCCATGGCGCTGCTGGCGAGAAGGAAAGTGATTGCGAGGAGACGGCTGAGCATGAAGGCGACAAAACTCGCGCCGTGGCCGGCTTCTTGCAGTTCGTTCTGTTCATTGCGAGGCATTGCTGTTATGCCTGAGGAGTTCCGATTTCACTCTCATGAAACTCAAGCTCGACCTCGAAGATTTCCGCGTGCCCGATGGCAAACCGTTCCGCATCAAGGGGGCGAAGACGAAGGTGAAGGATGTTTACAAGGATGACGCGCACTACGAGTCGCTCATCGCCGAGTTCCGCATGGAGATCGACGACTTGCAGCAGAAGATGTATGCGCAGAACCGCCAGGGCCTGCTGCTGGTGTTTCAGGCGATGGACGCCGCCGGGAAGGACAGCACGATCAAGCATGTGATGAGCGGGGTGAACACGCAGGGCGTGGAGAGTCATGCGTTCAAGCGGCCCACTGATGCCGAGCTCGACCGTGACTTCCTCTGGCGCACGACACGCGTGATGCCGCCTCGTGGGCGCATCGGCATCTTCAATCGCAGCTACTACGAGGAGGTGCTCGTCTGCCGCGTGCATCCTGAGATCGTGACCAAGATTCAACGGCTGCCGGCCGCGACGACCAGGAACATCGACAAGCTCTTCGCCGACCGTCTCAAAGACATCCGCAACTTCGAGAGCTACAGCCATCGCAACGGCATCCGCATCGTGAAGTTCTTTCTGCATGTGTCGAAGGAGGAGCAGAAAAAGCGTTTTTTGGCCCGCATCGACACGCCGAGTAAGAACTGGAAATTTGAGGAAGGGGATGTGAAGGAACGCTCCCACTGGAAGGACTACATGGTGGCCTATGAGGATGCCATTCGTTCCACGGCCACCGACGAATGCCCCTGGTATGTCGTGCCCGCCGACGACAAGAAAAACATGCGCCTCATCGTCAGCGCCGCTATTCTGGCCGAGATGCAGACGATGAAACTGAAGTATCCCGAGCTGCCGGAGGAGCAGAAGAAGCATCTTCAGGCGGCGAAGCGGCTGCTGCTGGCGGAGTAGGAACCAAACAGGGTTAGGTGTTATGAGTTATGTGGGTTCTGCCTCATAACCTCTAACCCTTAACTCCTAACTTACCCCTCCCACTCACTTCAAACTCCGCAGCCATGCCACGAGGTCGAGCAATTCGGCCTCTGGCATGGTTTGATCGAGGCCCATGGGCATGAGGCTGGTTTGAAGCGTGGTATCGCCGGTGATGAGCTGATGAGCGATGGTTTTCTCCTGACCGGCCATGTCGATGACGAGCAGTCCTTCAGCCGTGTGGGATTTGATGACACCGAGAGTCTGCTGGCCGTCGCTGGTTTCGATGACGTGGGCCTCGTAATCGCGGGCGAGCGTGTTGGAGGGGAAGAGGATGCTTTCGAGCAGGTCGCGCTCGGTGCGGATCGCGCCGATCTTGGACAGGTCGGGGCCGATGGCGCGGCCGGAGTCGCCGATCTTGTGGCAGGCAATGCAGGTGCCTTTGCCGATTTTGAAATGCTGCTCGCCCTTCGAGGCATCGCCGCTGGCGATGACTTTGTCTGCCAACGGGCCGAGCTGGCGCTTTTTAGCCTCGGTGGCGGCCACGGCGGTGTTGTAGGCGGGCAGGATGATGGTTTCGAAAATCTCGGGTGGCAGATCAGCGAGCGCGGTGCGGTATGAACTCTCCTGCTGGCTGGCGATGGCCGGATTCTTCGCGATCTCGCGAGCGAGTGACTTGGCGATCTCGATGTCTTTGTGGCGTTTGAGCAGTGGCAGCAAAGTCTTGAGCTCGACGGGGCCGACGGTGGCCAAGAGCGGGGCGATTTGCGGCATCTGCTCCTTCGTCATCGGCGCGGTGGCGAGCATGCCTGCGGCCTGAATCTTCGCGGCGGAGGATGATCCAGCATCGGCGAGGACGTTTTTGACCATGTCGAAGGTTTCGCCGGTGAGTTTCACCGTCTTGGCGGAGTCGAGGGCTTTAAGGCGAATGGCAAGCGGCCGCTTCGTGTCATTCGCGATGGCCTGGAGCGCGGCGTCGAAGTGCGGGGACTTGAGTTTCTTGATGGCATCAAGAACGAGCGGCGTGGGGGCTTCGGCGAGTAGTTTGTCGAGCGCGGGGAGCCAGGCTTCATTGCTGGTGCCGGTGGTTTGTGAGGCGAGAATGCCCAAGGCTGTCGTGCGCACCTCGGCGGAGGTATGAGAGAGCATCGTGGTGATGAGCTTCTGTGTTTCAGGCTTCGAAATGAGCGCCGCGCAGAATCCAGCCAGGGCCTTGCGTCGCTCTGGTTTCACATCTTTGCTTGAGAGCCAGTTTGAGAGATCGGGGGCCACCCATTCGTCCGCGTCGGGGTGCGAAGTGACCTGAGTGAGCGCCACTCGGGCCAGATCGGCATCGGACGAGTCCAGATGCTTGGCGGCCACGCCCATGGCGAGATTCATCGCGGCGACATCATCTGGCACGAATGCCGCAAGCATGCGGCGCAGAGCCAGGGGATGGGCTTCCTGCTTCAAGTCGTCCAAAGTGACGGCGAGCAGATCCATCTTGTGGGCGGCGTGGATGAGCGAATGCTCCAAGACTCCATCCATGGGCTTCGCCATGAGTTTGCGAATGGATTCCCCCAGCTTTTCTGGTGTGGTGTCGGCTTGCTGGTCTCGTTGCCAGCCAGTGGGTGGATTGTGCGAGATGGTTTCCAGAGTATGCCGGAGTGTGTGAGGATCGTTGGATTGGAGATCGACGATTTGAGATTTGAGATCGGTATTGCGGGTGGGGGCACCCGCGCTCCTGGCTGCCAGCGAGGCTGGCTGTGGTTTCGAGGGCTTGATACGGTAAATGGCACCAAGAAGATCCGACTTCGCCATTAAGCTGCTCGGGCAGCCGATGCGGAACCAGCCGCCGGTGTCGATGAGGAGGAGGGAGCCGTCGCGCGGGTCTTCCATCACGTCGGTGAGGTGGATGTCGGGGTTGTGGAGCTTGAGGAACTCGTTTTCGACGGCTTTGTAGGTGCTGCCTTCGGGGGTGAGCTCCATGCGGACGAGGCGCTGGGTGTTGAAATGGGTGACCATGAACTGATGAGTTTCAGGTTTCAGGTTCAAAGTTGGAAAGTTATTCCAGAAGCAGCAGCCGCTGACGGCGACGTGGCCGAAGTTGTACATGACGGGCATGGTTTCGAGCGTGCGTGGCAGATGGGCGATGGCCTTGAGCTGGTCGGGACGCTCATAAACGCCGCCATAGAGCCAGTGGACGAGGGTGTCGCCGCGGGGCTGCGAGTAGTAGAGGTTTTGCACGCCGATGATGTCTCCTTCAGGAGTGAAATCGACTTCGACGGGGTTGTCGCCGCAGCCGAGGGAGTGCCAGGCGACGTCGCTGCCATCAGGCTGGCAGCTCCAGATGCCGCTGGCGAGAGATTCATCGACGAGGGTGCCGTCTTTTTGCGTGACCTTGTGGCCTTTGCGGCCGTGGCACCAGTAGAGACGGCCGTTCGGATGCAAAAAGGGGCCGTGGATGTCGGCCGCGTTGCCGGTGTAGTCGAAGCCGCCGACGATCATCTCGCGCTGGTCAGCGACGCCGTCGTTGTTCGTATCGGTGAGTTTCCAGATGCCGGGAGGAGAGCCGACGTAGAGGCTGCCATTCAACCAGCACGCGCCCTGCGGAAAGGTCATCTTGTCGGCAAAGACGGTGCTTTTGTCGAAGGTGCCATCGTTGTCGGTGTCTTCGAGCATGAGGACGCGGTTGGGCGGGTTGGCTTCGAGCTGCTTCTTGTTCCAGTTCACGCCGACACCATCGCCGACGAACAGACGGCCTTTGTCATCCAGGCAGCCCATGATGGGATGCGTGACGAGCGGCGCTGCGGCGGCAACGCTGAGTGTGTAGCCGTCGGGGAGGTCGTGGGCCGGAGTGCTCAGTGCTGAGTGCTCAGTGCTCAGTTTGATGACAACCGGGCGTTTGCCACTTTCGGGAATGGTGTTGCCTTTGTCGGGCGGAAGATCGGCGGCGAGGGCGGGGACGGCGAGAAGGCAAAAGAGACGGTGCATGAAGCTCCATACGTCCTGAATGGAACGCATGTGTCACATGAGAGGCATGGGACGGATGGGAAGAATGCCTGTGTTACAGGCGCCGCACTTCCTGGACTTCGAGGCCGGTGAGCTTCCACTCGCCTTTGGCGGGGGTGATGGTGACGCGGGCGTTGTAGATGTTCACGCGGGGATGGCTGTGGCCCCAGTGGCCGACGATGCCGCGGGCCATCCAGTTGCAGTCGGCGATGAAGCCTTCGCCTTTGGTGTTGGCCTCCACTTTGTCCACCGTGGCGGAGAATTCGGCGATGGTGACGCGGGTGCCCTCGCGGCCCTCAAGCGTGAGCGCCTGGATGGTTTCGAGGTAAAGCTTGCGCAGCAGCTCGCCATCCACGCTGCGTTCGAGCACGTCGTACACGTCGGATTCGACGCGGTGGTCGAAGGCGCGGTAAACGTTGCGCAGCAGCGGGGTGACGATGCGCTGCGCCTCATCGACCTGCGTGATGGCGGGACCGCCGGAGCCGGTCTGGATGGGGATGACCAGAAGCTGGCTCATGAGGACGGCGCCGAGCAGCCAGACCGCGAGATAGGGCATGCTGCCGCCGGGCAGGCGATAGTCTTTGACCTTGAGATAGGTGTAAAACACGAGGCCGCCCAGCAGCCACACGATGGCCCCAAACGGAACACGCACGGCAGCCGGCACATCAAGCTGCGGCACGCGAGCCAGCGGCGCCGGGCGTGGCAGCCTGCCATGGTTGCGCCAGCGATGTGTTTGAACGGCGGAACTGATCTCCGCCACCTCGCTCTGCGTGCCGAAGAAAACTCGCAGCGGCAGCTTGGTGCGCTCTTTGAACCAGCCTTTCCATGTCACTTGCAGCTCATCTGGCGCGGGCGGGGTGGCGAACTCCCACATGAAACCGACCATCGCTTGATTCAGCACCACGTCCTCGCCTTCGGCAATCGGGAGCGTGTTGCCCGGCAGCCCTTTGATCACGGACACATACAACTGGGGTGTCGGCAGGGCATCATCGCCACTGCTCATGGCGCACCAGCCCTCCGCGCGCGTGGCGGCTTTCTCGCTCAACTGCTGTTGTTGCGCGGGTGTGAGACTGGCGGGCGGGGTTTCGTCTGGCGACAGCCACGAGAGCATGGTGGCGGCATCAAACAGCACCTCAAAGCGGGTCTGATACGGCTCCACATAAAGATAGGCCTGTGCGAGAGGCTCTTTGATGATGAGCGCGTTGCTCGTGGGCAAGGGGGGCGGCGCTGTCTGCGCCGGAGTAGGCGCGGGCGTTGCGGGCTTCATTTCCGCTGCTGGCGTGGGCACGGAAGGCGTTGGTTGAGGCGAGAGAGAGGGCAGCGTCTGCAGCGGTTTGAGCGGGCCGATTTTGATCGTCTCCGGCGACTCCTGAATCTGGCCCGAGGCCAGCAGGCAAACCATGCCGAAAGCCGAAATCCGAATGACGAATGAATGCCGAAATCCGAATGACGAAGGTGTGCCAGAACCATGGGGTGAGGGCGTGACTTCGTGCTTCGTCATTCGGGATTCCTTCGTCATTCTGAATTCGTCATTCGTCATTCGTCATTCTTTTCAAAGCGCCCAGGGCTTGCGCCACTCTTTGGAGAGCAGCTTCGAGGCGGCGGCGTTGTCGGCGATGGTCTCGGTCTTCGGATCCCACTTCAAACCCGTGCTGCCGCTGCGGAGGGCGACATTGGCAAGGTGAGCGATGCTGATGCTGCGGTGCGAGACCTCGATCGGCGTGGCGGTGGGTTTGCCGTCGTAGATGCAGGAGAGAAAGTTGTCCGTGTGGTCCTTGCTCTCGTAGAGGTGGATCTCGCCCTCGGCGGCCTTGTCGCGGAGGATTTCAGGATGGCTGGCGGTGATCTTGCCACGGTTCACATAGATCCACTTGCCTTCATCGCCTTCAAACATCACGCCGACGTGATCGAAGGGCTTCTTCGCGTTCGGAGTGGCGAGCGCGGCCTCGACTTCCGGCATGAGCTTGTGCTCCGGGCTGGCGACGTGCATGACGACACCGCTTTCATACACGCACTCAAAGGAGAAGGCGGTCGCGGTGTTGTAGAGCGCCTCCTTGTTCAGCGTGCCGGAGACATTGCGCAGCTCGACGGGGCCGGTGTGATCCGTGCCCATGCCCCATTGGGCGATGTCGATGTGATGCGCGCCGAAGTCGGTGATCATGCCGCCGGAGAAGTTGAAATTGTGACGCCAGTTCAGCGGCAGCAGGGCAGGGCGGTAGTCCATGTGCTCCGCAGGGCCGAGCCACATCTCATAATCGAAGTCGGCAGGGACGGGGGCGACGTTGACTTGATCGGCCATGCCGTTCCAGTTGGAATGACCGCCGGGCAGGCCGACGCGGACGCGCTTCAGCTTGCCGATGCGGCCATTGCGCACCTGCTCGCAGGCGAGGCGGAAGTAAACGTCGCTGCGCTGCTGGCTGCCGGTCTGCCAGGTGATGCCAGCCTTGGCGACTTCATCGCTCATGAGGCGGCCTTCGGCGATGTTCAGCGCCAGCGGCTTCTGGCCGTAGATGTGCTTGCCTTTGCGCGCGGCATAGACGGCCATGTAGGCGTGCCAGTGGTCCGGCGTGGAGACCTGCACGGCGTCGAGGTCTTCCTTCTCCATCATCTCGCGGAAATCAGCGTAGCTGGCGCAGGCTTTGACCGGTTTGTTCGTGGCTTTCGAGTAGTGCTCGTCGATGATCTTCTTCCCGGCCTCACGACCGCCGGTTTCCTTGCCATCGTAGCCGTAGTGGCCGTATTCCTTCATCGGATCGGCCACGGCGATGACCTGGCACTTGTCGTTGTTCAAAAAGGAAGGCGTCCAATCACCAGCAATGGTTCCCCAGCCGATGGCGCCGACGGTGATGCGCTCCGAAGGCGCCGGACGGCCGCCTTTACCCAGCGCGGTGGCCGGAATGATGGTGGGAAAGCCCAGCGCGGAGGCGCTGGTGGTCAGAAAACGGCGGCGGGAGAAGGTGGGCTGGCTGGATTGCATGGCGGGGTGGTTATACGCGGAGTTGGAATGTGGAGCAAGTGTGGCGTGCCAGTGGGGCAGTGGGTCAGTCGGACAGTAGGTCGGTGGATCAGTGGGACAGCAGGTCAATTCTGCCACTTTCGTCAGTTCTGACGTCCAACTGATCAACTGTCCTACTGACGCACTTGTTGACCAGCGTTCCCCGCTTCGCACTCTGCGCCCATGTCCCGCATCCCGGAGGAAACCATCCAGCAAGTGATTGCCGCCACCGACATCGTGGCGCTGGTGGGGCGTTCCGTGAAGCTGCGGAAGGCGGGCACGAATTACCTCGGCCTGTGCCCGTTTCACAACGAGCGCACGCCGTCCTTCAATGTGAGTCCCTCACGCGGCACCTATCACTGCTTCGGCTGCGGGGCGGGCGGCACGGCGATCCGCTTTGTCATGGAGCATGACGGCATGTCGTTCATTGAGGCCGTGAAACGCCTCGCTGACGCGGCGGGCATCCGCATCGTCGAGGAAGTGTGGGACGCGAACGCCGAGGCGGAGGCAAAGCAGCGCGCGCTGCTGCTGCGGGCGAACCGCGAGGCGGCGGAGTGGTTTCACCTGCTGCTCATGAAGCATCAGCTTGCCGCGCCCGCCCGTGATTATCTCAAGGCGCGCGGCATCAACGCGGAGATGGCGAAGCGCTGGCAGATGGGCTACTCGCCGGAGCACAAAGGATTGTACCGCGAGTGGATGACGCAGCAAAAGCTCTCCGAGCAGGCCCTGGTGGACGCGGGCATCTTCAGTGTGGCCGACCAGGACGAAAATGGTCGTGGCGGCCGTGCCTACCCGCGCTGGCGGCACCGGCTGATGTTTCCCATCCGCAATGACAACGGCGACGTGATCGCCTTCAGCGGACGCGTCCTGGAAAAGGATCAAAAGGGCGGCAAATACGTCAATTCACCGGAGACGCCGGTCTTCACCAAGAGCCGTGTGCTGTTTGGTTTCGACAAGTCGAAGCGCTTTGTGGCAAAGTCCGACCAGGCGATCATCTGCGAGGGCCAGATCGACATGATCATGGTGTTCGAGGCCGGGCTGCAAAACGTCGTTGCGGGGCAGGGAACCGCCTTCACCGAGCATCACGCGAAAATGCTCAAGCGTGTCTGCAATGAGGTCATTCTCTGCTACGACAGCGACAACGCGGGCCGCGAGGCCACGGAAAAGGCTTTCCGCATTCTCTCGCCGCAGGGGATCAGTGTCCGCGTCGCGGCGTTGCCGCAGGGAGAAGATCCGGACTCGCTCATTCGCAAGGAAGGCGCGGACGCGCTGCGCACCATCATCACAGACGCGCCGGAGTTTTTGGAGCATCAAATCCGCCATCTGCGGGCCAGCGCGAAGTCTGAGAGCACCGTCGAGCGCGTGCGCATGGCCGAGCAGGTGGCCTCCGCCATCAGCGTCTTTTCCGGCGTGGCCCAGCGCATCACCGCCGTGAACAAGGTGGCCAAGCTGCTCGAAATTTCCGAGGAGCAGCTCAACGCCATGGTCAAACGCGCCGGGAACGACCCGAAAAACAGCGGGTCACAGCAGCGCGGCTCGGATTCGTCTGTGAATGTCGTTGATGACGCGAAAAAGCTGCTCGCCTCGCAAAACAAGACCGCCGTGCTGCTCTGCCAGATGGCCTTGAGCGATGCCGAGGTGCTGCACTGGCTGCGTGAAAGCGGCTGTGAGGACATGCTGCGCGAGGTGCCCGGCACCGAGCTGCTCTCCCTGCTGGCGCACAGCCGTTACAATCCGATGGATGAAACGTCCCAGCCCGCCTTCATGGCCGGCCTCGACCGGCATCAGGAGGCGGCCTTCACCCAGTTGCAGGCGCACACCCGCCCCCCTGGTGGGCTGCATGAGGCACGGCAGGCGCTTTACGCGCTGGAGATCGTGCGGCTGCAGAGTCTCATTCAGCGCGCGCAGTCAAAACTGCGCCAGCCCGGGCTGACCGTGGCGCAGATGGAGCAGTTGCAGCAGGAGGTCGTGGAACTCAGCGCGATGAGGAAAGAATGCCTTGACCGTGCCAAGGCCTCCCCAGATAGTCCGCATCCCTGACCGACGCTCCCGGAACCCCCGAGGCATGTATGGCCGTCTCCAAAAGCTACCATAACGGAAATCATCATTCGCCCACCGACAGCCACCCGGAAAAGTCTGCGGCTGCGTCGGGTGATGCCGCGCCTGTGAAGCGCGGACGTGGCAGGCCCCGCATTCATCCGCCGAAAGAGAAGCCTTCCGTCGTGCTCGGCGAGGATGGTCTTCCACTCCGCCGCCGCCGCGGTCGTCCGCCCAAGGGCGGTTATGCCGGACGCCTCGCGCAGATCACCAATGTCACGCATGATGACATTCACTCGCCGGACGTGCAGGCGCGTCTGCGCAACCTCATCCGCACCGCCCGCGAGCATGATCACCTGACCTGGGATGACATCAACGACGCGCTGCCTTCCGGCTTTGTGACCCCGGATCTGATGGACGCGCTTCTGACGCGTCTGCGGGCGATGGAGATCAAGATCATCGACGAGGCCGAGGTGGATGGCGGTCCTGCGCGCGCTTCCGCCGCGCGCGAGCGCATCGCCGCCGAGCGTGATGCCGCCGCCGCGAAGCTGGACGTGTTTGACGACCCGGTGCGCATGTACCTGCGCCAGATGGGCCAGGTGCCGCTGCTCACCCGTGAGCAGGAGATCCAGATTTCCAAGCGCATCGAAAAGGCGGATCTGAGCCTGCGCCAGTGCCTGCACACCATCGGCTTCATCGGCCAGGCCTATCTCCAGTATGCCGAGGCGCTGCACAACGGCGTGGAGCGCTTCGACCGCATCGTGAGCGACCGCAAGGCCGATGAGCGCGAGCTGTACTTCAAAAAGCTCAAGCCGCTGCTCGACCAGGCCCGTGAGGCGCATGAAAAGGCCGCCAAGCTGTTTGTCTCCCTTGGCGAGGCCGGCACGCGCAAGCGCCAGGGCTGCCAGGAGGAGTTCGACGCCACCCGCCTCGCGTTTTTCCGCCAGTGTGAGAAATTTTTCTTCAAATCCAAGCTGGCCGAGGACTTTGTCACGCTCCTGCGGCAGCGCCTGACCGATCTGGAGAGCCTGGAGCGTAATGCGCATGACCATCCACGCCAGGAAGCGGCCAAGGAGGAACTGCGCGCCTTTGAACGCGAGTGCTGGATGACCGCCGCAGACTACCGCTCGCTGGTGACGGCAATGCTGAAGCATGTGGCCGACTCCACCAAGGCCAAAACTGAGATGATCGAGGCGAACCTGCGCCTGGTCAT
>DNXB01000442.1:12615-17754 GCA_003506995.1 Verrucomicrobiales bacterium
CACATGATCGAGACGATCAACAAGCTGATGCGCGTCCACAAGCAGCTCCTCCAGGAGATGGGCCGTGATCCCACGCCGGAGGAGATCGCCGAGGAAATTCATCTGCCCGTGGAGCGAGTGAACGCCGTGCTGCGTCTCTCACAGCAGCCGGTCTCCATGCAGACCAAGGTCGGCGAGAGCGATGGCGACACCGAGTTCGGCGACTTCATCGAGGACAAGGAGGCCGGCAACCCGATGGAGCTGACCGCCATGCATCTCCTGCGCGACAAGCTGCGCGACGTGCTCGACACTCTCAACCCGCGCGAGCGCGAGGTGCTGGAGCNNCAGATCGAGGCCAAGGCGCTGCGCAAGCTGCGCCATCCGACACGCATTCGGAAGCTCGGCGGTTTCTTCGGCGCGGGCTAAAGTGGTCCGCACAGTCCTCTGTGCGGCGCTCCGCTATCATCCAAGACTCCATGTTTTCCCAGAGCCGTCCCTGCGCGGAGTTCCTCTGCGTAAAGTCAACCAAGGGCCTGCCACAACCGCACAGAGGATTGCCTTCGGCGCACTTCGTGAGGTGCGGACCACTTTGCTACCAGCACGCGCCCACGTCGCGCTGGTCTTCCTGGTCACGCAGGAAAAGATAGCCTTCCACGCGCTGAGCCGCGAATTCGCCTTCGAGCTCGATCAGCACGCGCTCGTATTCACCACCGTCGATGTCCTCCAAAACATCGAGACGCGCCAGGCCGGCCTCGTCCACGTCCCAAACCTCGCCTTCGATGGCGGTGCCATTTACTGAGCGGATCATGCCGGGATAGCCGCCAAGATCGAACATGCGGTAAAGCGGCTTCGTCCGCGCTGAAGCCACAAAAGTCTGCGCCTTGATCCATTCATGGTTCTCGCCGCCGCGTTTCAGCGTGCCGTACACAAACACCCGCGTCATGCCAGTTCGTCCTCCCGTTCATGCAGCCATGAACTCAGTGAGTAACGTTTCTCCACGAGCTCCTGCGCTCGTGCAGCGATGGCTGGCGGCAGTTCTTCGACGAAAGTGACTTCCCCGGCGAGATTCGCCGCCCAGCCGCTCCAAAAGTCCGGCGGCACAGGCGCCTGCTGCACGCTGCCCTGATGCAGCAGGCCCAGCTTGCCACGCCGCTGGCCCGCGCCCGCGATTTTCACGGTTCCGCGCACCACGTCGTGCAAGGCCGGCGCCACAAAGCAGAACGGGTTCTCGATCAGGTCTTCCGGTCCGGCGAGCCGGCAGCCGGTGAGACCTGCGGCGTTCAATCCGTCCGCCAAGGCCGAGTGAATGAGCCGGTAGCTGTCCAGCGGGCGCGTTTCCGCCCAGGCGTGGCCTGCGGGCACGATCACGGAATACGTCTCGTCGTTTTCATGCAGCACCACGCCGCCGCCCGTCCAGCGGCGCATCAACGGCCAGCCGGGCAGGGTTTCGCCGAGTTTGGCGAGGTTTTGCGCGTATCCAATCGTCACCGTGGACTGGTCCCAGTCGTAAACTCTCAGTACGGGTGCTTCAGCGCTCTCCAGCCAGGCCTGGTCCACAGCCATGTTCCAGGCTCCCGCGTGCGGAGTGCCGTCCAGGTGCAAAATTAGTCGGTCAAACAGGCTCATGGGTGATTTTTACGCATGATGTCGAGCGTTTTTGAGCTTGCACCTGGGATGTCGAGTCCGTTGAATATGAGCAAACCCCACAGAAATCATGTCAGCCTCCATTGTCGAACTCCAGCAGCAGGTCACAGATCAGCCGGAAAACTGGGCGGCTCGCCTCGCCCTCGCCGATGCCTTGGTGGCAGGAGGCAGGGGGGACATGGCGTCCATGGTCGTCTCCCTGGCGCCTGCCGCGCCTGCTGAGTCGGCGCACTTCATCCAGGCCGGACGCCACCTGCTGCCGATCAATCCGCAGAGCGCCCTGCAATACGCCAACCAGGCCATGCATTTGGATGAGATGGACGCCCAGGCCGCTTTGCTCGCCTCCGAGGCCTGTCGTGCGCTGGGGGATGGGGACGAGGCGGAGAAGCATTACCTCGTGGCGATGGAGCTGGATGCTTCGCTGGAGGAGGGAGCGCGGGAATTGAAGGAATGGATCGACGGCAACACCACCAGCTTTGCCTCCAAGGCCACCGTGCCGATCAATGTGCGTCCTTTGCGGCAGCAAACGCGCCCGCAGTCTGATGCGGAGGTGGCCGTGGCCGTTTTGGACGAGGATGATGATGAAAGCGCCACACCGGTGCTTGCCGCCCTTCCCGAACCCAGTGGCCTGCCCGCGCCCAGCGGCGTGACCGCCATCCCCGCCCCGGATCTGGCCGCGCCCGTTTTCTATGCCGCTCCCGGCGTTGTGGATGAACTCATCGATGTCCGCCCGAAGCGGCGGAATCTCTTCGGTCAGAGGATCGCCGCCACCGCCGCAGCCATCTTGGTGCATGCGGCGCTGTTTCTGCTGCTGGGAGTGCTCGTGATCGTGCTGCCGGAGCCGCCGTCGGCCGAGATCACCGCCAATGCCGTCACCGAGCAGGAGCAGGAGAAGCCGGAGACGAAAAAAATCGTCGTTCCCCAGCCCACGCCCGCCACCGCCGCCGTCGCGCGTCCCACCACCTCCGCGATGACCGCCGCCGGCGTCTCCGAGGTTTCGCTGCCAGACTTTGACTTCAAAGCGCCCACCGAGGCCGTCGCCGAAGTCGCCACCACCGACCTCGGCTCCAGTTTCTCCGTCGCGTTTCAGCCGAAGGGCACCGTGCAGGTCAATTTCTTCGGCATCAAGTCCAAGGGCCGTCGCATCGCCTTCCTCATCGAGGCGGAGCGCTACATGCTCACCGACCCGAAGGGCGGCATCCCTGCTTACGAAATCGTGAAGCAGGAGATCGCGAACATGATCGGCAAGTTTGATGTCTCCACGGCCTACAACGTCCTGATGTTCGATCATTTCCATCTCTCCGCCTTCAGCGAGAAGCTCGTGCCCGCCACCACGTCCAACATCGAAAAAGTCCGCGACTGGCTGTACCCGGTGAACCGCGAGTTTGAAAAGATCGGCCTCGCCGCCATCAACTACCCGCGTCTCAAGGCCGCGCAGGAGATCGAGCCCATCCGCAGTCGTCTGCTTCAGGGCTACATGCTCGCCATCCAGTATGCGCTGGAGAGTGATGTGGACACCGTCTTCATCATCACCAGCGGCTGGCGGCACATGGCGCGTTACGAGACGAAGGAAGAGCTGGCCGAATACCTCAAGGACATGCGCTGGACCGAAAAAAACGAGAAGGAGTGGGTGGCGGCGGTGGGAAAGGCGCAGACCTGGCTCAAGGAGGAGAATGACAAGCGTAAGGCCAAGGGCATCCCCCAGCGCGTCATCCGCAGCATCCACGAGGTCGTCAACGAGCTGAACATCAACGTCCGTCACAAGCCCGGTCCCAACATCGAGGCGGAGGAGCGTGAGAAGCAGGTCATCAACGCCATCCGCGCCATCTACTCGAGCCAGAACAAGACCAAGCCGCAGATCAACTTCGTGCTCTTCGTCGGCAAGGATGAAAAAACAGTCCCCATGCAGGCGCACTTTGACGAGATCGCCTCCCGTGCTCGTGGCGGCAAGGTCCGCATCCTCCAGGGCATGGCGGGCCTGAAGAATGTGACCGGCGGAAGGTAGCGACGGGGCCGGCTTCGGCCTGCCGAGACAGTGAGCTGCGTCGGATGCGCGACAGGACACGCGCTTTGCGGCGTTTTGAGGACAGCATGAGCAGTTTTCGTCTGAGACCCCGCTTCTCGCACACCGTCGATCTTGGCATGGAAGACATGCGGGACAGAATCGTGCGGCAGGCCCGCGGCGACGGCGACCGCTGCGAGGTGAAGTGCTTTCCCGGCTATCTCACGCTGCGCATTCCGGAGGCTGACCAACACCGCTGGTCACCGCAGTTGAATTTGAGCCTGGAAAGCGACACGCCGGGGAAAACTCACGTCGCGGGCACCTACGGCCCGAACACGAACGTCTGGTCCGCCTATCTCTACGCCTGCCTGCTCGTCGGAACGGCGGGCATTTTTTCCGGCATCTTCGGCGCATGTCAGTGGTGCATCGGTGCGACGGCCTGGGGCCTGGGCGTCTTTGCTATCATGGTCGCGCTGGCCGTCGGGCTCTACATCCTGGCGCAGTTTGGGCAAAAGCTCGCCGCGCAGCAGACCTTTCTGCTGCACCGGGTTTACGAGGACGCGGTCGGTCATGCGGTGGTGGTAACCTGAGAATCGTGGCTTCAACTCGCCTTTCAGAGCATGGCGGCCCTGAAGAACGTGACCGGCAAGCAGGGCTCAGGACACCACCAGGGTCACTTGGGCATCGCCACGCAGAGCCCTGGAATACGGGCAGGTCTGATGCGCTTCCTCCATGATGCGCTGCACCTGAGGACGATCCGTGCCAGGGAGGTGTGTTTGCAGCTCCACCGCGAGATGGTAGCCACCATCATCATCCTCCAACAGGCTCACCAGCGCCCGCACGGTGGAGTCCGCGACTGGTGTGCCGAGCTTTTTGGCCGCGCATCTCACCGCGCCGTGAAAACAGGCGGAGTAAGCCGCCGCAAACAACAGCTCGGGATTGGGCCCCAGTTTCTCAGCGCCTTGCTCCAACGGATTGCCCAACGTGATGTTGAGCAACTGGTCCGGCGTCTCGATGGTGCCCGAACGTCCGCCTTTGGAAATCGCTTCGGCTGTGAACAAGGTTTTCATGGTGTTTTGGAATGGCTGGTGTGCCTCACCTTGCGCCGTGAAGCACGACGGCGCGATGGGGTGTTATCCCACCGCGCCGTTTGCGCATGCTCAGAGCTTCATGCTTCTCAGCCGTAAGGCATTCGCGATCACCGACACGGAACTCAGACTCATGGCCGCACCGGCAATCATCGGGCTGAGCAGCACGCCGAGCCAGGGATAGAGAATGCCGGCGGCGATGGGGATGCCGAGGGCATTGTAGAGAAAGGCGAAGAGCAGGTTCTGCCGGATGTTCCGCATCATCGCGCGGCCAAGCTGGATGGCGTGGACGATGCCGCGCAGATCACCGCGCACGAGCGTGACAGGGGCGGTCTCCATGGCGATGTCCGTGCCCGTGCCCATGGCGATGCCGACATCGGCTTCGGCCAAGGCGGGTGCGTCGTTGATGCCATCACCCGCCATGCC
>DNXB01000059.1 GCA_003506995.1 Verrucomicrobiales bacterium
GGCACGAGGCGCACTTCATGTTGATGCCGAGGAAGCTCTGCGAGACGCTCTGCGCGAACTGAATCTCCACCGTCTGCCCGGCGCTCACATCGCCGCGCCACTTGATGCCGTCGATGTAGCCCCGGCTCTCGTCGTTCGGCGGCGCGATCAGCTCGCGCACGAACTGGTCAAAGGGCAGGTTCGTGATCAGCGCATGATACAGCCAGTTGCTGATCTGCTTGCGCCCGCCGGTGATGAAGCCCGTGCCGCCGTAGTCGTTGCGCAGCAGATCGTTCCAAAACGTCAGCCAGTGCTCCGTGTAGTCGATGTCGCGCTTGAGCAGCGCCTCGACGAGCCGCGTGCGTTTGTCAGCGGTGTTGTCCTTGTCAAAGGCCGCCACTATCTCCGGCTTGGGCAGCAGGCCGATGAGATCGAGCGAAGCCCGGCGCAGGAAGGTGCGGTCGTTGATGGCCGCAGGACGCGGCTGCTTGTTCACCGCGAGATGCGCGTCGAGGATGCGATCAATCGGATGCGAGCGCCCATCCACCGCCGCAGGCAGCGTCGGCGAGCGTGGCTTTAGCGGCGGCTCATACGCGGCCTTCTTGAATGCGAATCCTTCCTCCCATGCGATGCCCGAGTCGATCCACTCCTTCAGCAGCGCGATCTGATCCGCCGGCACCCGCTTCCCTTTCGGCGGCATCTGCTCATCGGAATCGGTCGAGAGAATGACCTCGATCATGCGGCTCGTGCCCGCCTTGCCTGCGATCACCACCGGTCCGTTCTCACTGCCCTCCAGCAACGCCGCCCGATCATTGAAGGAAAACCCGCCCTTCTTCTTGTCCCCCGCATGGCACTCCGCGCAATGCTCGCGCAGGATCGGCACGATCTGATGGGAGAAATCCACCGCCGCATGGACGGTGAGGATGGAGGAGAGAAGAAAGAGAATCGAGAGACGCATTCGATGGTCACGAACGTGGCGTGAAGGCGGAATCTCGCGCCTCACTTGATCAGAATGGAGCAACGTCAAGGATCAGGCAACGGCAGTGAGAAACGTCGATAACACGTCAGACGCCATACGAGCCGTTGCCTGCATCCGACTTGTGGGCCGTTGGGGTTACGGGCAGGTCCGGAGTCGGTTCCGTGCTCTCGCAGGCATCCCGACACGCTGACAACTCGTCCGCAAAGAATCGCTGTAGTCGTTCTGGTGCATATCGAAGGGTTTCGCTTGGGAGGCGCTTGTGACGCTCTCCCCACTTGGTCAGCCGTGAATAGAGCATATGGCAGTTCCAGAGGTAAGGAACGCCGTCGGTTTGCTCGTTGAGTTCGTCAACCTCCTTGGAGAGCGAGTGCCAATAAACACTAAACCAGTAATAGAAAGTATTCCATGCGAGCTCCGGTTCAATGAGGCCGCGATTCACATAAATTCCAAAACAGTCGATGAAGTCCAGGAGTTCGTAGCATGCTTGCGGCGGCGACTGTCCAGGCTGTCGCGTCATGAGGAAGCGCGCCGCCTCGAATCGGCGACGGCGCATCTCAGTGGAGTAAAAAAAGTCGCGTTCGCAATCTCGAAGGATTATGATACCGAGCGTCCGGTTCGCTTGGCGCGTCTGAAACCAAAACGAGTAGACCGCCAGAAGAATGGCAATGATCGACGTAACGGCGGTGACCAGAGTGCAAATTACTTCAATGCTCATGATTGAGGGTGCTTTGGTGAAATGATTGGTCGGTGAAATGGTTCGCCAGGTAGTCGTTGTGACGAGGGACAGTGCTTGGGTCGGCTAACATCAACGATCATTCACAAATCTGTCGGTTTGTCACCTGCAAGATGTCACGCCTCGTACTCGTTCGGATTCGACCCATGAAGTTCCTCACCGCCGCTCATTCGTGGAGTCTAATCATCCTTATTCTATTCATGCGTGCTGCAGGATGCTCCTGAGGCTGAAACGCTCATCCACACGCTTGCGGGGCGGACCTCATTCCTAAAGCCAGAAAAAAGTTCGGCGCATATAGCCAATTCCAAATCAGCATTTTACCCGCCAGTGCTTAAGCGTCATTTGGAGGTGAAAAAAGTATATTATTGCGGGCCGGTGGCGGTTTGAAATAAACTGCGTGGAATTCACCGAGATTCATGAATGCCTTCAGCCATCGTTCAGGGAGTTTTGTCCGCCATGCCGCAGGCGTGCTGGCGGATCGAGTGAGTTTCAGCGGTGGGGGATGCAGTTTGCGGCGGGACGGAAGCCCTTGGCGGAGCGGCGGACAAGACTCTCTCCGTCGCGGACCAGACTCTCTCGATCACGGCGAAGACCTTCTCCATGGCGGAGAAGACTCACTCGATGCCGGACCAAATTCGTTCCGTGGCAACCAATCGCCCGTGCCGGCCCTGGTGGGCCGCTGAGGTTAACGCGTTCATTTTCAAAGCCCCCACAGCAACCCAAACATCCAACCTATGGCCAAGATTCCGCTCACCTGGGATGGCACCGATTCTCAAGGCAACGCTTTGCGTTGGGATTCGGGCCTGACTTGGGATGGGTTTTTGCCACAACCCAATCGAAAACATATGCCTCAGTTACGCGTCCTCCTCGGCTTCGCTTCGGCAGCCGACCACTCGCTGGAAGAAACCTCCTCTTCCGTCAGTCAGAAACTCTACGGCAATGCGGCCTACGCCACGCCGCCGGTGACCCAGGTTGCGCTGGATGCGGCCACGGAGGCCTTCACCCAGGCCATTGCCAAGGCCGCGCAGGGCGGGCCGACCGACACGGCGGACAAGAACAGCAAACGCGATGACCTCATCGACCTGCTGCGCCAGCTCGCCGGTTATGTGCAGACCAACTGCAACAACGACCTCACCACGCTGCTCTCCAGCGGCTTTGAGGCCGTGAGCACCAACCACGCCTCCACGCCACTGCTCGCTCCCACCATCAAGGACATCGTCAATGGCAACTCCGGCCAGCTCGTCGTGCGCGTTGGCCCCATCGCCAATGCGAAGTGCTACGAGGTGCGCTACGCCCTCATCGGCGCTGGCGGTGCGCCCGGCCCGCTGCAAAACGGCGGACTGTTCACCAACTCGCGCAACATGCCCATCAACGCTCTCACGCCCGGCGGCAACTACCAGTTCCAAGTCCGCGCCGTCGGCGGCAGCACCGGCTACAGCGACTGGAGCGATCCCGTCAGCCACATGAGCCTGTAGGCGGAAGACGGGGGAGAAGAGGAGACCGGGAGAGGAGGAGACTTCACACTCCCGGTTTCCTTTCCCAGGCTTGACCTCCGGCGGCTTTTTCG
>DNXB01000240.1 GCA_003506995.1 Verrucomicrobiales bacterium
ACCCACTCAAGACAGCGAAGCGCCGAAGTAATTCACCTCACCGTGTTCCGGCATGCGGAAGTAAGGCGCGCATTCCAGCATATCCTCGATCAGATCATCCTCTGTGGGATGTCCGCCGCAGAGCTGCCGCACGCGGTGAAACGCGCGGATGTCCTTCGTCGCCAGCCCCTCTTGCTCGGGTGTCCGCGACCGGTGCAGCTTCCCGATCAGCACATCGCGCACATGCGGCACGATGATTTTCACGCCATGCCGCACCTCGACGTGCGCCCGCTGGAGGTAATGCGCCGTCGTGCGGAAAAAATGGCGAGGGCAGAGCTGCAGCCCGAAGGTGGGACGCACCGACCCTCCTGCTGACAGTTCCAATTTTCTAGCCACCTCGCGTAGCTTTGGCAGCTCGCCGGAGACCATGATGTCCGCATCCGCGCTTGTGAACGCCTCATCCAGGCAGAGCTGGATAGGCACCGATCCGAACAAGGTCAGCGGCTCCGTGTAGTCTGGCATTTGTGCATGCAGTCCGGCAAAAAATGCATCCAGAAAGCGCCCTGCGGCGCCCGCCCAGTTCGGCGGTGGCACGCTCCAATTCATGACGCTGCCTTCCCAGGCTTGATGGACAGCCAGCGCATCGCCTGCCGGATCAGCCGATCCTCCACACAGGGATCAGCCGCAAGCCCTCGCGCTATATCGCACCACTTCCGTCGCTGCCTCAGCCTCCGGCTCACCAAAACCCGCGCCACCAGCCGTGCCAGCCGGTGTGGCGTGTCGAGTTCGCCCGCTGCCGAAATCCTCCCCAGACGCTCCAAAACCTGGGAGGCGGCAGTTGGCATGGCTGGCTGCGTTTGCATGCGAATCAATAACTTCCGTCGGTGCAAAACGCAAAGAGAGACTCCGCAGTCACCTCGCTCGTAACTTCCTTGGCGACGGCTTGGCGATGCGTTTGACCCGAAGAGCGGGGAGTGGCAGCAACGACTGCCGCGATTCAAAGCCGCTTTTTCAAGATGCGCTGCACGCGGCAAAAACTTGGCAGTTCCTGCAGGGCGTCCGGCGAGACCTCCTCCAATGCCTCAAATGAGCGTTTTCCTTTGGCGTAGGCGTTCTGGCAGTCCTTGGTGGCTCGTTCGAGACGTTCTTGCACATCGTGACGGTCACGGCTTTCGAGATCGTTGGGAGGCGGGAGCGCGTTTTCATGGAGCTTGTGTCCGAAATGCCGTTTCAAAGCCTTCCGGTCCGCGACGATCCAGGTCTCCATGCAGGTCGTCATGAAGAGCACCTGTTCATCTTCCACATCCTCGGGCTTTTTCCAGGCCGCCACCGTCGTGACCTCTGCCAGATGCTTCCAGGCAGCTTCGATGTCCTTCATGGGTTCCTCGCTGTCGATCCACATGGAAACGAAGTCCTCGCGTTTCGCTGCGTGAGCGGTGCAAAAGTCGTCATAGACCGCGTTTCGACCGCCGCAGGCTTTGAGACGCGGTTTGCGTTGCAGTCCCATCCTGTCCAACAGCGCATGAAAAGCCTTCTGGCAGCGAATATTGAGATTCTTCGAGTGCGGGCCGCTGGCACCGCCCTCGATGTAAATGATCGCCTTCACCAGCGCTTGCCTCCGAGCTGTCCGTCGATCCAGAGCTGGCCCAGACGGTATTTTTGCAGCCACACGCTCAACTCACCGGCATCAAGCCGCTTCATCTCGGTCTGGCCCTCATGCTTCTCGCAAACGATCACGCACTCAGGAGTCTCGGTCATCGCATCGACAAGGATGTCCGAATGCGTGGTCACGATAAGTTGTGTGCGCTCCGAAGCGGCGCGAAGCAAGTCCGCCAGCCCCGGCAAAATGTCCGGGTGCAGTCCCAGTTCTGGCTCCTCAATGCAAATGAGCGGTGGCGGCTTTGGGTCACACAGAATTGCCAGCAGGCAAAGATAGCGCAACGTGCCATCGGACAAACGGGTGGCCGGAATGGCGAAATCGCCCTCGTGGAGAAACACCTGAACAGTGCCGCCATTCGTGTTCACTTCGAAGTCGGTGATGCCTTCATAAAGGTCTTGAAGGGCTTTGAGCAAGGCTCGCTTGGCGGCGGGAAACTCGGTTTTGAGGCGGTTGAGAAAGAGGCCGAGGTTGGAGAAATCTTCCTCAAGGACATCTCGGCGCATGTCGGCGGGCTGGGGGATTCTGAACAAAGTGTTACGTCCAAAGGACCACTCACGGTATATGCGAATGCCTTCATACTTGGAAGCCAGCCAGCGGAGTTCTGGATAAATGGATGGTTCCACTAATTGACTCACAATCGACTGGGTTGGATTCAAAGACGGAATTGGCTTTTTGCGTTCTTCTTTTCCAATGAAAACTGAGACCTGTGGTTCGCCAGAACGCAGACCGGCATAATAAACACGAGTATCCTCTTCTGAGGCATCTTCCACCCGCTCATCTTCGAGGAAAAGGCGTTGGTTCTCGACGATGAATGCCACTGAGTGTCGCAAAGCGGTTGGACGTCGAGGATAGTCCATGGTCAGCTCGACATTAGCCTCTCCTGTCTTGTTCCCCTTCCACAGCCACTCTTTTACACCGCCGCTTTTTCGTGTGGCCTCAGCAAAGTCTTTTACAGATGCCCTCATGAAGTCGAGCACCTCAAGCAAATTGGACTTTCCGCTTCCATTCGGACCGATGAGCAAATTTAATGCACCAAGTTCAATGCCAGAAAACTCAGACCCAAAGGACAGGATGCTCCTTGGCTTGAGATGATGAATAAGTCGGGGCGATTCGGGCATGGCGTGAGGTGATGAAAGCTGGAAGCGTCCTTGCTTGCAAGCCTCAATGCGCCTGGAGCCAATTCAAGCCCGTCCCAGCCTCAACCTCAACCGGCACGCCTTCGAGCGGCAGGGCGTTCTTCATCGCGCCGAGAATGATCGCACGAGCCTGATCGACCTCGCTCTCGGGCATTTCGAAGAGGAGTTCGTCGTGGACTTGGAGGAGCATGCGGGTTTGCAGGCCAGCTTGTTTCAAGGCGGTGGCGACGTGGATCATGGCGAGCTTGATCATGTCGGCGGCGGTGCCTTGGATGGGGGTGTTCATGGCGACGCGTTCGGCGGCTCCGCGAATGGTGGCGTTGCCGCTGGTGATGTCGCGGA
>DNXB01000387.1 GCA_003506995.1 Verrucomicrobiales bacterium
AGAAAGCTGACGCGCTTCCCGATAAGCTGGGCTGGCTGGCCCTAGTTGGCGGCGACCTGTATGACATCAGCACCGGAGAACTGATCTTCAAAAACTGGCTGCGGGGCATTCCGCTCCGCGTCTTCTATTATCCTGAAAGCAGGCATCTTATGGTGCAGGCAGAGCGCGGCATCATGCGGTTCGGGCTGGATGGCAAACAGGATGGAGTGATGGGCGTCGAAACGCCTCCTGCATTCACCAATGACGGCAGTCAGGCCATGTATGTGAAGGACGGTGACATCTGGATCGCGGGCATTGATTGGACCGCATTCAAGTTCATCAACGAACGGCAAGCCACTCATTACGGCCAGTTCTATGCTCCATATTTTTCGGTCAATGTGTCCCTGGCCTCTGAAAAAGCCTGTCTGGTCAATGCGCAGAACAATCAGCTCCGCGTGGATTTAAGCACGGGGGACTTGAAGCAAACAAAAATCCCAATGCACATCAAAGCCAAGCTGCGATCACCCGACTGCAAGGTCTTGGTGGGCAACGATGGTGAAAAAATCTTCGTCTATGACATCGACAAACCGGAAGCCAGCTTGTTCCCAAAAAGAGAAGGCAGGGTTTCAGATGTTCAGTGGCTAAACAATGACAGATGCGTCTTCATCATCGGAGGCAAGACCGTTGGCATATTCGACCGCAAGAAGAACACAGTTGAGGAGGTGGCTACGCTGCCTTTTGAGTGTCATAAAATCACCGACCCGTCCCTGGATGGCCGCTATGTGTTATGCAACAACGGGAAGGCTCTTGTGGTGGTCGATGTCGAAAAAAAGACAGCAGAGAGTTTGAATATCGAAGCTGACCATATCGGCTGGGTGAGCCATGACACGCTGATGTATGCGCGGGAAATCCCAGACATGAAACTGCGCGGCACCTGGCTAAAAACAGTTGGCAGTGAAGCCCATCGGGTGCTGGAGCAGCCTTATATGGTGGGCTATGACAGCGCTGCTGCGGTGGCTTTGATGCGAGAACTGGGTGTGGTGGTGCTTGCCACCCGCAACACAGTTTTCAGGATGAAACCTGACGGTTCAGAACTGCGCGAGCTTGCGAAGCTCAACCAGCCTGTGGGAAGGATTCAGGCGGTGGAAATGTGGGGGAAATGAAATTGCGGAAAGCCCATTCATGTGACCTGACGTAGCCTGCCAGAGACACGCCGCCAGCGGCTAGCTTGGCAAGATTACCGAATGGAAATCCGGGCGACCGTTTGGTCGCGGAAAGTCGGGGATGGGCCGGGCGGGGACTTCCAAAAGTATTCGCAGAACAAGCGAACAGCGAGTGTCGCATCTGCTCCCCTTAATGGGGCAGTGCTTCCAGGTGAAGGTGCAATTTCCGGTCATGTGCCATATTGCAGGAAAGTGAAACGGCGCGGTGATAGTTGAGGCAGTGGTAAACCTTGCCTTGCGGCCTTCGGTTCTGCATTTCAATGACGGCAACGCGCCAAGCGGCGCGAGGCTTCCCTTCGACTCTGACGGCTCCGGCGTGGGGTCCGGTGACTTTAACAAGTGAGTTCATGGTGTGCGGTTTTAGCGGGTGCGTTTGGAGATGATGCCGCGCACGATGGCGGCGACGGTTTCGAGCGGCTGACGCATGGGGTCGCCAGTCCAGCCAAGGCACGCGGCGCGGAGTGCGAGCTGGTTTTCCAGCTCGTCAAACTCCGCATCGGTAAGGTCTGCCAATTCGATCAGCTCGGCATCTGAGAGGGCGAGCAAGGTGCTCATGGCAGAACCTCCGGCTGAATGTTCAAGATGTAGTTGGCTGCCTTCTGCGCCTGAGATGCAGCGCGGACAATCCAGCTTTTGGCGTCCTTGCCTTTGAGGGCATCAATCCAGCTTTGCAGGTAGGCGGCGGAGTTGCTGATTTTGTCCTCCATGATGCCGGCGTGGGCGTTCAGGAATGAAGCGCCCATTTCTGCCACCAGTTCCTCCTCGGCATAGACTTTGCGGGCGGTGTCGCCTGCGGCATCAATGCCCTTGTTCTCAAGCAGTGACTTACGGGCAAGGCGTGAGGCGTGGCCGGTGCTGTGACTCAGCTCGTGAAAGAGGGTGGAATAATACGCTTCTTCACTCTCGAAGAAACCACGCTCCGGCATGTGAACGCTGTCAGTCTTGGGGCGATAGCAGGGAACCGCGTTCCCGTCATGGATGGCGGGGGCGTTCGGCATCGCTGCGACGATCTCGCGGGCGCGGTCTGTCTTCTGCGTGATGGAAAGCTCCGGCAGATTATCGGGCTGCGGGAATTCGATGCCTTCGATCTGCGAAGCATGAAACACGGTGTAAGCCTTCAAAAAGCGGCGCGTCTCTGCCTCGTCCTCAATGGAGGGGGCTTGGTCCTCGTGCTTGGTGTAGGTGCCGCATTTCACGACAAGGGAACCGTGTTCCCCTTTGCGGATGTGTCCGCCAAGCTCCTTGGCCTGAATGAAGGTCAGGAAGTGAGGCGAGGTGAAACGCAGGCTGCCAAGCAGGAAAACATTGATGCCCTGATAAGCTCTGCCGGTGGAGAAGTTGCGGGGAAAACCAACCTTCGAGAAGTATGGCGATTTCCAAGGGACAACCCCTGATTCAAGCTGGGTGATGATGCGGTCTGTGACCTGTTCGTAGATGTCTGATTTCATGTTGTTTCCTCCTGTTGCG
>DNXB01000010.1 GCA_003506995.1 Verrucomicrobiales bacterium
GGCCTGCCAATAGACCTCAAAAGCAGGCGGCGTGATGCCCATAGACTCGCAGGAGGCGACGAGACGCTTCCAGTGCCGCGTGGGAGTGAAGGGCTTGCCGTTGCGGGCGACGAGCGTCTCAAACACGCCGTCTCCCACAAGGAAACCATGGTCGAAGGGAGAGATGCGCGCCTCAGCAGTGCTGACGACGCGACCGTTGATCCAGATGTATGCGGGGAGGTTCACACGGGCATCATGCCCCGGATGAAATCATTCTCAACAGACTCAACTTTGCGCTTGCACGTTAACCAGCTTGCGCCAGTATCCGGGCCGCAAGTTTTGCGGGTGTAGCTCAGTGGTAGAGCACTTCCTTGCCAAGGAAGATGTCGCGCGTTCGAATCGCGTCACCCGCTCCATCTCTCTCAGAGAGATGGCCTTCTCCCAAGCCTTCATGTTTGTCTGGTCCAAACTTTCCGCCACCAAGTGGTCTGATGCGTGGGAAGAACGATTTGCCGGGAGTAATGACGCAACGCTCGTCATCAGCAGCTTTCCAGGCAGGCAAACCATCCGTGTGGAGGTCTATTGCGCCACGGAGAAGCGGGCCAGGGCCATTCAAAAAGAGTGGGGCGGCAGCGTGCGGCAGCTCAAGCAGCAGAACTGGGCCGCGCATGCCTCCCAGGCACCACCACCCGTGAAGGTGCGTGAAAAATTCGTCGTCTGCACGGCCCGGACCAACGCGGAGCTCACGAAGGCCCGCAAAGAATTCCCCAACCGCGAGATCATCGCCGTGCCGGCAGACATGGCCTTCGGCACCGGCCATCATGCCACCACGGCCACCGTTTTGCGCCTGCTCGTGGATCTGGCAGAAGCGCTGAACAAGTCTGGCAAGCCCTGGAGCATGGCCGATCTCGGCTGCGGCAGCGGCATCCTGGCCATCGCGGCATCGAAACTCGGCGCCAGCCGGGTCTGGGGCTGTGATTACGACCCGGCGGCGGTGCGCATCTCAAAGGAGAACGCCGGGCGCAATGGCACGCCCAAAGTTCGCTTTAGCCGAATCGACGTGCTCAAGTGGCAGCCAAAGCAGACCTGGGACATCGTGGCCGCCAATATCTTCCACGACGTGCTGGAGGCCGCCTTCCCGCAATTGCTTCAATCGGTGGCTCCGGGCGGTGTTTTGATGCTCTCAGGCATCCTGCGCACCCAGGCCAAAGATTGCCTGGCAGCAGGAAAACGCGCCGGATTCGTGGTCCAAAAAACGATCACCAAGGGGAAATGGGTCACCGCGCTGGGCACGGTAAGAGCCTGAACAGGCGGGTTTTGTGCCGAAACAGCCTTTTGCGGCCCCCTGGAAGTTAAGCCTTGAGTTTGAGGCCGTTGATCTCTAACATCCATAAGACTTAGGATTCCCGGTCATGCTCTTCGATCCCGCTTCAACTTCTGGCGCGGCTGGCCCTCCCAGCCCGCTGAAAAGGCGTCGCTTCATGAAGCGCACCCAGACCGAGGGCAACCGCATCGGTCTGCTGCCGACGGAAGGCTGGCGCAAGCGCAACATGCAGTTCCTCAACGAGGTGCTGATCCCCTCCCTCCTTGCTCCGCGCAAGCCAAGCTGCCACTTCGGCCTGCTGCCGATCGCCACGCAGGACGAAATTGCGGTGACTTGGCTCGGCCATGCCGGTTTCTTTGCCCAGGTGGGAGGCATCAACATCGCCATCGACCCCAACTGGGCGCTGTGGCACGGTCCGGTCAAACGCGTGCGACACCCGAGTGTCTGGGCGCATGATCTTCCACCGATCGACCTCGTCCTCGTGACGCACGCGCATTACGACCACCTGCACCTGCCCAGTCTGCGCAAACTGGCCGCCGCCCAGCCGATCATCGTCCCTGAAGGGGTCGGCCAGATCGTGAAGAACTGCGGCTTCGGACGCATCGTGGAGCTGAAAACCTGGCAGAGTGCCACCTTCCGGGATCTGCGCATCACCCTGACCCCTGCCCGCCACTGGGGTGCGCGCATGATCCATGACACGCATCGTGGCTTCGGCGGTTTTTTGATCAAGTCCCCCGACCGCTGCCTGTACCACTGCGGCGACAGCGCGATGTTTGACGGCTTCCAGGAGATCGGCAAGCGCTCCAGCATCGACCTCGCCCTCATGCCCATCGGTGCCTACGACGCGCCCAGCGGACGCCCGGTCCACATGAACCCCGAGGAGGCGCTGGACGCCTTCGAAATGCTCGGGGCGCAATCCATGGTGCCGATGCATCACGAAACCTTCCCGCTCGGCGGCGAACCGATCCATGAACCCGCCGAACGCCTCATCAAAGCCGCCCTGGAGCGCCAGATCGAGCATCGGGTGCGACTGCTGCGCGACGGCGAATCAGCCCTCTTCTGAGTGAAGTCGCGGCCTGTCCTGACACTCATCGCCGCTGTCTCGGCGGACGGCTTCATTTCCACCGGCCACGGTGTGCCTTGGGATCTGCCGAAAGACCGGGAGCACTTCCGCAGCGTCACACGCGGTCAGTGGCTGTTGATCGGCAGGCGCACCTACCAGGAGATGCTGGGCTGGTTCCAGGCCGGGCATCACCCCCTCATTCTGACGAGAAACCCGAACTATACCCCACCCGTCGGCCAGGCCGTGGCCGATCTTGAATCGGCCTTGGAAGCCGCCACCCAAGGTGGGGCGCGGGAGTTGTTTGTCTGTGGCGGCGGCGCAGCCTATTCGGCAGCCATGCCCAGGGCGGACCGGCTGATTCTCACGCATGTGGGCACCCATTTGCACGCTGGAGTCCCCTTTCCCGCCCTCGATCCTGGGATTTGGCGGGTGGTTTCCCGTCTCGAGTCCCCTGCCGACGCCGAAAACCCGTTCGGCATGGTTTTTGCCGCCCACCAGCGCTATTCACCACAAAATCAGGCGATTGATTCACAATCTTGAAAAAATCAAGATGAGCAGATTCGTGTTTGGTGTATCTAAGTAAAGCTGATGACCACTCAACCACGGTACCTTCACGGCCTGGCCGCCGCAACGCTGACGACAGTGATCCTGTTCGGCGTCGGCTGTCGTAGCCTCAGCACCACCGGCACCACGCCTGCAACCCCGGCCGACCCGGCTGCTTCCGGCAGAACGGACGCTGTTTTGGTGAAAGGCCCCATGGACCTGAGCTTCCTGCTCAGCATGAGCTTCACCGAGGCCAAGAGCATCTCCACGCAGCAGTTGGAATTCCCGCCTTACCTCAAGATCGCCGCCGACTCGATCGAGGTCTTCAAATACACCGACGACGGCAAGCCGCGCAAGGCGCGCGCCCGTGGCAAGGTCTTCATCGAAATGAATTTCGGCGAGCCCGCCAAGGCGCTCTGCCAGGAAGCCTTCATCACCGAGGACGAGATCATCCTGCGCGGCAGCCCGATCTTGCAGCGCGGCGGCAGCATGGTCGAAGGCCTCGATGAGAGCACCATTTTCTACATGTTCGGCACATCCCTGCGCGTCATCGGCCTGCACAAGGTGAACAACCAGAGCGAGGTCGCCTCGGTGCTTCCAGCCCTGGGCAACTGGGCGCAGGGCCCCAACCTGCTCCTCCCGCCGCTGACCGAAAGCGCCGTGCCCTCCAGCATCCGCGACTCCATGCAACGCGCCGCCGAGGCCGAGATGCTGCATCAAAAAACACGCGAGCTTTACGGGCCGGCCACGCCACCTGCGGACAACAATCCTCCCGCGACGACGCCACCCGCCTCAGTCAAACCGGCGGACAAACCCAAGGAAACCCCTCCTTCCCCCGCCTCGAAGACCAAGAAGCCGCCGATGGTGGAGATCCGCAAAGCCGAGCCCCAGAAAAAATCCTTCTGGAGCCGTTTCAGGACCGACAAGACCCGGGCCTGATTCGCCTTGGCCCCATGGCCGTTGAGCGATCCCAATCTGAAGATGCGTGCCGGAGGCTCGCAAGAAAAAAAGCCGGTGGTGAAGCGAGGCTTGGCGAGCGAGAACCACCGGACCCGCAAACAAACAACCACGTCCATCTCACCGCGCCCTGGAAGGGCGCGAGAAGCGGTGGTGCCTTCCAAAACGGTGATGCATACGATTGCTTCACGGCATCGCATCAGCCCACAATCGCACGCGGCACACGCCCGTGAACATCCGTCAGCCGGTAATCACGTCCGGCATAGCGATACGTCAGCTTCTCGTGATCCATGCCCAGCAGATGCAGGATCGTCGCGTGGATGTCGTGGATGTGCATCTTGTCCACCGCCGCTTTGAAGCCAAACTCATCGCTCTGCCCGAAGGCCGTGCCTCCCTGCGCCCCGCCTCCTGCGAAGAACATGCAGAAGCCGTGCGGATTGTGATCGCGGCCGTTGCCGTTCTCACTCACCGGCGTGCGGCCAAATTCACCGCCCCAGACGATGAGCGTGTCGTCCAGCATGCCGCGCTGCTTCAAATCGCCGATCAGCGCCGCGATGGGCCGGTCGATGTCCGCCGCCAGCTTCCGTGTCGTCGCGTCATGATTCGAGTGCGAATCCCACGGCTGACCGTTGCCATAATAAAGCTGCACAAAACGCACTCCGCGCTCCACCAGCCGTCGCGCCATGAGGCAGCCATTGGAAAAGTGGCTCGTGCCATACATCTCGCGCACTTTCGCGGGTTCCAAGTTCACATCAAAGGCGTCCGTCGCCGCAGACTGCATGCGGAAGGCCGTTTCCATCGCCTGGATGCGACAGTTCAGCGCCACATCGGCCCCGCCACGCGCCACCAGATGCTCCGCGTTGAGCGCCTGCATCAGATCAAGCTGCTTCCGCTGCTCGGTCGGTGAGAATCGCTCGTTCGTCAGCCACGGAATCATCTGCTTCGGGTCCAGGTTCGAGTGATTGATGTACACACCCTGATGCTGCGCCGGCAGAAACGCGCTGCTCCACAAGATCGAAAACCGCACCGGCTTGCCCGGACACAGCACCACGAAGGACGGCAGGTTCGCGTTCTCGTTGCCCAGGCCGTAGCTCAGCCACGAGCCCATGCTCGGCACGCGCTCCGTCATCGTGCCGTTGTTCATCAGCAGCAGCGCCGGACCATGATTCGGATTGTCCGTGTGGCAGGAGCGCAGCACGCACAGGTCATCCGCATGCCGCGCCAGGTTGGGCAGCAGCTCGCTGATCTCCAGCCCGCTTTGCCCATGCTTCGCGTAGCCGTAAGGCGACGCCAGCAGCCCGCCCGTCGGCCGTTCCGTGCGCAGGTCGGCCCCCGTCGGCTTTTGGCCTGAATACTTCGTCAGTCCCGGCTTCGGATCGAAAAAGTCCGGCCCAAACGGCCCGCCATTCATGAACAAGTGAATCACCCGCTTCGCCTTCGGCAGAAAGTGCGACCTCGGCCCCGCCTGCACCGTCGAGGCCAGCCCAAGCGCGCCCAAACCGCCCCCCATGCGGGTCAGCAGTTCACGACGGGAAAGCGCGGAGAGATCAGACATCTCAAAAATACGCATTCAGGCCCGCATCCTTGCGTCGGCGCGGACTGCCAGATCCATTTTCGTGCTCGATGTTTGCGCGGGCTTCGCCTGAGGATGCCCATGCCGCTTCGCCGATTCCTCCTCGCCCTCCTTTTCACCTGCCAGGCTCTGGCGCAAAGCGGCACGGTTCCCGCTGATCGCCCACGCGCGCGTCCCCCGTCGGCGCTGACTGGGAGAAAGGGCGAAGAGTTGCTGAAACGCATCCAGATGCCGTCGGCACCGGACTGCACGCGACGAGCTGCGGAAAGTCATAGCGCGTGCGGAAGCCGTTGCGCGGATGCAGACCTTCTTTGAGAGCGCTCTTCATGTCAGCTTCAGAGATGAGGTTGGCCGCAAAGAAACGCAAGGACCGCAAAAAAGGGACAGGCCAGAGACCTTCCTGTCAGAAGGTTTCATTCGATGATGGATTGAAGCAGGAGCAGCCAATCCCAACTTTTGCGCCTTTGGCGTCTTTTTCCTCCTCCCGGCGGCGTGCGATCATCGCCGAAGTATTTCTCACTGCGATAGCGCAGCCACACACGCAGCTCCTGCGGCACCTTTTCCCGTTCTGCTTCGTTCAGCGATTCATAGAGCGCCATCGCCTTCTCCCGCTCGCCCCGGCAGGCGCGGTTGTTGTGCGCAT
>DNXB01000376.1 GCA_003506995.1 Verrucomicrobiales bacterium
GGTGGATGCGGGATTGCAGAAGGCCGGGCAGAAGCCGAATCCGCTCGCCTCTGACGAGCAGTTCGTCCGCCGCGTCTATCTCGACATCGCCGGACGCATTCCCACTCGTGAGGAAGCGCTCGAATTTATCAATGACACCAGCCTCTCCAAGCGCGCCAAGGTCATCGACAAGCTGCTGAACTCGGACGGCTACAACAGCCACCTGTTCAACTACTTCGCCGACATGATGCGCATGGCGGATCAGGCCAACAAGGTGCGCTACCACACCTACCAGGACTGGCTGAAGCGGCAGATCGGCGACAACGTGTCCTGGGACAAGATCGTGTACTCCATGATGACGGCCGATGGCAAGCTGCTGGAAAACGGAGCCACCGGCTACCTCCTGCGCGATGCCGGCATGCGGCTGGACAACCTGAGCCTCACGCTCAGCACCTTCATCGGCGCGAACGTCTCCTGCGCCCAATGCCACGACCATCCTTTTGCTGACTGGACGCAGCGCCAGTTCTACGAAATGGCCTCCTTCTTCGGAGCCACGGAAACCCTCGGGGCCAGACGCTCCGGCAGAAGCGAGAACGCGGCGATGATGCGCAGGGCCGTGGCATCCCTGGATGACCGACGCCTCCAGCAGCAGGCCAAAAACGTCCTGCGCGTGAATGGCATGACCGTGGAAGAAACCGGCACCAACGACCTGAAGCTGCCGGACGATTACAAATACCCGGACGCCAAACCCGGCGAGCACGTCGCCCCAAAACTCATCACCTGGAGCGACGACAAAACGAAGAAAGCCTACCAGGGCGTGCAAACCAAAAGCGAGGAAGACCTGCGCGAGCAGTTCGCCAAATGGATGACCTCGCCGGACAACCCGCGCTTCGCCATGACCATCGCGAATCGTCTTTGGAAGCGCGCTTTTGGCGTCGGCGTTCGTGAACCCGTAACCGACCTTGATGACCCTGAAGCCGCCGCAAATCCCGCGCTGCTGCGCCACCTTGCCGCTGAAATGGTGCGCGTGAAATTCGACCTCAAGCAGTTCATGCGTCTGCTTTACAACACTCAAACTTACCAGCGCGAGGCCACCAGCCGCGAACTCAGCGACAACACGCCCTACCTCTTCCCCGGCCCGATCCTTCGCCGCATGTCCGCCGAGCAGGCATGGGACTCCTGCGCCACCCTCGTCATCGGCGCGGATGTGGACAAATTCAAATCCCACCGCGGCACCGACTACGCCAAGGTCATGAACATTGACTTTGCCAGCGCCAAGGGGCCGGAAGCCATCAAAAGCCAGATCGAAAGCGCCATCTCCGGCATGCGCCAGTACGCTGCCAAGAACAACGACAAAAGGAAGAGGCGCGTGATGAGGCAGGAAACGATGAACAAGGAGGAAGATCTCACCATCAGCCCTCCAACGCGCAACGGCCTTGTGCTCGCCCGCGCCTCTGAGCTCAACCAGCCAGAGCGCGACCAGCATTTCCTCCGCATGTTCGGCCAGAGCGACCGCCAGATCGCCGACAGCAACACCGAAGAAGGCAGCATTCCGCAGGTGCTCATGCTCATGAATGGCGAGGCGCAGAAGGTCATCGGCCAGGACGACTCACTCGTGGTCAAAACCGCCGCCGCGCAGAGCACACCCGAGCAGCAGGTCGAAAGCCTCTACCTCAGCTTTTTCAGCCGCAAACCCCACGCCGACGAGCTAGGCACCGCCGTCGCCGCCCTCGGCAGCGGCCTCGGCATGCGGGATCTCACCTGGGTGCTGTTCAACACCCGTGAGTTTGTCTTTGTGGAGTAGCAGCGAAGGGCCAAGAGCTTAGGGCGAAGGGTTCAGAAACAGCAAGCGATGAGCACGAAACCGATAGCGATTACAGCGACACTCCGCAGAGTGCTGGCGAGCTTTTTGCGAAAGGCTTCGAGCATCTTGCTGATACCTTCGAGTTCTGTCAGCAACTCAGCGATTTCGTCCACTTCCACCAGACCGTGCCGCTCAAACATCACCAGCATGTTCACCACCTCAAACACCGAGCGCCGCGCGATGTTGATGAACTGGGCAAACTCCCGGTTTGAAACGCTTCCTGATCCTTCTGCGATGTTGTTTGTGACACTGAGCATCGCGCTTCGGAGCTGCTCCGCGAACCTGAACTGTTTCGCCCGCTCCAACCTGTCCGCATGACCAAACACCAGCAGGCTCACATCCGCCGCACGCTGCCACACATTCAACGTTTCAAATCGAAAAGTCGTTCTCATAGGCCGCCATTCTGCCCGCCTCAAAACTCCTCTCCAAGCAAAAAACTCAACTCTTAGTCCTACGCTCTTCGCCATCACCCTCAGCCCTGCACGACCATGAACTCCTCCCTTCGCCCTTCGCCCTTAGCCCTTTGCGACCTCACCCGCCGCGCTTTTTGCGAACGCTGGGCTCAAACCGCGCTCGGTGTCACCGTGTTGCACGGCACGGCAGGCAGCATGCTCGCGGCTGAAACAGCGGCTCCCGTTCCCGCCACCGGCCCTGGCTTCGGCAAGGCCAAGAACGTCATCTTTTTGCAGATGATCGGCGGCATGACGCACATCGACACGCTTGATCCGAAGGACGGGCCGACGCAGGGGCCGAAAGCACCGATCAAAACGAAAGCTGACTTCCAGCTTGGCGGCACGATGGAGAATCTCGCCAAGCAGGCCGACAAGATCAGCATCATCCGCAGCATGAGTTCCAAGACCGGCGTGCATGCGGCAGGCCAGTACGTCATCCGCAGCGGCTACGAGGAGCGCGGCACCATCAAGCACCCCAACATCGGCGCCTGGGCGCAGCATTTCAAAGGCGAGAGCCACAAGACACTGCCCTCCAATGTCTGCATCAATCGTCAGCCGCAAAACGGCAACGGCTTCTTCCCCTCCAGCTTCGCGCCCCTGCCCATTCTCGACCCTGATGCCGGACTGCAATACGCCAGCAGCGACACCAGCCCCGAAAACATGATCAAGCGTCTGGTGCTGCTCGACCAGCTCGACGCCGGTTTCCGCGAGCGTTTCCAGACCGCCGAGGTGAAGAGCTACACGCAGTTCTACGACAAGACGGTCAGCATCATGTCCAGCACCGATCTTGAGGCATTCCGTCTCGATGACGAACCCGATGCCTTGAAGGAAAAATACGGACGCAACAAATTCGGCCAGGGCTGCCTGCTTGCACGCCGTCTCGTCGAAAAGGGCATTCGTTACATCGAGGTCGCCAAAGGCGGCTGGGACATGCACAACAATATTGACGAAGAACTCGAAGAGCACGGCGCCGAGCTAGACGTGGCGCTCGCCGCCCTGCTCGAAGACCTCCAGTCACGCGGCCTGCTCGAAAGCACGCTCGTCGTCCTCTGCTCCGAGTTTGGCCGCGGCCCCAAGATCAACGGCAACGGCGGTCGCGACCATCATCCGAAGGTCTTCTCCACCCTGCTCGCCGGTGGCGGCGTCAAAGGCGGCTTCATCCATGGTGCCAGCGACAAAGAAGGCATGGCCGTGGCTGACAAACAGACATCTGTTCAAGATTTCCTCAGCACCATCGGCTGGAGCCTCGGCCTACCCGTTGATGAAGTCGTCATGTCCCCCAGCAACCGCCCCTTCACCGTGGGAGACAAAGGCAAGCCGGTGATGGAGGTCTTCGCGTAAAGTTGCCCCGTTGCGCCGCAACGGGTCCGTTCAAGCAGATCAACACTTGCCATCAGCCGCACTGCCGCTGAAACATCGGGCGCTTTCCATCCCGCGCCCGCATGCTCATCACCAGTTCCTCCAACGAACGCGTCAAACACGCCCGCCGTGTGCGCGAAGGCCGTGAGCGTGATTTGATCTTCGTCGAGGGCGAGCGCCTCGTTGCCGAAGGCGTGGCATCCGCGCTCAAGCTGCACGCCTGCTTCACCGCCGCCGAGCCTTCAGCAGCACAACAAGAGCTGCTGCAGCGCCTCACTTGCCCTGTTTTCCAGCTTTCCGACTCCGTGCTAGAATCGCTGAGCGACACCACCTCCACTCAGGGGATCATCGTCATCGCTGAACGTCCCTGGCCGACGCTGGATCGCATGTTCGAGGGCCAAGCACCGCTCATCCTCGGCCTCGACCGCATTCAAGACCCCGGCAATCTCGGCACCCTCGTCCGCACCGCCGAAGCCGCCGGTGTGAGCGGCCTTTTCGCCTTCGCAGGATGCGCCGATGCCTTCGCTCCCAAAACCCTGCGCAGTTCCATGGGTTCCGCCTTCCGCCTGCCCATCCTGCCCGATGTCTCCGGCCTCGGTACTATCGAAACATGCCGCAGCCGTGGCCTCAAAACCGTCGTCGCCACCGGCGACGCCAATCTTTCACACTACGACTACGACTGGCGACAGCCCACGCTGCTCATCCTCGGCAACGAAGGCCGTGGAGTCAGCGCCGAAATCATGAGTGCCTGCGATCATCGCGTGCGCATCCCGCTTCACGCCCCCGTCGAATCCCTCAACGTCGCCGCCGCCGGAGCCGCGGTCTTGTTTGAAGCGGTGCGGCAACGACGATAGCCACCGCGTTTGCGTTCCTTCAAACGATGATCGGGCGCTGGTCCTCGCGCCAGCCTATTTTGCCTGTCAGAGCGAACCACATTCCCGAGAAGCCAAAGAGCACAATTCCCCATGTGGATCGGATGATCTGCCACACGCCATCCCATCCATCATTCCAAGACATCGACGAGCCATCCGGGCATGCATCCTTGAAAACCATCACCATGGCGATTGACATCAGCGCCGCCAGAACCCGCAATGGCCAGACAGCCCAGCGTGAAGGCAGCCACAGACCCAAAGTAACCGCCATGCAACCGACCATCACCGCCGCTCCTACGAGCCAGTCACTGGAGGGATGCTCGGTCATTTTTTTCATCAGCCATAGCGCTGAGAGCAAGCACACGGGAGCTCCAATCCAGCGATAGGACCAAGTGCGGCGGAAAATGAGTTTGGAGCTTTGCGCGGCGTCAGACACACAGAAATCACCACCAATGGAGAAAGGTTGTCAATCTCCAGCCCGAAACCGATGCCCTGATCAACCAGCCCATGCCCGATCGACAAACCTTCCGATGTGTCAGACTGAAGCTTGCGAACGTCTCCCCTCCCCTGCATTTCTCCGCATGTCAGAACACAACTTTGATTTCGTGGTCATCGGTGGCGGCAGTGGCGGCTACGCGGCGGCCAGAACGGCTCACAGCGCGGGATTGCGTGTCGCCGTGATTGACGGCGCTCAAGAACTCGGCGGACTCTGCATTCTGCGCGGCTGCATGCCCAGCAAGACGCTCATCGAGTCCGCCAACCGCCAGCTCCACATCCGCCACGCCGCCGAGTTCGGCCTCAAAGCCACGTCCCATGGTGTCGATGTGCGCGCCATTCGGGATCGCAAGCGCACCTTGATCGCCGACTTCGCCGGTTATCGCCAAGGACAGCTCGAAGACGGTCGCTTCGTCCTTTATCGAGGCCACGCCCGCTTTCTGGACTCACACACCGTCGAAGTCGTCCCGCGTGATGGCTCCGCCAGCTTCCACGTCACCTCACGCAGCTTCTGCATCGCCACCGGCTCGGAAGTTTTCGTGCCTGAGGTGCCCGGGCTCGCCGAAACCGGCTTCTGGACCAGCGACGATGTTCTTGATGCCGAGGCGCTGCCCAAAACCATCGCCGTGCTCGGCGGCGGAGCCATCGCCCTCGAACTAGCGCACTACCTGGAAGCCATGGGCTGCGGCGTGACCTTGATTCAACGCAATTCTCAGCTCCTCACCGGCCTCGACCGCGAATGCAGCGATGTCGTCGCCAAAGCCTACACCGAGCGCGGCATGACCGTGCATCTCGGCACACACCTGAACCGCATTTCCACCCACGAAGGCCGCAAGCGCATCGAGTTCACCGAAGGCGGCCACACTCACGCCATTCTCGTCGATGAAATCCTCCTCGCCATGGGCCGCCAGCCTGCGACCAGCAGCCTGAATCTGCACGCCGCCCACATCGCGACGAGCAAGGGCAAGGTCACCGTGAACAACCGCATGCAGACCTCGCAACCCCACATCTTCGCCGCCGGTGATGTGTGCAGCCCGCTCGATGTCGTCCACCTCGCCATCCAGCAGGGTGAAATCGCCGCCCGCAACGCGCATGCGCTCCTGAACAACAAGGTGGCCAACGAAACCATCGACTACCGCCTCCAGCTTTTCGGCGTCTTCTCCCATCCCCAAGTCGCCTGCGTCGGCGCGACGACGGAAAAGCTCAAAAAAGACGCCATCCCCTTCCTCAGCGCCAGCTACCCCTTCAACGACCATGGCAAATCCATGGTCATGGGCGAAACGCACGGCTTCGTCCAAATGCACGCCCACGCCGAAACCGGAGAGATCCTCGGCGCCTGCGTCGTCGGCCCACNNTGGCCACCGAACTCATCCACGAAGTCGTCATCGCCATGAACTTCCGCGCCACCGTGAAGCAGTTCATGAGCATCCCTCACTACCATCCGACCCTCAGCGAGATCTGGACCTACCCGGCGGAGGAAATCGCAGACCAACTGCCCTGATCAACGTCCCTTCCTATCCCGCTGTCTTTGCCGAAACTCCGACGGGCCGCAACCGACCTGCCGGGCAAACATGCGGCTGAAGTAGTGGCGGTTGGGAAAGCCGAACTCGATGGCGATTTGATCAATCGTCTTGTCCGTGAGCGCCAAGGCCTCGCCGGAAAGACGAATTCTTGTGCTCAACACATACGACGCCGGCGTCTGACCGGTGTGTTCACGGAAGCTGCGGATGAAACGCTCGACGCTCATGCCCGCACGTTC
>DNXB01000349.1 GCA_003506995.1 Verrucomicrobiales bacterium
ACCACCACCACCACCACCACCGCAGCCCCGATCCTGCCCGCCCGCCCCACCGTCATCCGCCAGGGCCAGATCCGACTGCTCGTTCAGCAAAAAGCCTTCGAGCTCCCCCTCGACCGTCTTTCCCAGGCAGACCGTGACTTCATTCAAGAACGGGATGCCGCCATAGCCAAACAAGCCGCCGCCGCATCCACGCCCAAGGCTTCCTCTCCCTAGCCTGGATTATTCATGAACTTCGTTGCGAAAACGCTGGAAAGCTTGTGGATGCTAGGCGGGCACAGGCTTTGAAAGGCGGAGTGCATTGGTAAATGCTCGATGCTTTTCAAAACAAGCCCAACGCAGCAGACATGGGCTTTCCAGCGTTTGCAGTAGAAGGCTCATGAATGATTCGTAAGCGTCACGCGCAGCGCCTTGGCCGATTGCTGGCGGAGGTGCCGGCGGGTGCTTTTGTGGCGTATTTGGCGGGTTGGCGTTCCTTCAGCCAAGCATCAGGAGCAAGACTCGGGTAGTCGGTGGCCGACATCAATGGCATCCGCGTGAACACATCGCGTAGATAGTCGAACGGGTTGATGTTGCGGCTCCGGCAGGCTTCGATCACGGTATACACGATGGCACTGCGCTCACCCGCTTCCGCATCCCCGATGAACAACCAGTTCTTCTTACCCACGGCAGTCGGTCGAATGGCATTCTCCACGGGGTTGTTGTCAATCTGGATGCGGCCATCTTCGATGAACACGCACAGCGCCTCCCACGCCCCCAGCGTGTAGTTGACCGCTTTGCCCATCTCGCCGGCGGGAAGATGACGCCGCTTGCTCTTCCAGTGCTGCAGGATGCGGCCAATGCGCTCCAGGATCTGGCGGCTCTCGGCTTGACGGGTCACGGTTCGCAGCTTGGCACTCGCGCGCCTAGCACGCAGCCGCTTCTCAATCCCATAGAGATTGCCGATGAGTTTGATGATGAGTGCCGCGTCTGCCCTGCGCTCCCCGGTTTGAGTGGCTCCATAAAACTGCCGCCGCACATGCGCCCAGCACGCCGCCAGGGTGATCGGCTGCCCATGCCGCTTGGCAAAAGAGGAGTAGGCAATGTAGCCGTCACTTTGGAGGGTGCCGCTAAAGTCCACGGGCACGAGCTTTTGCAGCACGCTGGCCGCGCGCGAGGGGTCCCAGTGGAAGATCGCGTCGCCTCCTGGACGCTTGATCGTCCAAAAGCAACCTTGCTGCGCTCTGCCGCTGCCGGGCCTCAGATACTTGATGAAGGTCTCGTCCACTTGTACATAACCATCACCCCACATGCCGCCGAGGATGTTTTGATAGATCGGCCGTAGCCAATCGGCCGCCAGTCCCACCCAGCGTGACATATCTTGGCGCGACAACTCGATGCCGTGCCGCCACTTGGCGATTTGCTGCTGGCGGTAGAGCGGTAGATGATCGCAATACTTGCCGGTGAGAATGGAGGCCAGCAAACCCGGCCCGGCCTTGCTGCGCTCCAGCATCGTGGGCAGCTCGGCGATGACGGGAGGATACTGAGGAGCGTCGATCCGCGCAAAGCGCTGGCGGATGATCTTGTTGCACACATAGCGCGGCGGCTGGTAATCGAGTTGCTTGGTGACAACTTCATCGACCAGACGATACGCCTCCGGCTCGGCCTGCACTTCTTCGGGCACCAGCACGATCTCCACAGCGGGCAACGAGTCGAGCAGCTCATCGGTAATGCCACCCTTTTTCTTGCGCGGCTGGACGGTTCGCTTCGTGTTGTCAGCCACCAAGGCGTCGGCGGCGCTGGAGGCCGCCTCGGGCTTTTTTACCTCCGCACCCTCCAGAGCGAGCAGCAACTGATCCGCATCCATCTTTTCGCTGCTCGCACCAAACACCCGCCGCACCAGCAGATCGATCTTCTCGCGCAGGATCTTGATCTCCTGCGCTTGTCTCGCGTTCTCCTGCCGCAGCGCCTCATTCTCCTTTGTTAGGCGGGCTTCAAGCGGTGTCATATCAAGCAGCGGCGTGTGCTTGTGATAAACACCACTTCTGCCATTACGCAAATAACAAAATCCAAAAACTAACTCTCTCGCTCATACCAGGGTCGCAACGTCCCACGGTGCATGTCCACGCCATCGGTCAGCAGCGCGAAGGCCTCCGGCGTTAGCTTCAACTTCGACTGTCCAGCCTCCGCCCCCTTTGGCCAAAAAAACGTACCTTGTTCCAACCGTTTGGTCATCAACCACAACCCTGTGCCATCGAAGTAAAGGATCTTCAATCGCGTGCGCCGCCGATTGGTGAACACAAAGAGCGCACCGCCGCGAACGTCCTCCTTGAGTCGTTCGCCAACCGCCGCGTGCAGGCCTTCAAAGCCTTTACGCATATCCATCGCCTCCAAGCAGATGAACACCTTCAAGCTGCCGGTAAAACTCAACATGGCACCGGAGCGAGGGCTCTGAGCAGTTGCGCGGCCAGAGGTGTCTGGCTCGGATGGCTAATGGACACCGAAGCACCGCCCGGCAACATCACGGTCAAAGCCGACCCAGAGCCAGGCTCCACCACCGCTTCCATCCACGCCCCGAGTCCTGGCGGAGGCACACGCGGACGCCGCCGAGTGGCCGGCAACGTTCCATGCTTCCTGCGCCAAGTGGCGAAGGTCTGATACTTCAATCCCGCAATGGCCGCGAAACGTGGACCCGAAAGCCCACTGCGTTCAAACTCGCGCACCAGTTCCACCTGCCGCTCCACCGGCAGAAGCATCCGCCCGCCCGCATCACTCTTCAAGATCATCGCTTCGTTGCTCATACAAGCGATACCTTTTGAGCGCTCGTCTCTATGAAGCCAGCGACTTCATACGGCGCTGTGCGTGACGCTTACGAGGATGCGGGCATCGCCGAGCAGGACTTCCTTGGGCTTCCAGGGGGATTCGTTGCTTTGGTGGGCGTCTTGCCAGTGAAAGCTGATTTCATCGTCATCGGCGGGAATCCATTGCTTGATGGCCTGCTAGGGTGGCTAAATGGGCTTGGCGGTGTCGATCTTTTTGAAACAATGATCTCGCCTTGCAGCGCCACATCCCCTTTCGCCTTCCCAACGCCTCCATG
>DNXB01000371.1 GCA_003506995.1 Verrucomicrobiales bacterium
TTCCTACTGCATGGTTACGGCTGAGGGCTTTATGGGGGTGGGCTGTCCGCGATCCGCAGTCCGGGTGGCCTCGCTATGAGGTCATCTTGAGGCCAACATGAGGGCATGTTGGGGTGAACATGGGGGCATGTTGCCCACGAAGAGGGCTCACTGTTCCCGCACATAAGGGTCTATGTGCCCGCGAAGTGAGGTCACTGTTCCCGCACATAGGGGTCTATGTGCCCACGAAGAGAGGTCACTGTGCCCGCACATCAGGGGCAGAATGACGACGGCGGCTGGGAGGTAGGGCGCGTTGTCCTCAACGCGCGGCCGATCCTCCCGGCGGCTGGGGACCAGCCGTCCTACCTTGACCGTGGTTTTCAAACCACCGTCAACAATCGTCAACCACCGCAAACTACCGTCAACCACAGCAAACTACCGTCAACCACAGCAAACCATCGCAAACCCGCCGAGGCGTGAGCACACCATGAATCACTCGCTTTCTTGCTAGTGATTTTAGTCAGTCTGCGTTTGTTTCTGTCCCCCCTCATGCCAGAAGCCAGGCCAAGCGCATCTTTACGTCTTTTCATGTTCCTCCTCGTCACCGGAGGAGTGGTGGCCGGTGGCTGGTTCTTTTGGAAGAAAAGTCAGCAGCCTTCTTCCGCCAAGGGGGCCGCGCCCGCCAAGGGCGCCATGCTGGTGCAGGTGACGAAGGTGCGGAAGGAGAGCTACGCGCTGGATCTCGATGCCATTGGCTCGGTGCGCTCGTTTGAATCCATCGACATCAGCCCGAACGTCACCGAAGTCGTCACGGGGCTGTTTTTCAACGATGGAGACTTTGTCAAAAAAGGGGCGCTGCTGGCCACGTTGAGCGATGCGGAGGAACAGGCCATGCTGACATCCGCCAAAGCCTCGCTGGCGGAGGAGGAGCGTGAGATCGCACGTCTGAAGAACCTCGTCGAAAGCGGCGCCGCGCCCGAGGCGCGTCTGGCGGAGCGCAAGACGCTGGCGGACATCGCCCAGCAGAAAATCCGCGAGGCGGAGGCCCGGATGGCGGACCGCCGCATCACCGCGCCTTTTGACGGCTGGCTCGGCCTGCGGCGGATCAGCGTGGGCGCCCTGGTGTCTCCTGGCACGGTGATCTCCTCGCTGGACAAGATCGACATCGTGAAAATCGACTTCTCCGTGCCTGAAACGTACCTCGACAGCGTGAAGCCGGGCACGGCCATCGTGGCGCGGGCGGCCTCTCTCAGCAGCAAGGATTTCAAGGGCACGCTTTCGCAGATGGACACCCGCATTGATTCGGTGACGCGCTCGCTCGCGGCGCGCGCGGAGGTGCCCAATCCCGACCTGGTGCTCAAACCTGGCATGCTGGTGATGGTCAAACTCGCGCTGGAGCCTCGCCTATCGCTCTCCGTGCCTGAACGGGCGCTGGTGCCGGTGGGATCGAAGAAATACGTCTTCAGTCATGCGGACGGCAGGGCGAAGCGTGTCGAGGTGGAGATCGGCCGGCGCAAGCCGGGCTTCGTCGAGGTCTTGAAAGGACTCGCCGAAGGCCAGGTCATCATCACCGACGGTCTGGTGGGGCTGCAGGATGGCGCGGTCGTGAAAGTGACCGCTGAATTTGAGCGGCCGGCGCGGGCCTTTAACCCGGAGGAAACCTGGTAGCGGGACCATGTGGCTGTCTGACACCAGTGTCCGCCGCCCCGTGCTCGCCACGGTGATGAACCTGCTGCTCATCGCCTTTGGCATCGTGAGCTACACGCGGCTGCAGGTGCGCGAGTATCCCGACATCGAGCCTCCGGTCATCAGCATCGAGACCTACTATCGCGGCGCTTCGGCGGCGGTGGTGGAGCGGCGCATCACGCAGCGGCTGGAAGACCGCGTGAGCATGGTGGAGGCCATCAAGAACATCTCCTCCGTCAGCACGGACGGCAAATCGGAGATCACCGTGGAGTTCAACCTCGGCCGTGACCTGGACGCGGCCGCGAGCGACATCCGCGAGGCCATCGGCCCGGTGGTGGCGGAGTTTCCCGAGGAGGTCGAGGCGCCCAATGTCGGCAAGACGGAGATGAGCGCGGAGGTGCTGATGTATCTCAATCTGGCCAGCGACAATCACACGCCGCTCGAACTCACCGATTACGCGGAACGCTACCTGATGGACCGCTTTTCCCGCCTCTCCGGGGTGGCGCGGGTGCGGGTCAGCGGGGGCAATCGCTACGCGCTGCGCATCTGGGTGGATCGTGAGGCGCTGGCGGCGCGCCAGCTCACGGTGAACGACATTGAGGACGCGCTGCGGCGTGAGAACATCGATCCGCCCGCAGGTGCGGTGCAGTCGCTCGACCGCCAGTTCACCGTGCGCATCAACCGCGAGTACCGCACGCCGGAGGACTTCAAGCGGCTGGTCGTCGCGCGCGGGGAGAGCGGGTATCAGGTGCGGCTGGGGGAGGTGGCGCGGGTGGAGCTGGCGTCGTCCGAGGCGCGGGTCACCTACCGTGGCAACCGCCTGCGGATGATTTCCCTGGGCATCGTGCGCCAGTCGCGGGCGAACACGCTGGACGTGTCGCGCGCGGTGCGGGAGGAGGCGGAGCGCGTGCGGCCCACGCTGCCGCCGGGCATGACACTGGAGAACAGCTATGACCTCAGCCAGTTTGTGGAGGAGTCGCTGCACGAGGTGTACCGCACGCTGGTCATCGCGATCATTCTGGTGGTGGTCATCATCTTCGTCTTCCTCGGCAGTTTTCGGGCCGTGCTGGTGCCCACGGTGGCCGTGCCGGTCTCCGTGCTGGCCACGTTCATGGCGCTGGATGTGCTGGGCTACTCGATCAACACGCTGACCATGCTGGC
>DNXB01000554.1 GCA_003506995.1 Verrucomicrobiales bacterium
TCCGGTCCGGGAAAACTCGCCTGCACGTATGGGGCGGGTTTTTTTACCTACGACGTGACCGAAGCTGGCGGGGGCAATGTCGCGTTGCCGGGGCGAACCTGGCACACCTCGACGGCCTACGACGATGACATCGGCCTACAAACCGGGTTTCGCCTTCATTTGGAGGCTTGGCGGTGGCTCGGAGTCCCAGAAACACAGGGGACTCGGGCGAAGGCAAAGCGGTGATGAAGTTTTGGAGGCATGTTCTTAGAAATCACTTCGCTGCCACAGCACCCCCCACGGGCGTGAAATACTCCAGATAGCCAAGCATCATCTCGTCCACGGTCTGGCTGCCCCATTTCACGAGCTTCGTCGGGTCGGGGTTGGCTTTGTTGCTGGCGCTGTTGTTGAAGATGGCAGTGATCGTGAAAGAGCTGCCGCGCGGGATCAGCCTGGGCTGTTTGTAGTCGTAGCGGAGCTGCCAGTTGAAGTCGTAGCGGGGGATGTCGAGCAGGGTTTCGGTCTTGCCGTCGGCGTAGGTGACTTCGTATTTGAAGCCTGCGCCGCGAGTGTGCATGTGAGGCATGAAACTGGTCACCGGCATGTCAAAGGGCACGCGCTGGGTCTGTGTCTCCACATGGCGTTCGGCTCCGGGAGGGATGGCGATGCGCTTGTTGGCGATGCCGATGGTTTTCAATTCGTATTGCGGCGGTTGCTTGGCAAAGACGAGTCCCATGCGCAGACGCTCTTTCTTCGCAGAGCCGCTGGGGGTGTAGTGAATCTGGAAGCTGATTTTCGCCCCGGCGGGCATCTTGCGGGCAAAGCCCTGTGGATACTCGCAGGCGCCGTTTCCGGGCACATAGATCGCCCAGTAGCCGCCGCCCTCGCCTTCGCCCTGGTTGCGCGGTCTTTCGTCGCGATCATGCACTTTCACGATGACGTGATGCACCACATCGCGTTCGCTCGGCAGGATTTCATAGGCGGTGACCCATTTGTCCTCGGTGAGTTCGGTCTGCACGACGTCAAAGGCATAGGGCATGAAACCGGTGGCCTGGATGTCGTAGGCACGGCTCAGCGGCACCACGAGGTCCGGCTGGCCTATGCTCCACTCGGCGGGATAGCTCGTTTTCACAGGCGCATCGACGACATTGCCGAGCGGGCGGTCGGTGGAGTCGATCCACGCGATGAGGTCGGCCTTATCCCTGGCGGAGAGGCTGCAGTCATTGGCCCAGGGATTCTCTTCGGCGTCTTTTTCGACGACGGCGAACCACGGCGGCATGGTGCCTTCGCTCACGACACGCTTGATGACCTTGGCGCGGTCTTTGACCTCCACGATGTCGTCCAGCGCGAAGGGCGCGATGCCGCCCTCGCGATGGCAGGCGACGCAGTTCTGCTGGAGGATGCGGGCGACATCGCGGTGATAGGTCGCGGGCGAGGCGGCGAGCTTCGGCGCATCGCCGAGATCGAGTTCGCAGCCAGGTGCGGCGGTGGCTTGAATAACGGGTGTTTCGTTTTTCAGGAAAGCGGTGATCGCATCGTGCAGGTAGCGATGCTTCGGCGCCTCGAGATTGTAGTTAATGCCGTATTGGTCATCGAGGGCACCGCGATAAACGAGGGTTCGGGCGGGATCGAGCAGGAACACCTCCGTTGTCGTGCGGGCTTGGAGCAGTGCGGCGAGTTTCTTTTCCTTGTCATGCGCATAAGCCGCGCGGATGCCGCCTGTGGTGATCTGCGCTGTAATTTCGTCGGTCGTTTCACTCGCAAAGGGGTTCACCAGCAGCAGCGCGATATTTTGCGCGGCGAGTTCCTTCTCCAGCTTCGCGAAACTCGGGAGGTATCGTTTGCTCACGGGGCAGGTGGCGCTGGTCATGGCGATGACGAGGCCTTTTTTGCCACGCATGTCGCCGAGACGATGATTCTCGCCGTCGAGCGTGGGGAATGAAAAGTCCTCGATCATGCGCCCGATGCCCACGTCGCCCGGTTTGAGAACTTCGGGGCCGCTGGTGATCTTTTGCACGGTCTCAGGTGTGGTCGCTGGCACGTTCGCGGGCATGCCGCCGGATGCGCCGGGCGTGGGTGAAGTGCCGGGCGTCACCGGAGGAGCGGAGGTGCCCGGAGTCGTCGGGGCAGACTTGCCGCTGACCTGATTGTATTCCGCCAGGGAGATCGCGCCGTCCTTGTCGAGGTCGTAACGCCGGAACGCGGCCTCCTTCGCCAGCTCGTCCTTCGTGACCTTGCCGTCGGCGTTTTTGTCGTAGCCGGAGAACACGTCATCCGCCGGCGCGGTGGGCGACTCCGCCGGCACGGTGGGCGTCNNGGCGTCGTCGGCGTGGCGGGCGTTGATGTCGTGCCTCCAGTGACGGCGTTGTATTCCTCCAGCGTGATCGCGCCGTCCTGGTTCGTGTCGAAGCGGGAGAGGGCCTGCGGATTGGGCAATTCGTCCTTTGTGACCTTGCCATCGCTGTTCTTGTCGTGGCCGGTGAACACGGCGTCCGCCGGAACGGTGGGCGTCTCTGCCGGTTTTGGCGGCGTCGTCGGCGTGGCGGGCGTTGGTGTCGTGCCTCCAGTGACGGCGTTGTATTCCTTCAGCCAGCCGAGATCGACGAGGAAAGCGTCGGCTTCGGCTATTGTTTTACTTAGATACTCCGGTTTGTTGAAAAAAGCGTGGTCTGCACCCTCGTAGCCAATAAGCTTGCATGGGCGATTTGCCTTCTTCATCTCTTTATCAAAAGCTACGACACTGTCATAGGGAACTGTCTCGTCTATTGTCCCATGAAGAAGCAGGGCCGGTGGAGTGTGTGGGCCAATGTGATGCGCTGGAGAGATAATGTGCCCCTCCACTCCCAATCGGTCTATGCCGGGTTCCATCTTGGGATCTTCAAATTTCCAATCCCCAATCGCCGCGAGCGTGGTGGGGGCGTTGAAAAGGATCATGGCGTTCGGTCGTTCGTCGCTTCCAAGACCAGTGATTGTGCCAGTGCAGGCTGCGAGGTGACCACCGGCGGAGCCTCCAGATGCGGCAATCTTCTTCGGATCAATGCCAAGACGCTGGGCATTTTCCCTGACCCAGGCGATGCACGCCTTGGCGTCTTTCATGCATTCCACCGCTAAAACACCATGGCGGGATCTCACACGATACTCAGCGAGGATGGCGATCATGCCACGCTTTGAAAAATATCGTGCATGGGCCTCGAATTGGTCCGGTGTTCCTGCATTCCAACCACCACCGTGGAAGAACACAATCGCGGACTTCGGCGCCTTGGGATCCGACTCCCCGAAGATCCAGAGCTTCAGTTCCGTGGAGTCGATCTTTCGGTAGTTCTCGACGCGGGCGTCCTTGAATGTGGATGGATTGGGAGACTGAGCGAACAGCGGGGCGGCGAGGAGGCTAAGCAGGAGGTAGAGGATGGCTTTCATAGAGTATTGGTGGATTGGTTAGGAGGAGAAAGTTTTCGAAGAATCTAAAGTTGCTGACTTCATTTTTTCAGCCAGCCGAGATCGACGAGGAAAGCGTCGGCTTCAGCGAGGCTCTTTTTGTAACCCTCGCCTTTGTTGAAGAAGCGGTGCTCTGTATCTTCGTAGCCGACGAGTTTGCACGGCCTGCCTGCCTGCTTCATCACACTCTCGAACGCGACGACGGAATCGTAAGGAACCGTGGTGTCCGCCTTGCCGTGGAGAATCAGGGTCGGCGGCGTATGCGGGCCGATGTGATGCGCCGGCGAGATCGCCTTTGCCTCGACGCCGAAGCGCTCGACAGTTAGATCAGCCTTGCCCGCTTCGGGTTGCCAGTCCGCGATGGGAGCGAGTGTGGTGGCGGGGTTGAAGAGGATCATGGCGTTGGGACGTTCATCGCTGCCGATCCCGCTGATCGTCCCGGTGGCGGCGGCGAGGTGACCACCGGCGGAACCTCCGGAGGCGGCAATCTTGGACGGATCAATGCCAAGACGCGTGGCATTTTCCCGAACCCAAGCGATGGCGGCTTTGGCGTCTTTCACACATTCCACCACTTGCACGCCATGGCGGGACCTCACGCGGTAGTCGGCGGTGATGGCGATCATGCCGCGCTTGGCGAAATGCCGGGCCTGATCCTCAAACTGGGCTGGTGAACCCCCACTCCAACCACCGCCGAAGAAGAACACAATCGCGGGCTTCGGCGCCTTGGGATCCGACTCC
>DNXB01000411.1 GCA_003506995.1 Verrucomicrobiales bacterium
ACTCTTTGGCGGCGGCCGCATCAGCCTGCTGTTGTTCGGCGGCGAACTTGGCGCGGACGTTGTCCTGGAGCTTGCCACGGATTTCTTCGGGCGCTGCATCATACTTGGCCAGCTCGCGACGCATCTCGACTTCGCGCTGCAGCTTATTCGCCGCCGCATCTTGACCGGCATTCCGCATCTCCAGGATGCGCAGCTCCTCAGCGGCCGTCTTGACGATTTGATCCATCAAGTCCTTGCGACCCTGCTCATTCTTCGCGGCGAGGGCGGCGGCGGCATCGCGCTGCAGATCATAATTTTTGGTGCCTTTGCCCGTCTCGTCAAACGTGGTCCATGACAACGCTCGAGCCGTGGCCTCCCACATGCCGGTGCCCGTGCGGCTGGCGGCATCCTTGCTCAGCTCGTCAGCCCTTGCCTTCATCTTCTCCATGCCATCGAGCATCTCGGCAATGCCACCGACCTTCAGGTGACTTAGACTTTGATCAAAACCTTCGCTCTCTTTTTTGATGGCCTGCAAGGCTTCGACGCCCTTTTGCTGCATCGTGACAAACAATCCACCCACTGCCACGAGGCCACCGACGATCATGCCAGCGGGGCCGAACACCGAGAGGAGCTGAGATCCCTGCTGGGCGATGATCGTGCTCATGCGCGTGCCCATCTGCATCTGGACGGCGATGTCCTGCATCTGCATCGCGGCCATGCCGACGCCGTAGTTGCGACCGCGAGCGCCGGCCAGCCTTGCGAGACCGGATGAGCGTTGCGCCAGAACATAGGCTTCACGCTGCGAGACATTCGTGTCCTGCTGAATCTTGCGCATGCGCTCCATGAGCGAGATGCGCTGCTGAATCGACGCCGCCTCTTTTTTGTTGCCTGCGATTTGGGATTCCAGAAGAGCCACATGCATGCGGCCGTTGTTTGTCCGCAGCGAGGCACTGCGCTGTTCTGCTGCCGCCACCGTGGCGGCAGCAGCGGCGGCGGCCATCGCCTTCGACTGGGCGGCGGCAGTGATGGCGGCGAACTTCTGCTGCGCGGCGGCAGCGGCCTCGGCGGCGTGTTGCTGTGAGGCCATGACCGCAGCGGCTTGGGCGGCGGCTTTCTTTTGCGCTTCCGCGTCCTTTTGCCGCTGGGCGGCAGCCTCCGCCAACTCAGCACGCTCACGGGCCACGCTGCCGTCGAGCAGCGGCTTTCGGCGGGAGGTTTCCGCCGCGATGCGCCGTTGTTCGGCGAGTCGCTGCGAGGCGGCGATCAGGCGCTTGATCTCGGCCGCTTCCGCTTCCGCCGCCGTCAAAAAATTCGACTGCGACTGGCGGACCTTCTGATCCATGATGCCCAGCGCCGCATTGATCTTTTCCACGCCGGAAAAGACCGGCTGGGAATTGAATCCGAATTCGATAACGGCGGCCATGGATGGAAGAAGGGAGGATTGCGTTAGGACGCGGTGTCAATCGCGCCGCCGGAACAACTGGCGGACCCTGAGCCACCAGCGACCGCGCTTGCTCAGCCTAGGGTCCGGCCAGTCCATGACCCGCCCTTCAATGATGCCTGCGGCGTGAAGCAGGGCGTGGCCTTGCGCGAGCGGGAGGTGGTCCCGAATGAAATCATACGGCGTGATGGGGCGGCCCTCTGAATCGACGGCGTGATCGAACAGGCCTGGGACTGCCTTTGCGAGCAAAACGACGTAAGCCGCATGCTCCAAAGGCTGGGCTAGTTTCCCTCTTCGTCAGGGTTGGTGTGCTTCGGACGTACGATGGCGCGGGTCTTGTCGGCCTCGGTGAGCAGATGATTGGTGACTTCGGCGAGATCCTGGATCTCGCTGGGAGCGACGTTCTCATCGGTCCATTCGTCGATGACTTCGAGCAGCTTGCCGCGATCATGCGCGATGGAGCGCCAGTCCTTCGGCTGATGCGCGGCGAGCCAGAGGATGATTTGCGCATTCCGCACATGGCCGGTGCTGCCGCCGGTTTCGGTCATAAACAGCGCATTGGCGCGGTCCTGCAGCGCGTCGGCTTCAGCGGTGCCTTCAGCGGCGCGGGCGGCTTTGATGGCGTCCAGCGTGGCCTGGGAGAGCACGGGCGCGGGAATGCGCAGGAAGTCGTAGAGACCGGCACGGGAGGAGGTCCAGACGAGGGGCAGGCCATGCCAGGCGTTGAGGGATTCGAAGGCGGCCTTGCGGGCGGTTTCGGCGGCGGCTTCGACGATGTGATCAGGGGCGTCGTCAGTGAGGAGGTTCATGGGATGGAAGTTTGCGATGGTTTGCTGTGGTTTGCGGTTGCTGGCGGTGGTTGAGTGTTGTTGGAGAGCGCGGCTTCGAGTTTTTCGAGCCGTGCGGCCAGCTTCGCGACGTTGGCTTCAAGGGCGGGAGGAGCCGGGGAGAGCTGCCAGGTTTTGCAGCTTTCAAAAAACCGCATGAAGAGGCCGGCGAGGGATTCATGACCGATTCGCATCCCGGCTTCGAGAATCGCGGTATCGATGCGCTCCATGACCATCTGCGCCGACTCATCACGGGCGATGGTGATGTGCAGATGTGGAAGCGCCGTCTGGCGGATGAAGCCCAGGGTCTTCTTGAGGTCGGTGCCATCAAAGCGGGCGGCGATGTAGTCGGGCTGGCAGGGACGAAAGCCGCGAATGCGCAAGGAAGCGACGACATCAAGATGCCAGCCCTGCGCGATAAGCCCCTCCCGCTCTTCTGGCG
>DNXB01000624.1 GCA_003506995.1 Verrucomicrobiales bacterium
GCAATGCCACGCAGCAAAGAAGAACTGCGGGCCAACGTCGAGAAGCATCTCAAACACATCGCCAGAAACCCAAGTCGTGTCCGGTCATACTTCAATGCCAAACATATCCGTTATGCCGCTTGAATCTTGTATTTAATTGCCGGGTTAATAACCTCCATTGCAAACGGCCAGTGCATTTTCCGTGAGGCCGATGGCATCAAGTGTTCGCGCTGATTTGCTCTCCGTATTGGCGGCCACTCGCATCTGGCATTGCGTCTCGTCGAAGACGACGAGCCTGATTTCCGCCTTGGCAGGTCCGACGATCTGTTTGACGACATAAACCGCTCCATGGCCGACAGGCGCGGCCTTGGAGGATGATTCAAGCCGCCAAGTTTGCGCATGCGCCGAACCGATCAGCGAGAAGAGCAAAAGAAGCAGTTTCATGAGCGTCACTGCTCCACCCGGAACACATGCATCGAGGTGCCGTGCGGATTGAGGCCGACGTAGTTGTCCGCGCCTTTCCATTCGTAGCTCTGGTTGTGCAGGAGATCGGTGACTTTAAAAGGACGGCTGCCATCAAGGCCCAGCGCGGCGAGATCGAGATGCACCACGCCGCCGACAGGATGATAGGCGTCATGGCTGATCACGCAGAGGATGCGGTTGCTGAAATCGGGCGTGACTTTGCTGTAGCAGAGAATCTGGTCGTGGTCGGAGCCGTGGAAGCTCAGATTGTCGTAGAGATGCAGCGCCGGGTTGTCGCGACGGATCAGGTTCAGGATGCGGATGAAGGCCGTGATGCTGCCCGGCTTGTTGAAGTCGCGCTGCTTAAGCTCGTACTTCTCGCTATGGTTGTACTCTTCCTTGCCGGGATACGGATCGTTTTCGCACAGCTCGTAACCGGAATACATGCCCCAGCTCGATGACAGCGTGGCCGCGAGTGCCGCGCGGATGCGGAACATCTGCGGTCCCGCGTTTTGCAGGTGGCCGGGCAGGATGTCGGGCGTGTTCGGCCAGAAATTCGCGCGGTAATACCAGCGCATGTCGCTGCGCGTGAGTTCGGTGGCGTATTCAGTGAGCGCGTGGCGGTCCTCGCGCCAGGTGAAGTAGGTGTAACTCTGCGTGAAGCCGATTTTGCCAAGCACCTGCATCATTTTCGGTTTCGTGAAGGCTTCCGCGAGGAACAGCACATCGGGATCTTTGCGCTGAATGGTGGCGATGAGTTCCTCCCAGAATGCCACCGGTTTCGTGTGCGGATTATCAACGCGGAAGATCTTCACGCCGAGATCAACCCAGTGCTGCACCACGCCGATCAGTTCCTTCCACAGTGCGCGCCAGTCATCGCAGTGGAAATTGATCGGGTAGATGTCCTGGTACTTCTTCGGCGGGTTCTCCGCGTAGCGAATGCTGCCGTCAGGGCGCTTGTAGAACCACTCGGGATGCTCTTTGACGTAAGGATGATCCGGCGAGCAGTTGATGGCGAAGTCGAGAGCGATTTCGAGGCCACGTTTTTTCGCCTCCTTGATCAACCACACAAAATCCTTCTCCGTGCCAAGCGCAGGCTCAATCGAACGATGTCCGCCCGCAGGACCACCGATGGCCCACGGACTGCCGACATCGTCCGGCTTGGCTGTAAGCGTGTTATTTTTGCCTTTGCGTGCCGTGATGCCGATGGGATGAATCGGCGGGAAGTAGATCACATCAAAGCCCATGTGCGCCACATGATCGAGTCGGCCCAGGCAGTCGCGAAACGTGGAATGTTTGTCAGCGCGGCCTTCCGCGCCACGCGGGAAGAATTCATACCACGCTGAGAATCGGGCGCGTTCACGCTCCACAAGCACGCGCAGCGTGTCGGAGGTGGTGGACTGGACGCGGTCGGGATACTGGTCCATCAGGCTCTGCATCTCGTCGGATTGCAGCACGTCCATGATTTCTCCCGGCTTCACCGAGGTGAGCAGATCGGCGCAGTCTTCGAGTTGGGTGGCAGCCACGGCGACTCCAGCGGCGCGGGCACGTCTGCCGGCCTCGCGCAGCAATCTCGCCCCTTCCTGGGCCTCAATCGGCACATCGGGATCTTTGGCCTGCACCCGCACAGCGAAGGTCTTCTTCCACGAGCGGAACGTGTCGCCCCACGCTTCGACCACATACTCCCAGCGCCCGGCTTTTTCAAAGCGGCACTGTCCCTGCCAGCGATCATTCTCCAGCGGCTTCATCGGCGCCTCGAACCAGCGGCGTGTGCCCGCCAATCGCCAGCGCAGCACCGCCGTCATCACATCGTGCCCGTCTTTAAAAATGTCGCACCAGACATCCAGCGGTTCATCAACGACCCGCTTGACGGGATGCCGGCCGCCTTCGAGGCAGGGGTAGAAGTTCTCGATGACAAGGGTGGGGGCGTGGGTGGCGGACATGAGGGGGAAGTTTGCGGTAGTTGACTGTGGTTTGCCGTTGTTTGCGGTGGTTTCAAGCCTGGGCAGCGCGGCGGAGTTGGGATTCGCGAAGGTTGTGGATTCTCACGGAGAGGTCGTAGGCTTGATTCAAGATCGGATCTGTCACCTCCGCAGAAGTGAAACCACGGTCCGTTGAGAGAATGAGGTCACAAGTGGTTTCCATGAGGGAGGCGTAGGACTGGCTGGAATAATGAGCCTGATCCTTCAGGCTCGAACGACCGCTGCCTTCAGCAAGGTTGTTGGCAACTGAAACCGTGGCCCGCGTGAGCTGGCTGGTCATACCGTAACGTTCACTCGCTGGAAATGACTCGGCGCACTCATAAACCGACCTGACGAGCTTACGCGCATCCTGCCAGACTTCCAATTTCTCAAAGGGGAACTCTTTTCTCATGGTTTGCAGCTTTGAATGTCCTCGGCAGCAGCTTTGCGCCCAGAACCTCATTCAACAACTGCAAACCACGGCAAACCATCGCCATCAACTGCAAACTCAGGCGAGCAAAGGCCTCAGCATCTCACAAATCTCCGGCACCTTCACAAACGGGTCTTCCTTGGTCTCGAACTCGAGCGTGAACCAGCCTTGGTAATTGGCGTCACGCATGATCTGGATGACGCGTTTCACATCGCTGGGCTCGGCTTCCTTGGCACCTTCGCGTTTGATCTCCATCTTGAGCTGCACATTCACCGCGTAAGGGGCGATCTTGGCGAGGTCGGCATACGGATCGGCGGTGTGGAAGTTGCCGCTGTCGAGGTTGATGCCGGCCCAGGGGCTTTTCGCGGCCTGGATCATCTTCACAAGATTGTCCGGCAAAGCGACGATGCCGCCGTGGTTTTCGAGGCCGAGGAAGACGCCTTTCTTCGCGGCGTAGTCGAGGCACTCCTGATAAGATTCGAGACAGTTCGCCACGGCTTCTTCCTCACTGAGATCCTTCGGCTTGGCACCGGCGAAGACGCGGATGTGCGGTGCGCCCATCACAGCGGAATGATCGATCCACTTCTTCGTGTAGGCGATCTGCTCGCTCAGCTTCTCGCCCTTCGGCAGCGCGAAGTTGTTGCCGACCGCTGTTCCGGCGAGCTGCACGCCACGCAAGTAGGCGCGGCGCTTCACTTCGAGCAGAAAGGCTTCATCAACCTCCGGCGGGAAGAAGTAGCTCGTCACCTCGGCCCCGGGCACGTTGTTGTCGCCACACCAGTCGATGAAATCGAGGATGCTCCAATGCGGACGGTCGCCCTTCGGCTTCTGTTCCTTGTCACGCATCCACTGGAAGTACTCGCGGAAGCTGTAAGCCGCGACGCCGAGCTGCATGCGGCTTTTGCCAGGACGTTTGATCGGCTCAATGGCCGGAAGTGAGGTGACGCTGAGAGCGCCGAGGCTGGTGGAGAGAAAATGACGACGTGAGATCATGGCGGGTGAAAGAACGGGTTGGAATGTCAGGATTAACAGGATTCCCAACCCATGAACAAGCTTTCTCTTTTCAGCGCAGCCCTCTTTTTGACCACCCTTGCCCACGCCGAGCCCGCCAAGGTGCGTCTCTGGCCCGAGGGTGCTCCCGGCGCGAAGGGCGATACCGACAAAGACCAGCCCTTCATCAATGTCTGGCCTGCGGCGAAGGAGAAAGCCAACGGCGCGGCCTTCGTCGTGTGCCCCGGCGGCGGCTATGGTGGTCTGGCGGCGGATCATGAAGGCGTACAGGTCGCGAAGTGGTTCAATGGCCTCGGCGTCTCCGCCTTCGTGCTGCATTATCGCCTTGGCACGAGCGGCTATCATTTCCCGACCCAGCTCATCGACGTGCAGAGGGCCATCCGCCATGTGCGGGCGAATGCGAAGCAGTATGGCATCGACCCGAACCGCATCGGCATCATCGGCTTCTCCGCCGGCGGTCATCTCACCTCCATGGCGGCCACGATGTTCGATGAAAAGCCCGAGAGCATGACCAACGATGCCGTCGATCAAGTCAGCGCCCGTCCCGATGTCGCCGCGCCGACATATCCGGTGATCTCCATGATTCAGGATTTCGGCCACAAAGGCTCGCGCAAAAACCTCCTCGGCTCGAACGACGACGACCAGATGGCGAAGCACGTCAGCACCGAGACACGCGTGACGGCGAACACACCGCCGATCTTCATCTTCCACACTGACGAGGACGCCGTCGTGCCCGCTGAAAACCCCGTGTCTCTCTACCTCGCCTGCCGCAAACACAAAGTCCCCGCCGAGCTGCACATCTACCAGCCCGGTCCACACGGCGTCGGCCTTTACCTCGGCGATCCCGTGCTCGGCACCTGGAGCGGCCACCTGCGCGACTGGCTGCGCAATCAAGGCTTCCTCAAACCGGTGAAACGCACCGCCATCAACGGCAAGCTCACCATCAACGGCACGCCAGTGAGCTGGGGCAGTGTCATCTTCACGCCCGAAGATCCGGCCGCGCCCGTCGCCTGCGCTCGTGTGATGCGCGGCAGCTTCAAGCTCGACGAAAAGACAGGCCCCATCGTCGGCAAAGTCAAACTCACCGTCAGCTACAGCGCCGCCGACGTGCCCGGCCTTGATAGCGCGGATGGTACCGTCACGACCAAGGAGCAAAAGCCCGGCGCGGGTGAATGGAGCCTCGAAATCGGCGAGAACGCGAAGAACCTGGAACTGATGATAACAAGGTAGTTCTGAAAAGAACACTTTTGAACTTTGGATTGCCGATGGGAGCAGAAGCCATCACCATAAGCGATGCCAGCGCGACTTACCATTCAACTGCTTCAAAAGGAGGCGAGCGCCTTTGCCAGAAAGGAATCCATGCATGAGGAACCAAAGCTGTTTGGTGTCACGGACGGCAAGGCGATTGGAACTCATCTGGAAGCCAAGTTTCAGCACTCGCTGCATGAAAAGTATGCTTATGACCGTGGAAACGCCGCCAAGGGCATCGATTTCCCCAGCCTGGATGTGGACATCAAAGTGACCAGCATCCGTCAGCCACAGTCATCTTGTCCGTTTCGAAGCGCCCGGCAGAAAGTCTTCGGGCTTGGCTATTCATTGCTGGTGTTTGTTTATGACAAACATGACGACGAAAAGAGCCGCACAGGACGGTTGGGCATTCTGCACACGGTTTTCGTTGAAAAATCTCGCACCGCAGATTTTCAGACGACCACAGGATTGCGACGATTGATCGACAATGGCGCCAACAAAGATGACATCCTGGCTTTCTTTGAAGAGCGCATGCTTCCGATGGACGCCATTGAAGCGGGGCATCTGGCAGATGAGGTTCTGCGAACACCACCTGTCATCGGCTATTTGACGGTTTCAAACGCACTGCAATGGCGGCTGCAATACAGCCGTGTTATTGAGCAGGCAGGCAGTGTGGAGGGCATCTTGCGTCTGCAATGAAAGCCACCCAACGAGCCGAGTTTGGCGACTTTCAGACTCCATTGGCACTGGCGCAGCAAGTTTGCGCGCTAATCAGTGCCGGCCATGAGCAGCCAGATGTGGTTGTTGAACCGACCTGTGGGCGGGGGGCGTTTCTGCTGGCTGCCAGCCAATCATTCCCTGCCGCACAGCTTCATGGTTGGGAGATAAACGCCGAGTATGTGGCAAACGCTCACAGCGTTCTGGCCGAAAACAACGCCAGAAGCTCTCTCCGGTGCGCCGATTTTTTTGCCTGTGACTGGGAACGTGAGCTGTCGGCCTTGAAAGGGAAGCTCTTGATTTTGGGCAATCCGCCATGGGTTACCAGTTCGGCCGTTTCGGTGATGAACGGGCAAAACCTGCCGGTGAAGGAAAACTTCCTTGGCCTGCGTGGCATGGCGGCAAAGACGGGCAAGGCCAATTTCGACATCTCCGAATGGATGCTCATCCAACTTTTACGCTGCTTGAAAGGCCGCGAATCCACCATTGCCATGCTGTGCAAGACCGGAACAGCACGAAAATTTCTACGCTACGCCTGGCAGAACCACGGCCAGGTGCGGGAGGCGGAATTACGCAAAATCGACGCGTCGCTTCATTTTGATGCGAGCGTGGACGCTTGTCTGCTCATCGTAAAAACAGGCGGGGCGGGATCTGATGAGGCGGCGATCTATGAATCTCTCGACGCGCAGTTCCCCGCACGACACTTCGGTCTGGCAGGAAAAGACTTGGTGGCTGACCTCCATACCTACCGCAAGCTGCAGCACCTGGAAGGATTGTGCCCGTTCCAATGGCGGTCTGGTCTCAAACATGATTGTGCTGCGGTCATGGAGTTTCATCTGTCATCCGCAGGTGACCTGGAGAATGGGCTGCATGAAAAGGTGATGCTCGAATCTTCGCATCTTTTCCCTTTGTTAAAATGTACCGACCTGTCTCATGGCAGGTTTCTGCCCTCGAAAAAAGTGCTGGTCTCACAACGCCGGATGGGAGACGCCACGGCGGCGATTGAGAGCGACGCGCCACTGACGTGGGAGTACCTCCAACGGCATTCGTCCAAGCTCGATGCGCGCAAAAGCTCAATCTATCGGGGCAAGGCTCGATTCGCAATCTTTGGCATCGGTGAATATGCTTTTTCGCCGTGGAAAGTCGCTGTTTCAGGCCTGCATCCCCATGCCAGATTCATCGTAGTGCCGCCTGTCGCGGGGCGGCCGGTCATGTTTGATGACACCTGCTATTATCTTTCCTTTCAGGAGGAAAGCATGGCCCGCCTCATAGCGCAGATGCTGAACTCGATTCCATGCCAGGCGTTCATCGCATCGCTGATATTCCGGGACTCTAAGCGACCTGTCACCGCAGAGCTTTTACAGCGACTCAATTTCAACGAGATCGCCGTGGAAGCCGGACTCAGTAAGCAGTGGCAGCAGTCACATCGAACCAACACGTTGCACAGTGGCTTGAACACTCAGCTTGAGCTGGTGATGGAAACACCCACCAAGTATGTGGTCGAACCTAAGGACGCTCAGACCCGGATAGACGAAGACTTTGAGTTTGATGCGGCAGAACTCGTCGCCGCTGTTGAGTCCGTTGCAGCCCCCGTCACCCTTCGGAAAAAGAGGCTCCCGCGTGTCCGCAAAGCATCAAAGATCAACCCTCGAACTTCTTGATCAGCAGCGCGGCGTTGTGGCCGCCGAAGCCGAAGGAGTTGCTCAGGGCGGCGTTCACCTTCGCCGGACGCGCGGTGTTCGGCACGATGTCGATGTCCACCTCGGGGTCGAGGTTTTCGACGTTGATCGTGGGCGGGACAATCTGATCCTGGATGGCGTGGATGCAGGCGATGAGCTCAATGCCCCCGGCCGCGCCGAGCAGGTGACCGGTCATCGACTTGGTGCCGGAAACGAGCATGCCGTTCTTCGTATGATCGCCGAAGACGCGCTTGATGGCGCGCAGTTCGCACAAATCGCCGACCGGGGTCGAGGTGGCGTGCGCGTTGATGTATTCCACGTCGGTGGTGTTCAGCTTGGCATGACGCAGGGCCATTTCCATGCACTTGGCTGCGCCGAGACCTTCGGGATGCGGGGAGGTAAGGTGGTAGGCATCAGCGGTGGCACCGTAGCCGGCCAGTTCGGCGTAAATCGTCGCGCCGCGCTTCTTGGCGTGCTCGAGTTCCTCGATCACGACCACTCCGGCGCCTTCGCCCATGACGAAACCATCGCGGTCTTTGTCCCACGGGCGGGAAGCGCGCTCAGGCTCGTCATTGCGCAGGCTGAGGGCCTTCATGTTCGCGAATCCGGCCAGTCCGCAGGGGCGGATGGAGGCCTCGGAACCGCCGCAGATCATGGCGTCGGCATCGCCAAACTTAATGATGCGCCAGGCCTCGCCGATGTTGTTGTTGGAGGTCGCGCAGGCGGTCACGATGACCATGTTCGGCCCCATGAAGCCGTATTCCGCCGCGATCATGCCGCTGGCGATGTTCGTGATCATCATCGGGATGAGGAACGGCGACACGCGGGAGGGTGATTTCGTCAGCAAAATCTCGTACTGCGTCTCAAGGGTGCCGAGACCGCCGATACCACTGCCGACCATGACGCCCACCCGATGTGGATCAAGGCTGTCAGGATTCAAGCCAGCGTCTTTCGCGGCCATTTTCGAGGCCGCCATGGCGAACTGGAAGTAGCGGTCCGCGCGACGCGCGTCCTTGTGATTGTTGAAGAACTTGGTGGGGTCAAAGTCCACCACCTCGCCCGCGATCTTGCAGTCGTACTTTTCGGTGTCCATCGACTGAATGCGACGGATGCCGCTCTTGCCGGCGAGAAGGTTCTTCCAGAACTCCTCCTTGGTGTTGCCGTTCGGGGAGATGACTCCCATGCCGGTGATGACGACGCGACGCTCGCTCATTGTATGTGAATTGGTGGGTTGATTTGAAAGTTGAGAGAACACGGTTTGCACGGAGGGGCAAGGGGAAATCATGCCTGCGGCGGCGCTGGGCGCTTGAGAGTGGGGCGATTCTGGTGTCTGGCTGTGAATGTGACATGTCCGTCCTTCATTCTGGCTCTCCTTGTTTTACCGACGCTCACGGTTCTCGCAGCACCGGAGCCTGCGGTGATCCCGCCGGTGTTTCGTGATTGGATGGCGGCACAAAAGGCAGTGGGCAGCATCAAGGTCGCCTTCGAACAGACGCGCACCACGCCCGCGCTCAAAGAGGCCGTGGCCTCCAGCGGCCAGTTCTGGCGCATGGCGGACGGTCGCTTCCGCTGGGAACTGGGCAGCCCCGCCACGATGATCCTCATCTTCGACAAAGAAACTGTGCGGCTCAAAGAAGGTGCCGCGGCTTCATGGCAGACCTTGAAGCCAGACGACAGCCGGGTGCGCATGTGGATGAAATTTCTCAGCGGTCGTGAGATGGACGCCGAATCACTCACCAAGAACTTCACGCTCAAGGTCACGCAGCAGGACAAGACCTTCGTCACCGTCGCGATGATCCCACGCCCGCTGCTCATCAAAAAATACCTCAAACAGCTCGACATGCAGATCGAGCCCGGCGGCAAGCGCCTCCTCGGCTTCCGCATCGTGCAGGGCGATGGCTCCACACTGCTCATGAATTTCGGCCCGCCGGAAAAACCGGGCGCGGACGTGGACCGGCTGTTTCAGCCGTAGCGAGTGGCAACCGAAGCCGAACGTCCGAACCGATTCGAGTGCCACTCGAATCGACGAGCCTCAATAATCCCGGTTCAGCAGATAATCCGAGAGCTGGCGCAGCCGTGACGCCGCATCTCCAAACACATCCAGCGCCCGATGCGACACCTCGGTGAGCCGGTGTGCCTCGACGCGCGAGGCTTCCAGGCCCATCAACGCCGGATAAGTGCTCTTTTCCGCCGCGACGTCTTTCCCGGCGCTTTTGCCGAGTTTTTCGCTCGTTTGAGTCACGTCGAGGATGTCATCGATGATTTGGAAGGCCAGGCCCGTCGCCATGCCGAAATCATGCAGCGCCTGCATCTGTGCCGCGCTCGCGTTCGCGCTCATGGCACCGAGTTTCACGCTCGTGGTGAGCAGCGCGGCCGTTTTTCCCTCGTGAATGAAGCGGAGGTCGTCCAGCGGCAGTTGTTTGCCCTCGCCTTCGAGATCGGCCACCTGTCCGCCCACAAGATGGAGGCTGCCGGCGGTTCTTGCGAGTTCGAGCACCATCGACGCTGTCGTGTGATTCGCTGTGGCAGGCGTTTTCGTCACCAGTTCAAAGGCCAGCGCCTGGAGCGCGTCGCCCGCGAGCAGCGCCATCGCCTCGCCATAGACCTTGTGGCATGTCGGCACGCCGCGACGCATGTCGTCATCGTCCATGCAGGGCAGGTCGTCGTGAATGAGCGAGTAAGTGTGCAGGCACTCCGTCGCGCAGGCGTTGAAAATGGCAGCATCCACCGACCCGCCGCAGGCTTCCGCCGCCGCGAGGCACAAGATGGGCCGCAGCCGCTTTCCGCCGGCGAAAACGCTGTGCCGCATCGCCTTGTGGAGCGTCACGGGGCGTGTTTCGGCACCCGGGATGAAACGTTCGAGCGCCGCGTCCACGAGCTGGCAGCGCTGGGTGAGGTGTTCTTTGAGATCAGACATGAAACGGCACACTTGGAGCCGACTGGGCCGCCTTCAACCTCATTTCTGGCCCCGACAGCGCCAAACGGGGTTGGTCAGAAGGCCATGGAACAGGCTGAACTACCCCTTGCCAACCCGGGAAGTGCCCCCATATTCGCGCCCCTTTTATGGACATCTTCATTGGAATTCTCACCGCAGTGGAAGTCATCGTCAGCCTTCTGCTCATTCTCGTCGTGCTCATGCAGCGCCCACGCCAGGAAGGCCTCGGCGCCTCCTTCGGCGACGCCGCCGCCAGCCAGGTCTGGGGGGCGCAAACCACCAACGTGCTGCAAAAGTTCACCGTCTGGCTCGCCGTCATCCTGTTTGGCCTGACTCTGCTGCTCGCCGTGCTCGTCAGCCGCACCCACACCGGCGGCAAGACCGAAAAAATCTTTGGCGACGCCAAACCCGCCCCCGCAGCCCCGGCTGCCGCCACACCTGCGGCTGAGGCAGCCCCCGTCACCCCAGCGCCGAAAGCGGAAGACAAGAAGGCAGCAGAGACACCAAAGACGGAAGAGAAGAAATCCGAACCTGCCAAAGCTGCCGCCGAAACTCCGAAATCGGAGCCAGCCAAGGCTCCTGAAGCTCCTAAACCCGCAGCCCCGGCTCCGACGACTCCGGCACCGGCTCCTGCCGCAACGCCAGCACCCGTCCCGGCTCCTGCGGCCCCGGCCACGCAGCCGAAGTGACCGACCGCACGGCTTGATTTACACAACGGACACGACGCAGGTCGTGTCCGTTGTCGTTTCCGGCCTCGGCCAGAGGTTCAACCTGCGGCTTTGACCGGCTCGCTTTTCTTGGGTGCCGATTGCGGCTTGGCTTCTTCCGCAGGTGATTTCGTTTCAGGCGTCCACAACCGCCACACAGGAATCAGGCCGCTTTGCACGACTTCTGTGGCCGGCGTGGCGCGTTCCTGGATCGCCACATAGTCCGTCTGAGCGCCTAGTTGAAGTGGGAGATTCTCCAAGCGCTCAAACAGCTTCTGATACGCCTCCTTGGCGAGCTGTGCCTCCGACTTGAGGCGCTCGTGTTCGGCCAGTTTGCCGCCCAGTCTGAGAGCTTCCTGTTCGAGCGCGGCATATTGTTCATCCAGGACTGCGATCCGGCGTGGCGCGGCCTCATAGCGCTGCTGCATATCCTTCGTGATGTGCCCGGCCAACGATTGTAGCAAAAACTTTGCCTTGGCGATCTTCTCATCAAGCGCCAGCACTTCGGCGTGATCAGGCTTGCGGGTTTGCAGCAGAAATTTCCGCTCATTGTCCAGCACGAACAACTCGTTCTTGGTCTTGAGATAGCTGGCTTCGGCGTCAGTCGGAATGAACTCGCCAACGGGACGCGCTTCCTGCTGTCTGGCCGTCAGGGCGGCGGAAAGATTGTCCAGCGCCAGCTTCAGTTCCGCCGCTACGATTCGCTGCGTCTCCCGTTGCGTAGCCAACTCTTTGAGCCGGGTGGCAACCTCATTGTTGGCATTCGTCAGCGTCACCACATTGTTCTCTTTTTGGAAGGCTGCGAGCGCCACCGCCTTTTCTGCCATGACCTTCTGCTGTTTCACCACCTCTTGAAGAAAGGCTTTCAAGCGCTGGCCCTGCGCCTGTTCGCGGATCGACTGCCGGAAGGCGATGAACTCATCAAGCAGTGCATCAAGAAACAGCTTCGCGTATTTGCCGTCCTCGCTTTGCGCCAGCACGTTGAAAATGGCGGAGCCTTTGCTCTGGGACACATGGACAGCCACGGCATGCTCCTTTAAGCCGGGATTCAAGGCACGCACCCGCTCCAAAGCCCGTCGTTTCATCTCAGCCGACTCGATGGTCTCGATGATCGTACCGTAAAAGTCCTGCATCTGCTCCTGCCAGTTCATGAAATCTCCTGGGCTCAACCCGCCCGCCACCAGTTTCGCGGTACTTTGATACACCGGCGCACGCTGTTTGAACTCCACCTTCGTCGCCGCCAGCACGGTCAGAATCACCGCCACGACAGCGATCAGGCTCAGCGCACCGACGCCGATGCGTCCGCGCCATTGATTCGCCCTCATCAGCTCCCGCACGCGCTGCTGCACCGGTTCACCGCCAAACATCGTCACGCCCGCCACCTGCCGCAGACGGTTGGGAATGCCTGCGGCGATCTCCACCAGCGTCCGCGCATAGTCATGCTTGTCGCCACCCGCCAGCACCGCCGCATCATCCGCCGCGTGCTCGGTTTCGGTGCGCAACCGACGCCGCGCCTGCCACACCAGCGGCTGCCACCACCACAGACAGGCGGTGAGCTGAGACAGCCAGTGCCAAAGCACATCCGCCCGTTGAAAATGCGCCAGCTCATGCCGCAGCACCGCTCCCATGCGCTTCTCATCCCAGTTCACGGCTTCCTGCGGCAGCCAGATCACCGGCTTGCGCCAGCCTGTGAGCATGGGCGAGTGCAAACGCTCCGCCAGCAGGCAGCGCAGATGTTCAGGAGCCGCCGACTCACGCAGACGTCGCAGAATCAATGCGGGCGCGGGTTCGCTGTGTTTTTTGAGCCAAAGCAAGCCTGTCAGAGCCATCACCATCCTCCAAAGAAATAAAGCCGCGGCAATGCCCAGCCAAAGCCGTACACAATCCTGCTCCAGCATCGCCGCACCGCGCTGCCACCCAGTCTTCTCCGGAAGTACCAGCACAGGCATCTCCACCGGCTGTGCGGATAGGTCGATCTGAGCCGCAGGCATCGGCACCTGCCATTCCATCACGGCGACGGGCGGTGAAAAATCCGGCAGCAGCCGCCATGCGCCCACCACGAGCAACGCCAGCAGCGTGATCCGCCAAACCATGCTGCGGGCGCGTGCCGAACGGCGCTGCAACTGCAACGCGAGCGCCCACGCCACACACACCACCGCAGTGCTCGTGAGCGCGGCGGACATCAGCAGGCCCAAGTTCGGGTGCAGCGTCAGAAAACGCAGCAGTGGTTCGATGATGTCGTTCATGGCTGCCGTGCCTCCTCGATGAGTTGGATCAATTTTTCCGCCTCCTCGGCGGAGAGCTTCACGTTTTTCTGCCCCAGCAGCGCCAGCGCGGCCTCCCCGGCGGAATTCTCGAAGAACCGGCCCACAAAGCTCTGCAAGGCGCTCACCCGCGCCTTTTTCGGCGAGACGGGCAGCGAGAACCAGTCGCGCCCGTCCTCCTGCACCTTGTTCAGCAGCCCGCGTTCCACCAGCAGCCGCAGGATCGAACGCACGGCCGAGTAGGTCGGCGCGTCCGGCAGTTTCTCCTCAATCTCACGAGCGGAAAGCCGCCCATGCTTCATCACGATCTCGATCACCTGCCGCTCGCGGCGGCTCAGCCCATTGGAGTGCTTGTCGTCCCACATGGGTGCTGATTTTTCAACACCATGGGCCGTTCGTCAAGTCCGCATGTTGAAATTTCAACATGCGGACGTTTGCGCGCTTTCGTAACCGGGCCATTCCTGGCCCGTGAATGGTGTGCCCGGAGGGGGCAGGAATGCCCCCGGTACTGAAAAAGGCACGACCGCGAGATCGCGCCTTTGAATTTGAAATCGACGCTAGCCGTCGGGTTATGGCTTCGGCTTGGTAAGCATCTCGAAGTCGTCGCTGCGGAAGGGGGTGACGGGCAGGCCGTCGGTGGTGAAGAGATTGCACACCGGATTGTCCGACCAAGCGTAGCGGACGGCGACTGGTTTGGCGATGCCAGCGGCGCTGACTTCGACCTTGTCCTTGCCGATGATCTTCGCGGTGGCCCAGGCCCACTTCTTGTCTTCGCCGCAGACGACGAAGCCCTTCACATCGCTCACATCGACGGTGCGCAGCGTGCTGCCGAAGGTGTCGAGCGTGACGATGGCTTTACCCTCGACGAACTCGGCGGATTTGAACTCAGGACTGCGATACGGGAGCTTCATGCCGTAGTCTTTGACCAGCGCCCAGCGGGCGAGGCGCTCGGCCACGTCACGCTTGTTCTTCGGATGGATGTCATTGGCCTCACCAAGATCGATGATGATGGCCTGGCCGCCGTTTTGAATGGCGTTCTGCGTTTTGGTCTGGCTTTCGCGTAGTTCGGCCCAGGAGCTGGCAGTGGCCTGTTCAGCGTCGGTCTTTTCCCCCATGAAGTCAGCGAGCTGCACCCAGTAGAAGGAGAAATCGCCCTGCTTCCATTCGTTGCGCCAGTTCTGGATCATGAAGGGGAAGAGGCTGGCGTACTCGTAGGCGCGTCCGGCGTTGCTCTCGCCCTGATACCAGATCGCGCCTTTGATGCCGTAGCCGATGGTGGGCAGCAAAGCGCCGTTGTAGATGTTGCCGGGGCGGGCGTTGCCACGCAGCCATGCTTCGGGTGCGCCTGGAGCGCGGGTGGTGAAAGGTTTGCCGGCTGCTTTTGCTTCGTCTGCCTGTTTCTTCCAGTTGGCGAGATTGGTCTCATACTGCTTCTTGGCGGCGTCGGAGCTGAGGAAAGCCTCGTTTTTCTTGGTGTTTTCCGAGAGCAGCTTGAAGCGCGGATCCTTTTCCAATTCACCACGGTTCACCCAAGCCTCGGCGGCGCTGCCACCCCAGGCGTTGTTGATCAGGCCGACGGGAACGTCGAGCATGTTGTGCAGCACGCGGCCGTAAAAGAAGCCCACGGCGCTGAAGCCGCCGACATTCTGGGGCGAGCACTCGGCCCACGCGCCTTTGAAATCCTGCTGCGGCTCCTGCGTGCCGACATTCGGCACCGTGATGAGGCGGATGTTCGGATACTTCGCCGAGGCGATCTCCAAATCAGCATCCCAAGAACTCTGCACGCTCCACTGCATGTTCGACTGGCCGGAGCAGATCCACACCTCGCCGACGAGCACGTTCTTGAGTTCCTTCGCGCTGCTGCCCTTGATTGAAATCGTCGCGGGTTTCGCGTTCGCGGGCACGGGATCGAGTTTCACCGTCCACTTGCCATCTGCACCGGCCTTGCCGCTCTTGGTTTGACCTGCAAACGTCACCGTCACTTCCGTGCCCGGCGTGTCCCAGCCCCAGAGCGGATTCGTCTGCTTCTGCTGCAGCACCATGTTGTCACCGATGATGGCGGGGAGTTTCAATTCAGCGCGGGCGGTGAACGCCAGCGCGGCAAGCAGTGTGGTCAGGGTCGTAAGTTTCATGGTCGGATGGACAGAGCGTGAACCAACGCGGCACCCAGGCGCTTTTTCATCAAACTTTTGCCATCACGCTTGAACTCGTGGCCGAATGAGGCCACGCAGGTCGCTCACCGCCTCTTGGATGTTCGGTCATTCGTCATTCGCCGTTCTGGTTTCATCTTTCTTGCTCTGCCCGTCGCTGCTGGCGGAGAGTTTTTATCGTGCGCCGCAGAGTTACAGCACCACACGTGACCCCGACCCGCCGAAGTATGTGCGGCATGCGCCGGAGACCGGCATCGACTTCCTCAAACACGCCGCGTGGCTCGATCTCGGCCTCTATTACCGTTTCCGTTACGAGTATCGCGACGATGACATCCGCCGTGCGCAAGCCGGGCTGGATGATCCCTTTCTGCACCGCACGCGGGCCTATGTCGGCATCCACGATATTCTCGATCCCTTCCGCTTTGCAGTCGAGCTGCAGGACGCGCGCCGCTACCACAGCCGTTATCCGCAGGACACGCGCGACACGGACGAGTTCGAGCTCATCCGGCTTTACGCCGAGCTGCATTTCAAGAACCTGCTCGGACGCGACGCGCTTGGGAATGCCCGCCCCGTTTTCATCCGCTACGGCATCCACAACTTCGAGTTCCTCGACCGCCGCCTGCTCGGCAACAACCAGTGGCGCAACACCTCGAACACCTTCCAGGGCTTCCACGCCGCGCTCGGGCAGGAAAGCAACGACTGGCAGGTCGATCTCCTCGCCGTGCAGCCCTTGCGGCGGGATCTGCATGAATGGGACCGCCCCGTCGAGCAGCAGTGGGTGTATGCCGTCATCGGCCACTGGCGCGGCTGGGCGGAGATCATCACGCTGGAGCCTTATTACCTCGCGTTGCACCAGTCCGCCTACGCGGGCGTTTTGGAGCGCATGGTTCACAATCCCGGCTTGCGTGGTTATGGCGTCATTGGCGCGACCGGCTTCGACTACGACGCCAGTTTCAACTATCAGTTCGGCCAGAACGGCCCGCGTAAAGTCCGCGCCTGGGCGGCCACGGCGGAACTCGGCTACAGCTTCAAACATCCCTGGAAACCGCGCCTCAGCCTCTTCTACGGTCAGGCCACCGGTGATCATGATCCCAACGATGGCACCGACAACCGTTTCGAGCGCTTCTTTGGTTTTGGTCGTCCGTGGTCGGCGAACGACTACATCGTTTATGAAAACATCCGCACCCCGAAGCTGCGCCTTGAGTGCGCACCGTCCAAAACCTTCCGCTTCGATCTCGGCTACAGTTGGTACTGGCTCGACAGCGCCACCGACCGCTTCGCCGGAGCCAACAACGCACGCGACCTCACAGGCTCCACCAGCGGCTTCATCGGCCACGAGTTCGACATCCGCACCCGCTTCAACCTCGGTGACAAAACCGAGCTGATCCTCGGCTACGCGCATTTCACCGCCGGAGGCTTCACCGAGAGCACCGTGAGGAGCGGCGACACCGATTTCGGCTACATTGAGTTCAGCCGTCGTTTTTTCTGATGCCTCCGGACTCTCCATCGCCTGAAAACACCCTCTTCATCCCGAAGATCGTCAGCCAGCCGCTGCGTTCCGGCCACGGCATCAAGATCGGCATCTTCGCCGGCATTCATGGCGATGAGGAGGCTGGCACGCTGGCCGTGCAGGATCTCATCCGCTGGGCGGCGGAGCAGCCGGAGGCGCGGCACGACTACGAGCTGCATTTCTACCCGGTCTGCAATCCCACCGGCCTCGCCCTCGGCACGCGGCACAGCCACAGCGGACTCGACTTGAACCGCGAGTTCTGGCGCGGCTCCACCGAACCCGAGGTCGTCTATCTCGAAGCCGAACTGCGCCGCGAGCGCTACGACGGCATCGTCTCGCTGCACTCCGACGACACCTCCGACGGCTGCTACGGCTTCGTCAGCGGTGCGCTGCTCAGCGAGCACCTGCTGGAGCCCGCGCTGCAGGCCGCGAGCGCGTTTCTGCCGCGCAACGAAGCGCCCGTCATCGACGGCTTCCCCGCCGCGCGCGGCATCATCAAGGAAGGCTACCTCGGCATCCTCAGCGCCCCGCCGGAGCAGCGTCCGCACGCGCTGGAGATCGTCTTCGAGACTCCTGCGCTCGCACCGATGGACGCGCAGGTCAAAGCGACCGTCGCCGCGGTGAAACGCATCCTGGCGGAATACCGCGAGCTGCAGGCGTATGCGGCGAACCTCTAGGTAAAACGAATCTCCAGATTCGTTTGCCCGTTTGACCACGGCTGCATGCCTGAGGAACCGAGCGCAGCGAATCAACCCAAGAAGGCAGGATGGGAATCTGATTTTGTCCTGTTGCGGCGCAACAGGGCTACTTTCCTCCCGCCTTCGCCGCGATCACGCCAAACTCTCCATCCGTCGGCATCACAAACAAGCAGCGGCCTTGGCTGCGCGCCTCCCATACGGCTCCAACAGCACGCTTCTCCTCCGCGTCGTCCCAGAGGTGTTTGCCTTTGTATTCCACGGCCATGGTGCGGCCATCGGTGAGCTGGCAGATGAAGTCGGGGTAGAACCAGTGCTGGGAGGTTTGCAGGCGGAAGGAGCTGCTCTTGTTCGAGAGATTGCGCACCCACCAGCGCACCGCTGGCAGGGCATCCAGATAGCAGGCGCATTGAAACTCCTCCGTCAGTTGGCCGTCGGCTTTCTTCTCGCGCAGTTCGCCGGGCTTGGGGCCGAAGTAGTGCTTCTTGAACTGATGCCCGCCTTCGTAGAGCCAGCTTGGATCGTAGCTGCTCGTTTTGAAATTCAGCGCTCGTTCATCGCTCACAGAAAGAGCGGACTCGGGGAGCAGCCAGGTCTTGAAAGCAGCTTCACGTTCGCGGACACGGTGGCTTTGGATCAGCGACTCCACCTCATCACGCAGGCGGAAGCGATCCAGTGCCAGCGTGTCCACATCCTGCACGCCATGCTGCGCCATCAGGCCACGCACCACCTTGCGCAGAAACTCCGCCGACTCGCCCATCGGGATGTCCTCGTGTTCGATGCGAGCGTCGATCCAGGCCACCAGCGCTTCGAGTGACCAATGGCTCTCGCCGCCGAGTTGCAGCGTTTGCTGATGCAGTGTGCCGATGAAATCCTCCGCCTCTTCGCGCACCACTTCCTCGCCTTCGACCTTGCCCTTCGCGTTGATGTCGATCACGCCCAGCTTGCCGGTGGGACGTTTGAGTGGGTTGTAATGGACGGGCAGCGTGGCGTCCTTGGCGCTGAGCTTCCACGGATGTTCGAGCAGGAAAGTGCTCTCAAACTCAAACAGCTCGCCGTCTTCGTTCACGCACAGCAGCGGCACGATGAAATCGAGCTGCTGCTCGTATCCACTCGCCACCCGCGCTACTCCCGTGCCGCCCATGGCCTTCTCAGCGTCGATCACCTTCTGCACGGCTTGGCGGATCTTCGTCTTGGCCTCGGGCGTCTTCGCCACGCTTTCGGCCATGTCGGATTCCTCTTTCGTCAGCGGCACAAAGACGGTGATCTCGCCCTTCACCACGTCGATCTTCACTTTGCCAGCCAGCGCCTCGGTCTGCACCTGGGCCACTTCGGCATCCAGCTCCGTCTTCGGGTCCACCGTCACCGTTTGCGGCTGCACGCCGAGACTCAGCGTGCTCTGACCACCGGGAATCACGATGCGCTCCGCCTCGGCGGTGGTGAAGCCATTGCTCTCCAGCGCCTGGCGCAGCTCGTTCAGCACTTCCGGCATCGAGTCCGACACGGAGAAAGCATACGCGCAGTTCAGGTCCGGGTGCTGCTTCGGTTTCGCTCCCGGCAGGCGCAGGATGCGGCCCACGATCTGTTCGATGGCCGTGGCGCTGCGTGTCTCCTTCAAACTGCACAGCACATAGGCAAAGGGGCAGTCCCAGCCCTCCCGCAGCTTCTCCACGGTGATGATGATCCGCACCGGGCAGTTGGCGGCGTTGATGTCCTTCACCTCCTTGAGTTCATCCAGACTGCCCACGGAGATTTTGATCTCCGCCTCACTCACGCCGAACTCACTCACCAGCCGTGCCTTCAGGTCTTTGCAGTCATCCACGCGTTGCGCCTGGATCAGCAGGATGGGCCGCAAGTGCTCACCGCTCATCTGGCTTTCCAGCACCGCCAGCTTCTCCAGATCACTGCGCAAAGTCAGCGCTTCATTCAGCAGTGCATCCCTCTGGCTCGAATGGCGCGTGATCACTCGTAGCGGCAGCTTCACCATGTCGGCTGCTTTCAGTTCCGCAGCCGAGACGCGATGCAGCACATTCGATGGCTGCTTCTTCGTCGCCGGCGTGGCGGTGAACTCGATGATGCACGCGGGTAGCAGATTCCCCAGCGTGGCAAAGCTCAGGTCCGTGCGCGCATTGTGCGCTTCATCCACAATGACCACTGGTCGGCGCAGACGCAGCATGTTCACCAGACTCAACTCTGGTTTGTTATCTTTACCCTGAAAAAGACGCGCACATTCCTCCGGCGGCAGATTGAGGAAGTGCTCCTGAAACGGGCTGCTGCGCGCATACACCTTGCGGCCCGTCGTGTCCTCCACGCGGAAGCTCTGCATCGTCGCCACGATTACCACCGTGGCACCGTCCACGCGTGCGCGGGTCAAATTCAGCGCCTCATCAATACGCAGCACCTCCACCGGCCCGGCGCATTCCAGTTCCAAAGCCCGACGATAGGGATGCCGCACGTCCCGCAGCGCATCGGCGGTCTGTTCCAGGATCGTGTTGCTCGGCACCAGCCACAGCACCACGCTGCGCTCCGCACGCAGGAGTTCGGTTTGAGCGATGCCCACTGCATGGCAGGCCAGGAGCGTCTTGCCGCCGCCTGTCGGCACCCGCAGGCAGACATACGGCATGTCTGCTGGCAGACCCGCCGCCGTGGCATGGATGTAGGTCAAAGGTTCGCCATAGACCTGCTCTGTCACTTCGCGGAAGGCATCGCTGGGATGTCCCGTTTGTGCGCTGCGTTTCAGGAAGGTCCGCAGACTTCCCAGCACGCGGTCTTGATAGTCCTTGAGCTGGATCATGAGATTTTGATCTCGTAAGGGGTTTGGCGGATCACGATACGCTCCGCATTTTGGCGCTCCTTGCCAAGCAGGCAGCCTGCGCAGTAGATCACCTTCGGACCGTCGTATTTCGGCAGCTTCGCCAGGATGCCGCGTGTCAGCACATTGCCGCCGTTCGTGCTCTTATCGCCCAGGATGCCGTTGTAGAGCAGAAAGTAGGCGGTGTCGTCCAGCATGCCCAGCAACGGAGTGCCGAAAACTTCTTTTTTTGGCGTGCCTGATTCCAGGTGCCAGATGTAGGCCGCCAGGGTCTCGAAGTTGACGTCAGGGCGTATGCGGCCCATCTCGTCGAAGGCCGCAGGGCCCAAGGTGTAGAACGAGAAGCCACCGCCTCCGTTCCAGCTCACGCTGGAGCTGATACCGCCCTGCTCTCCTTCGATGACCTTGAGCAGCCGAGGCACACAGTGAGTCTGGGCATGGCCACCCATCTCGATGCCGATGTAGCGTCGCGCCATCTTGTGGGCAACTGCAGACGTCGTGCCTGAGCCCAGGAACGAGTCGAGGACCAAGTCACCGGGCTCCGTTGCGACGTCCAGTATCAGCTTCACCAGGCTCTCAGGCTTCGGGGTGGTGAACGTCGTCTCAGAGCCAAAAATCGCCTTGACCTCGGCTTTCGACGTTCTGTTGCTGCCCGCAATGGCATGCGGCCAGATGGTCTCAGGCGGCCGTCCGCTCGAGGTGTCTTCGTATATGCGGTAGTACGCCGCCCACCCATTTCTGCCGTTGACCCAGTCGATTCGGTCACCCTCAGCGGCCACTTTGTCTGGGCCCCACCTCCAGCGCCCTTCTGTGCCGTCGGGCTTCATGGGGAGCACAGAGGACCCGTCCGGTGCAATCAGCGGGAAGAACATGCTGGGACGAGCTTCGCGAGTGTCTTCGCCACTGCCCATTGCCCGCAGAGGCTTGGTGTAGTACCGCCGGCCGGCCTCGTCTGTTCGGTTGTAGTGCTCCTGAGTCTCTTGTTGAACGCGCTTAAGGGTGAACTTGGGCAGGTTTTTGGCGTACACCAGCACATGGTCGTGCCGCGATGAGAAGTACTGGGAGTCCATTTTTGGGCTGTCCGACTTCTCCCACACCACGTTGGCGACGAAGTTCTTTCGGCCGAATACCTCGTCCAGGAGCACCTTGAGGTAGTGCGCCTCGTTGTCGTCTACCGCTATCCAGATGCTTCCCGTATCGGCCAATAGGTCCCGCAGGAGCCCGATGCGGGGGTACATCATGGACAGCCACTGGCTGTGCTCCAGGTTGTC
>DNXB01000621.1:0-12551 GCA_003506995.1 Verrucomicrobiales bacterium
GGTTGTTTGTCTGGATCAAATCATCAGAGGCCCGCGAGCACCTCGCTGAGCTTCACCTCGCGTCCGAGTTCGAGGGAACGTTTGGCGGCTTCTAGCGCTGCGATGACCTCGACTTCCTCCTCGATGGGCACGCTCTCCTTGCCGGTGATGACGAGATCGAGGAAGGCCTCCAGCAGGTAGGCGTAAAGATTCGTCAAGTCGGGCGTGACCGTGCGCCAGCCCTTCTCGCCGTAGAGATTGATCTGGTAACCGCCGCGCATCACTTCCTTCTCGGCGACCATAAGCACGACATCGCGCTTCTCGCCGAAGCGCAGTCGTGCGATGTTCGCGCCGGGCTTGCCGACATTGATGGCGCTCACGGCTCCTTTGCCGAGCACGGCGTAGGCCATCGAGAGCGCGTGGATGCCGTAATAGACGAGTTCGTTGCCGCAAATGACGCTCGCCAGATGCACCTCGCCGAGTTGCGGCAGTTCGTTGCGCAGCTTGATGATGTCGGGCACAAAACGCAGGCTGCTGGCGGACATGAAGCGCGTCTTCGTCTCGCGTGCGAGCTTCGCTACGGCGGCGGCCTCGCGCGCGGTCATGGCCAGCGGTTTGTCGCAGAAGGTGGGCACGCCTTTGCGCAGAGCGTGTTCCGCATATTTCCACTGCGCGCCGCTGCCGTCATCGACGATGAGCACGGCATCGACGCCGTCGCAGCACTGCTCCGGCGTGTCGGTCACGGTCTCGATGCCGCAGACATCCGCCAATGCGCGTGCGGCGGCTTTGTCCGTGTCCCAAATCTTCACCACGCGTGCGCCTTCGAGTCTGCGGCCAGATTTGACAAAGGTGCCTTTGAGTTGCTTCGCCTTCTCCTCATCCCAACCGTTGAACGTCGTGGAAAAAGCGGTGCCGTGATGCGAGCCGGGCATGCGAGCAGCGGCAGGGTTGTTGTAAGTGGGCGCATACGTTGCAGCGGAAATGATGCCGAGTTTCAACGGCGCTGATTGGGCACGTCCGATGATCGGAACTCCGGCCATCGACGCAGCAAGCGTGGCGGCGGAGCGGGTGACGAACGTGCGGCGGTCGAGTGGTGGGTTCATGGTGATGTGGATTTTACTTGGTGATCGGATGCGAGATGCGCAGGTAGGCGAAGAAATCGCGGAGCTGCTGCTCGCTCAGGCCTTCGAGCATGCCCTCGGGCATGAGGCTGCGGCCCATGGGCTGCACGGTCTTGATGTCCTGCGCGCCGAGGGTCACGTCCTGGCCGTCGAGCCCGCGCAACACGGTCACTTGGTTGTCGCGATCCACCTGGAAGCCGCCGATGCTGCGGCCGTCTTTCGTCTCCACGGTGATGAACTGGAAGCCTTCGCGAATTTCGGCGTTGGGATTCACGATGCTGATGAGCATGGTTCCGAGATTGTCGCGCTGGTAGGTGGTGAGTTCGGGGCCGATGTTGCCGCCTTTGAAGAAGAGTTTGTGACAGCTCGCGCAGCGCTGCATGAAGGTGGTCTCGCCTTGATATGGATTGCCAGCGCCGCGCGTCAAAGCCGTCTCGACCTCCGCGAGCTTCTTCTTGAAGTCGTAGCCAGTGGTCGTCGCCTTCGGAAAAAGTTTCGCCGCAGCATCGCTGATCGCCTTGTCTCGATTCATGCGCAGGTGATCCGCGATGTCGCCCGGCACAAGCGAGAGGCTCAACTTCCCCGACTGCAATTCCGCCATGAGCGCTTGCGTCCATCTTACACGGCTGGAGAGCAGGGTTAATGCGGCCGCACGCGCTTCTTCGGGCAGTTTCGGCAAAGCCTCCAGCGTGCCGGCGGCGATGCTGTCCTGGTCATACGCACCGAGCGAGGCAAACGCGGCCTTGCGCAGTTCGACACTGCGATCAGTCGTGGCGGCCTTCAGCAGCACGGGCACGGCATCGGCGCTGCGCACTTCGCCGAAGCTGCGGGCGTAGAGCAGGCGGTCTTCGGGTTTCGCCTTCGCATCGGCCACGATGGCGAGCGCTTCCCTCACTGCGGAGGCATCACCTTGCCGCAGTCGAATCGCGAGCGAAGCTCCGCCGGACGATGCCATCGCGGTGATCAATTCCTCTGGCAAGCCGGTCATGGCACGTCCGCGAAACGCCTCTTCAAATCCCTTCAGCAACTGTGTCGCCTGCTCCTTGCCGGGCGCTAGCTTCAGCAGTTGCGCGACAAGCAGCAGTTCCTGCCGCTTCCCATCTACGGCGAAACGGCGCACGACACGCGGCAGCACCTGTTGCATCACCAGTGGCTCGTCCCACAGCGTGCGAGCTTTGAAAAACTCCATCACCTCGCTTGTGGCAGATGGGATGTGCGCCTCGAACACCCACCAGCAGAGCAGCGGGATGTAGGGATCGTTCACATCCTCGTCATGTCCCATCACGGCAGCGACGAGCGGAAACGCCTGCACATCGGCGAGACGGCGAGCGGTGCAGGCGAACTGCGAGCGCACCTCCGCATCCTTCTCCGCCGCGGCCTGCGCGACGAGCGTGTCGAACACATTGGTAGGCAGCAATTGCGCTTCCTTCCGCGCGGGCGGCAGGCCGAGATTGCGGTTGATGCCGTATTCATCTCCGAGCAGGCGCGCGGCCCACGAGCGCACGGATGGATTCACATGTTTCAGCGCGAGCACCGCCGTGGCATCGTCGAGTCCGCTGGATTGATGCAGCGCCCACAGAGCATTGAACGCGCCGAGGCCGGTGTCTTTCGCAATGACTTCCTTCAACGCGGGGGCGGCCTTCGGATCCTTGCGCTCGCCTAGCAAACGCGCGGCGGTGTGGCGATGCCATTTGTTGGGATGGCCGAGCAGCGCGATGAGTTGTTCCGTGCTCTTCGCCGCGAGATTGATGTCCGTCTCAAGCTTCGCGTCCTTGCCCGCGATGCGGTAGATGCGGCCCGTCGTCGGATCGATCTGGTTCTGATAGTGCTGGCCGTGCGCGATGTAGAACTCGTACATGTCCGAGACGTAGATCGAGCCGTCGGGCGCGTTGGCGATATAGACGGGGCGGAACGCGGCATCGCTGCTCTTCACCACCACGCCGTGATCCTTCGTGTCAAACGTCGAGCCGCGCGGCATCCGCCGGCTGGCAATGACCTCATTGTGCAGCGGATCAATGGAGAAAAGCATGCCTGCGAGCTTCGGCGGCATCGCGCTGCCATCGGCGAACGCGCCAAAGTGCGTGAAGCGCACGACGGGATCGGTCGTTGCCATCATCGGCAGATCGCCGAACGCATACGGATTGCGCGGCGGGCCGAATTTGCCTGGCGTGACGCCCTGCATGAGATAAAAGCCGCCCTGTATGTAATGCCAGCCGCGCGTGTTGCCGCCATTGTGGCCGGAGTACACACGGCCCTGCGCGTCGAACTCGACGCCAAACGTGTTGCCCCCGCCTTCGGCGAAGATTTCAAATGCGCGCGTCTCCGGGTGATAGCGCCAGACCATGCAGCCTTCGAAGTGCGCTCCCGGCGAGTCAGGCGCATCGAGTCCGGGCCTGCGCACACGGCAGGACGTGCCGCTGCCCTGGCAGCCGTAGAGCCAGCCGTCCGGGCCCCACACGAGGCCGTTCGCCTGCGCGTGCGTGTCTTCAAATCCGAAGCCGGAGAGATGCGTCACCGGCGGTCCGTCGGGAACGTCGTCGCCGTCTTTGTCTGGATAGAAAAGAAGATACGGCACATGCATCACCCACACACCGCCGTGACCGCGCACCGCGGCATTGGCCATGTTCAGTCCGTCCACGAAGACCTTGTGCTTGTCGTAAACGCCGTCGCCATCCGTGTCCTCGTGCACCGAGATGATGTCCGCGCCGCGAACATGATTTGGTGGCGCGGCGGGCACCTTGTCATAGACCGCGCGGTAATATTTGTCGCGGCTCAGCATCGTCAGGCCCGCCGGATACGGATACTGCCGCGTCTGCGCCACCCAGATGCGCCCGCGCTCGTCGAAGCTGAAATGAAACGGCTGCGCGATCTGCGGGTCGCTCAAGACAAGCTCAGTCTTGAGACCATCGAAGGCGTTCATCTTTGCGGCAGACTCCTTCGGTGGCAGGCTCGGTCCATGCACCTGCTCGGTGCGACCGAGCACACGCTGCGACTCGTGAAAACTGTCGAACGCGGCGCGCGCGGGTTTTTGCGTGAGCGCACCGCCCGGCTTGTAATCGTCACCAGCGCGGAACTCCCACTCGCCCTCGAAAATGCACTCCTGCTCGTAGTTCATGATGAAGGGCGCATCGCCGAGGAATCCGCCCGGGCCGGACGGCACATGCATGCGAATGGCGACCTCGTTCCACTCACCTTTGCGCAGCGTGCCGACGGGAACCTTGTGACGAAACAACGTGCTGCCCGCGCTCTGGTAGGCTGGCGGGAATGCGCCACCAGTGCCTATCTTCTTCCCGTTCACCCACACTTCATGCGCGCCCGTGAGATCGCGGATGTTCACGCCGACGGATTCTTCAAACAAGTTGCGCTCGTGCTTGAGGAAGAAGCTGTCATGCACCTTCACCCACGCGCGCAGCCAGGCGGTGCCGGTGAAGTCGAATTTATCAGGCACGCGCGCGGTTTGCCAGTCGGCGGCTTCTGCTCCGGCGATGAGAGTCAGCGACAGGATGAGGCGGAGCAGAGTCTTCATAATAAGATGTGTCCAGAAATGCAGGCTACTTCCCAACTACAGGCCGGCCCAGGCAGATGCGAAATCCGTCGCGTGAGTCCGAATAGGTCACATCCCGAATTCCCAACCGGACGGCACAGCGCGCATTTCCCGGAACATCAAAGTAATTACCACCCCGGCAGACAGGTCGCGTTACGCTGAGTTGTTCAGCGTTCTCATAATAGACCTCCTCATGCCCGCCCTTCGGATCGAAGTGATCGATGACAAACTCCCACACGCCACCGCACATGTCGGCCAGGCCGAAACCGTTCCGGCCCTTTTCGCCGTAGTGGTCCACGGGAGAGACAAATGAAAAGCCGTCGCTCCACGGCACCTTGGCGAGCGGCCATGCTTTCGTGCGTCCGGGCAGGACATCCATGCTGGAGATGTTCAGCCTGCCTTCGCCGTCCTCGATCTCATTCCCCCACCAGAAATAGCGGCTCTCCTTGCTGCCGCCGCGGCAGCCATACTCCCACTCGGCCTCCGTGGGCAGCCGATATTCCAAACCCTCCGTTAGCCGGCCCGCCTTGCGTTCCTGTTGTGTCAGCCATTGGCAAAACGCCTTCATGTCGTTGTAGCTCACGCTCACGACTGGATAGACGTCCTTGTTCGGAAACCCCCAGTTCGGATCGCGCCAGCTCTTGCCCTTCATGGACTTCCACGGATGCACCACCTTGGTCGTCAGGTGATAGCCGTTCCATTCGGGATCGAACACCTGTGTCTCTCCGCCGGGTTTCTCGGCATCGGTCACAAAACCGGACTCTTCCACAAATCGCCGGAACTGCCCGACGCTCACCTCCGTGCGGCCCATCCAGAAGCCGTTCTTCACGCGCGTCAATCGCGGCTGCTCACCCTCGAACGACTCGCGTGTCGTCCCCGGCTGCGCACCGCCTTCGATGCCGGTGGCCCACTGCTTCTCCTCCGGGGTGCTGCCCATCATGAATTCGCCCGGCGGGATGAAGATGACCTCCAGCATCACGCCACCACCGAGGTCCGCTCGTTTCGCCTCACCCTTGGCCGGTTCGGCGGCATGAGGCGCCAAGAAGGACAAGAAGAGACTGCAAACGGCAATCGTGAACGTCCGAGCGGAAGAGAGGCGGTGATTCAGTTTCATGGGCGTTTAGTTTTCAAATTTTCACCACCTGGCCCGTGCGGGCGGATTCCTCGGCGGCGAGGCAGGCGCGCACGGCCTCGCGCGATTCCTCGGGCGTGATGACGGTGGGCTTCTCACCCGTGGCGACGCAGTTCACGAAATAGGCGAGTTCATCGCGCAAGGCTCCGCGCAGTTGGCCGTGGATCGTGGGCCAGTAGGTCGTGTCCGGGCAACGGGTGCCCTTGCTGTCCACGATCATGAGGTTGGGATGCGTGTCGTGGATGGAGATGGAGCCCTCCGTGCCGACAATTTCGAGACGCTCGTCGATTTGAAACGGCGTGGTGTCCGGCAGGCACCACACGGACTCCAAAATGCACGACGCGCCGCTCTCCAAGCGATACATGACGTGACCGAGGTCGGGATTGGCGTGCTGGCGGAACTGCACCGTCTGCGCGTACGCTGACACGGCGCGTGAGCCGCTGAACCAGAACATCAAGTCGGTGTCATGCACNNAGATTCCGCCGCGCATACATGGAGATGATCTTGCCGATCTTCCCCGCCTCGATCTCCTGTTTGGCGGCGGCATAGCGTGGATTGAAGCGGCAGATGTGGCCGACCATGAGGAAGCCCCTTGCCGTGTTTGCCGCATCGACGATCACGTCACAGTCGGCGACGGTCGAGGCCATCGGCTTTTCCAAAAAGACGTGTTTCCCTGCCTGAAGCGCGGCCACGGCGGGCGCGGCGTGCTGATCCCACATCGTGGTGATGCTCACGGATTCCAGTTCGGGGTCAGCCAGCATCGTGTGGTAGTCGGTGAAGGTTTTCTTGACGCCAAACTTCTTCGCCACCTCGGCCAGACGTTCGGAGTTGCGGGTGCAGACCGCGTGAATTTCCGCATTGGGAATCGCCGCGAGCGCTTCGCAATGCTTCTCGCCGAACCAGCCGAGACCGAGGATGCCGTGTTTCACTTTTTTCATGAGTGGAGTGGGTGGGTTGTTGTCAGGGGCCTTCACGATTCACTTCACCACGGCGGCAGCGCCATGGTGCCGCCATCGAGCACGATGGATGTGGCATTGATGTAGCCTGCGTCATCGCTGAGCAGGAAGGCGGCGGTCTGCGCGATGTCGATGGGCTGTCCAAGGCGGCGCACCGGGATGCGGCGCGCGACATCGGCGTAGAGTTCGGCGACGGGTTTGTCCCAGCCCTCGCAGCTCGCCGCGAGCATCGGCGTGTCGATGGTGCCGGGACAAATGCCGACAACGCGCACCTTGCCCGCGTGATCCACGGCGAGACAGCGGATGAGTGATTCCAGAGCGCCTTTCGACGCGCAGTAGAGTGCGTGCGCCGGGAAACCGATGAATGCCGCCACGGAGGTCGTGATGAGGAACACGCCCTGGCCCTGCTGCTCCATCACCGGGATGGCGTGCTTTGCGGTCCAGAACACGCTCTTCACATTCACGCCCATGAGCTTGTCCCACGCCGCGTCATCGAACTCCGTGACCTTCCCCTTGCCCCAGACGCCCGCGTTGCAATGCACGCCGTCGATGCGGCCGTAGTGGTCGAGCGCGCTCTTCACCATCGCCTTCACGCTGTCTTCTCGCGACACATCGGCGAAAACGAAGCGAACGTCGTGCCCGGCATCGCGCAGCTCCTTTTCGAGAGCAGTTCCGGGCTCCTGTTGATTCGATGCGATGACCACGCGCGCGCCGAGCGAGGCAAAATGCCGGCTGCATGCCTCGCCAATGCCCGACGTGCCGCCGGTGACCAGAATGACCTTGTCTTGGATGTTCATGATTTTATTTCCACGGTAGATCGCTGTCCTTTTCAAACTTCATGAACTCAATCACCGCGCCGTCCTTGAGGATGAAGGCCACGGTGAAGTTCGGCGATGGTTCGAAGGGCTCGATGAGCACCTGCTCGCCAAGCAGTTCCGCCTGGATGTCGTCCACGCGATACGCGACGTGAGGCAGGTCACGCACCGGACCCGTGACCGGGCTGTCTGCTTCAAAGCGCAGATACTCGACCTTGTAGGGATGCTTGCGCGGATCGGTGACCCACACCTTGGTGTCTTCGACGAAATACTCGCCGGGATGACTCTCGTCCGTCGGCAGGCCGATGTGATGGAAGGTTCTCATGTTGTTGATGTTCTTTCTGCGATGGCACGGTCGGCCATGCGGAAAAAATCATTCTCCGGGGCGTAACCGAGCACCGTGCGGGCTCGGGTGATGTTGATCTCGAACGGATGATACTTCGGGTTGGGAATCTCGATCGTCGGCACGCCGAGCTGCTTCGACAGATAGTCCGCTGCGACGCGGTAATCGAAAGCCGACGGCCCGGCGATGTTGAAGGTCTGGCCGAATGCGGACGGATTGTCGAGCATGCGATCAAAGGCCTGCATCACGTCATCGACATGCACGATGTGCCGACGCAGCGGCGCACCGCTCGCGTCCGTCAGGATCGGGATGCGTTCCTGTTTGGCCCGCACGAGCGCGAGAATGTCATCGCTCACTTCGCCAAAGCCGTGGCCCGGCTCGGCGGGGTTCACATTCCGCAGCAGCGAGAAGTGATTCAGCAAGTCGTCGTTCTCAAACACCCACGAAGAACGCAGCACCGTGACCGGCACGCCGTATTGAATCGCGTATTGCGCGGCCATCGTCTCTTCCATGACCTTGGAGAAGGCGTAGTAGCCCGGATAGGCCGTGAGCGGATGATTTTCGTCAATGGGGATCGGCTGCGGATAAAACCAAATGCCCTGCGCCGCATCTCCGCCAAAGAGAATGAACTGCTTCACACCCTGGCGACGGCAGGCTTCGAGGATGTTGAAAGTGCCGCGCACACTCACGTCAAAGAACGTGTCCGCGTCTTCTTTCGTCGTTGCGAGCTGCACCACGATGTCCGCGCCACGCACCGTTTCGTCCACCGCCTTCGCATCCGTGATGCTGCCGGTCACCGAGGTGATGTTCTCGCCCGCCACCGGTGTACGATGCACCAGCGCCCGCACCGCAAACCCGCGCCGGGCCAGTACCGCCAGCGCGTGGCGTCCGAGTTTTCCGCTGGCTCCAAAGATGGCGACGGTTTGTTTCATCGGATCAGTATAACGCCGCCAGATGGCTCAAAGCATTGGCCTGAAACGTCAACCTTTGGTATTTTCCGGCCATGAACGAACAATACCGGGCGCAGCAGTTTCAGCAGGCATTCCTCAAACGCATGGGCGGCGGACTCCAGCTCTCCGCGCTCTTCGCCACGCTGCCGATGATCGCCTTCCTGGCCAAGGACAAGGAGAGCCGCTTCGTCTGCGCCAACGCCCGCACGCTGAAGATTTTCAACCTGGAGCATGAGTGGCAGATGCTCGGCAAGATGGACCGTGACTTCTTTCCGCGCGAGCTGGCCGCCAGTTTCGTGGATGAGGACCGGCGCGTGATGCACACGGGCAAGACGCGCACCTATTACTCGCAAATGGTGCCGGACATCAGCGGCCCGCTGAACTGGTATGTCGTCTCCGTCTCACCGCTGCGGGATGCGCGCGGCCACATCTGCGGTGTCGCCCTTGTTCTCTACGACATGCACGAAGTCGGCGGCGTGGCGCAGCCCTTCCAGCAGTTGGAACCGGCGTTGCGCCATTTGCACACACGCTTTCGCGAGAACATCGAGACAAAACAACTCGCCGCGCTCACGCATCTGTCGGAGCGGCAGTTCACTCGCCTCTTTCACAAGCTGCTCGGCGAGCCGCCGATGCGCTATCTCATCCACCAGCGCATTCATGCCGCCTGCCAGGATCTCATCGCCACGGATCACACCGCGGGCGCCATCGCCCTTGAGTGCGGCTTCTACGACCAAAGCGCCTTCACCCGCGCCTTCCGTGCCCACACGGGTCTGACACCTGCCGCGTATCGGCAGCGGCATCTCGATGAGTTGACGACTGGCGGGGCGTGACGTGCTTGTCTCTTCAATCTCAATTCCTCGCCCGCTCCAATGCCGCCGCGATCTCTCGCTCGATGACAGGCAGCGGATTGAGCAGCGCGAGAGGATCTTCCACCGGCGTGACCTCGTTGGTCTGCGGATTCCAGTTCACGGGACCGAAGCGGCAAGGAGCGGAATTGCCGGTGAGGATGTGCATGCCGGCGTCGTCCTTGTCGAAGTGCCAGAACTCGAACGGGAAATGGATGAAGCCGTGTTTCTCCATCATCGAGCAGATTTCCAGCCGAGTGGCGACGTGCTCGGGCGCGACGAAGGGCGAGCGCATCGGCGTGTGCTCGCTCATTTCGAGATAGGGATATCCGCGCCAGACCTCGGTGCCGTCGTCACGACGAAAGACCGAGATGTCGATGGCGGAACCGGACATGTGCGCGCCGATCTTCGGCATGTTGGCCGTAAGCACGATGGCGCGGCGGAACATGAAATCCGGCGTTGGAATCTGGCCGCCAAGCTCCCAGATGCATTTTTTCAACACCGTATCGAAAACGGACGGCTTGCGCACGAGCTGGCGCTGCATGTCGAGCGAGCGGAAGCCGTCCTCGATCTTCAGAATCCAGCCGCGCTCGTTCATCTCGCGGCCGATGGTGATGACATCACGCGCCAAACTCTCCCGCAGGAAATAAACGCGGTCCAGATCGCCCGCGATCTTGCTGGTGGAGAATAGCATCTCCACATTCGCCGCGGCAGCAGCGTCAGGAATGGAGGCGAAGCACTCGCCGCATTCGTTGACCGGAAACGCGATGAGCTTCTGCACGATGGCATAGCCTGCCTCCATCTGTTCAGCCCAGTAGGCGCGGCGGGATTGGTCGTCGGAATTGATCATGGTTTGGATGGTTTTTGTTCAAGGCGCGACTTCTCCTCCGCCTCGCGCTTCTGCATGTCCTTGGGATGCTTGGAGAACGAGGCGAAGACATCGCCGACGACGCGGTCGGCGAGTTCGCCGAGTTTTTTGAGGATCACGGGCTCGGCTTCGGGCTTGAGTTTGGAGAGGTTGGGCTCGTAGCCGCCGACCTTGTGCGCCTCGGCGGTGGCGATGTAGCCGATGTTGCCGTTGGCGTAGCCGACGATGAGCGGCGTGGCACGGTCGGCGATGGCCTGCTCGAGTTTGAAGCCGTATTCGACCATCGGCTCGCCGGGCATGGTGAGGAGCAGGTAGGGGCCGATTTTCATCGCCATCAGCTCGGCGCGGATGGGTTGCTCTTTGCCGGGAAGCTCGATCACCTCGCTCGCGACGCGGATGGGGTAGTAGGTGGCGCGTTTCGTGAGTTGCTCGCGTGTGAGGCTGAAGGCCGCAGCACGGACGACGGCTCCGCCGAGATCTCGGCCAGCCCACTGGATGTCCGCCTCATCGGCGCAGCGATACGGATAGCCGGGCAAATTCGGGCGGATGTCGCCCGCGCAGCCCTGGATGAACATGGAGGCTGTTTTGCCGCTGTAGATGGACTCGACAAAGGTCTGCGCCTCGCCGGGGAAGTCGGAGGTCATCATGGGAAAACCTTTGGGATGCGGCTGCGAGCCTTTGTCGCCCCAGGTGAAGAAGCAGGGATGGCAGACGGCATGCATGAGGATGGCCAAAGGCGTGAGCGACTGGCCGTCATCGAAGCGCAGCACCTTCACACGCGGGTCGTTCGGCCCATCGGGGTTCAAACTGACGACGGCGCGACCATCGATGGTCTTGCGGCGGTTGATGCTGAAGCTGATGCGATCCTCCGCGAGGCCGATGCTGGCCGGGCGCATGTTGGCGACGGCTTCTTTGGCGGCGGCGGCGAGCTTTTTGATCACCTCGGAGGCCCAGCGCATGTTTTCCACCCAACCGGGGCCAGAGTGATTGTGCGAGGCGCAGATCATGATGTTCGCCGCGGGCACGCCGGTTTCCTTTTCGATGGCCGCACGCGCCAGCGCCACCATGTCGTCCCACGCGCCGATGACATCCATCGTCACGATGGCTGCCTTCGTCTCACCATCGTCCAAAACGAGCACGCCAGCGCGCAAGGCATCGCGCACGCCATTCACGACGCGAGTGTGACCGGCCACGGTGATGTTCTTCACCTCCGCCGGTGTGATGTCCACCTTCGCCGCGCCGGCCTTGAGATTCGAGACGACGGGAAACGTGCCGTCGATGACCTGCGCGTGCGCGACAGCGGCGAAAAGAAGGAATAGGAGTGATTTCATGGAAGGGGCATGGAGTGTCACGTTGATGACCGGCGCACGGCGACGGCCTCGACCTCGTATTTGAGCGATGGCGGCAGGCAGTTGGTGATGGTGGTGCGCGCAGGCGAGGGCTGCGGGAAGTATTCGCGGTAGAGCTTGTTGTAGAGCGGCAGGTCCGCCTCGTCGCGGACATAGTTTCGTGTCTGCACCACATGCGCGAGGTCGCTACCGGCGGCTTCGAGCACCTTGCGCACGTTTTCGATGCTGCGGCGGAACTCTCCTTCAAACGTGTCGCTGACGATATTGCCCTGCTGATCGACGGAGGCCTGGCCGGAGACGAAGATCAGATCGCCGACCACCACGCACGGGCTGAAGGGCAGATGAGAAGTCGGTGTGTCGGGGAGCTGCGGATAGGAAACGAGCGGGTGATTCATGCGATCCGCTTCAACGCTCCCGCGCACCGCCTTTCATCATGCAATCAGCTCGGGAATGGCGCGGCCGTTCTCCACGATGTGGACTGGACGACCGTTCAAATCGTTGAGCGTGACCTTGCCGTAGTCGATGCCGAGGTGGTGGTAGATCGTCGCGAGGAAGTCCGCAGCGTTGCACGGGCGCTCGACCACGTCTTCGCCGCGCTTGTCGCTGGCGCCGATGACGCCGCCAGTCTGGATGCCGCCACCGGCCCAGA
>DNXB01000621.1:12560-24045 GCA_003506995.1 Verrucomicrobiales bacterium
CTTCGGCGTGCGGCCAAACTCGCCCGTGACGACGACGAGCACTTTTTTGTCGAGTCCGCGCGCATAGATGTCCTCAATGAGCGCGGACACGCAGCGGTCATAGGTCGGCATGCGGAAACGCAGCGCTTCAAACTGATGCTGGTTCACCGCGTGGTCGTCCCAGTTGTTCACGCGGCCGCAGAGCGGTCCGCTGAGGCTGCTGGTGACGATTTCCACCCCCGATTCGACAAGACGACGAGCGAGGAGCAACTGCTGGCCCCAGCGATTGCGGCCGTAGCGGTCACGCGTCGCCGGATCTTCCTTGCTGAGGTCAAAAGCATCGCGTGTCTGCGGATTTGTGAGCAGCGTGGCGGCCTGGGCTTCAAATTCATCGAGCGCGCCGAGTTCTCCTTCACGGTCAAACGCACGCTCCATTTTGTCGAGGCTCTTGCGCAGCACGATGCGGTCGCTGAGGCGGCGATTTTCTGATTCATCTTCCAGACCGATGTTCGGCACCTGGAAGTTCGGGCGATTGGGGTCATCACTCACCGCGAAGGGCGCGTAAGCATCGCCGAGATACGCGGGGCTGGAGTATTCACCCGACGCAGCGGGCACGCCGATGTAGTTCGGCAGCGGGTTGGTGCGTCCGCCTTCTTTCGCGCGCAGGTAATGCGCCACGGACATCCAGTCGGGCAGGCGCGGTTTGGGTTTGTCCCGGGTGTCCTTGTCGCCGGAGAACATCTGCATCGTGCCTGCCGGATGTCCGCCCGCTGTCTGATTCATGGAGCGCAGCACCGTGAACTTGTCCGCGATCTTCGCGCTCATCGGCAGCAACTCGGTGAAATGCGTGCCCGGCACCTTGGTGCTGATCGTCTTGAAGGGCCCGCGATACTCGCTGCTGGCGTCCGGCTTCGGATCGTAGGTGTCGATGTGCGATTGTCCGCCCGGCAGCCACACCATGATGATGGATTTCCGCTCGCTCTTCGGCAGGGCCGCGTTCGCCGCGCGCAGTTTGAGCAGGCTGGGCCAGCTCAGCGTCGCCATGCCGGTCAAACCGAACTGCATGAAGCTCCGGCGCGACAAAGGACCGGCGCAACGAACGATAGAAGGGGGCTGAATGATGGAGGACATGTGCTAAACCTACGCTCGGCGATGCTTGTGTTTATCGTCAAGAGAGGAGGGCCACGGCACGATTCCGAATTCACGAATCGTGAACGAAGGCAAAGTTGACTCTGGACATCTATTGCTAATAGTTGGCCGCATGAATGTCGCGCTCACCACCCACTTTGAAGGCTTCATCAAGCAGCTCATCACCACGGGGCGTTACAACAACGCCAGCGAGGTCGTCCGTGCCGCCCTCCGCAAGCTCCAGGAGAGCGAGGGCGAAATCTACCCGCCTGGCTCCCTCAAGCATCTCTACACGAGTGAATCCAACCGCGAAGAAACCAAGCTCGCCCGCAAGCAACGCATTCCGCGCCCCGATGACGTATGAAGCCGTGGGACATCTACACCTATGACTTCGACGGCGCAGGCCCGCATCCGGCGGTGATCGTCTCGCATCCCGACCGCGTTGCCAGAGCCGATTGGGTCAACATTCTCATCTGCACCACCCAGCGTGCCAACCGACCACCCAGGGAAACCGAGGTGCGTCTCAATGGCGCCGACGGACTGGACTGGGAGACTCTCTGCCGCTGCGATGCCTTGTGGTTGGTGGAAAAGGCGAAACTCACCGGCAAGCGCGGCTCAGTGTCACAGATTCGCCGTCGTCAGATCGTGGACAAGATCAATGCGGCGATGGGATGGAAGCTGGTGTAGCACAGGCCACTTTGCTTCAAACGCCACGAGTTCTTTTCTCCGCGCCATCCCAGACGCGCAGAAGCTGCCTTCGCCACCGGCGATGATGCCGAGTCCTCAATCCTCCACGTCATCGCTCACCAGTTTGTTCGTCGCGAGAATGGCGGCAAGCGGATCGGGTGCCGCGAGGATTTCATCAGGCAATGAAAAGAGGCGGCGGAAAGCGCGATGGCGTTCGGCCTCCGCTCCGGTGGCTTCAGGTTCCGGCGGGCGCGTGAGGTGCTCGTGCCAGCGTGAGACATCACTGAAGAGTTTGTGGTAGTTCCGGGACCAGCGCGCGGCTTCTCGCTGCGCTTCATCCAGCCAGGCGATGAGGTCAAGACGGTCCACGGCCGCGAGGCGTACCTCGGCCTTGGCGAAGTCTTGCTCGACACCGGCGAGCAGGGAGTGCCAGACGATCAGATACACGGGAGAGTCCGCCGGTTTAGTGCCTGCCTTGTAGCACGCATCACACCACAGGCTTTCCTTGATGATGCCGATCAGCACCGGCGACCCGGACAAGACGGAGCCGATTTTGAAATGGAACATGCAACTGTCGAATTCCTTCGTTTGAATCGAGAATACTTCCGCACCGCAGGCAGGGCAGATCAGCGGCTTCTTGACATGGATGGTGTCGAACATTCCCATGCCTGAATGATGCGCAGAAACGCACGCAGGGACAAGGAAGTTCTCACAGCTCGGGAGGATGTGAACAACGCGACCCCATGAATCCCTACTTTGCGCCAAACGCCACCAGCTCTTTGCCTGCCGCATCCCACACGCGCAGCAGGCTGTCTTCGCCACCGGCGATGATGGCGCTGCCGTTGGGGGCGCTGGTGGCGGATTGCATGTAGTCGGGGAGATTGGCCATGGCGCGGACTTCGGCCCCGTCGTCGGTGACGATGCGGACGCGGTTGTCACCGGCGCTCGTCACGATCTGATTTGTGGCACCGATGAATTGCAATGACGTGACCTCCTTGGTCCAGCCTTCGATCTTCTTCTTTCGCTCGCCGATGATCATGTCCCAGGTCGAAACAACACCGTCCGCGCCGGCGGTGGCGAGCACGCGGCCATCGCTGCGGAAGGCAACGCCCATGACGTGATGTGTGTGGCCCTCGAAGAGGTTCACCTGTTTGCCGGAGGCGATGTCGGTGACACGCGCGATCTTGTCGGCGGCACCGGAGGCGAGACGCTTGCCATCCGGCGAGAAATCGAGGCACAGGACTGTGTCGGCGTGCTTTTCCTTCCACGTCTGCGTGGCTTTGCCGGTCGCGACATCGAAGATGATGATGTCGCCGGAGCGGGACAGCTCGCCGCCGCCGGTGGCGAGTGTTTTGCCATCGGGACTGAAGCGCACGGCGTTCACGCGGTCGGCGAAGAGACCCTTCTGGTCGATCTTGCGCTCCAAAACCCAGCGCGGTGTGGTGCCGACGGTTTGTGTGACGGCTTTCGTCGCCACGAACGAACCATCCGGCGCGGAAGTGATGGTCGTGGTCGCAGCGACGCTGCCGCTGCTCTCTTCGATCGGTGTGCCGGTGGCGGCGGCCCAGACGCGCAGGGTGCCGTCCTCGAACATCGACGCCACGCGCTGCGCATCAGCGGAGAAACTCACCGCGATGGGCTTCACGGTCGTTTTGGTCAAGGCCAGCTTCAAAGCGGCGTGATCAGCGGCGGCCTTGTCCTGCATGGTTTTAGCGGCAGCGATGGCCGCATTGGCTGCGGTGACAGCTTTCGCGTTCGCGGCCTTCGAGTCGGTGATGCGCTTCACATCGTCCTCGGCATCCTTCACGTTGCTCTCGGCGGCGGAAACGGCGGCGAGGGCGGACACCTCGGTCATCTTGGCGGTGATGAGCTTGTCCTGCGCGGTTTTGAGTTCCTTCTCAACAGTCGCGTCTTTGGCAGCAGCGAGTTTGGCAGTGAGTTCATCCACAGCCTTCTGCGCGGTGGTTTTCGCCTCGGTGGTGGGCGGCACGGCCTTTTGTTTTTCAGGCAGCACCTTGCTCATCGTCACGATGGCCTCCTTGGCCTTGCCGAGCAGCACGTCGAGCGCCTTGTCCTGCGCTTCGATGCGGGTGATCTCGCTCTTTTGGAAAGCCGTCTCCAGCGTTTGGGCCGCGATGGTCCAGTCGAGTTCCGCTGTCTTCTTCGTCGCCGCCACACTGCCGCGCAGTTCGATGACCTGCTTCGCCGTCGCCGCATCCCAAACGCGCACGGAGCCATCGGCACAACCCGTGACGACCTGCTTGCCATCGGCGGACATCGCGCTGGTCAAAACGACCACTTTGCCTGCGGTGGCGACCTTTTTGATCAAGTCGGCACTCGCAGGTGCCGAGACGGCTTTCGCGGCACTCGCCACAGGTTTGCCAGACTCCAGCTTCCAGATCTTCACCTCGCGGAAGCTACCGCTCGCCAGCCGTGTGCCGTCGGGACTGAAGGAAAGCGACTGCACCAGCGCCCGATGCGCCGCGCCGTTCTTTTCCGCCGGGTCGCTGATCTGCGCGACGAACTGCCGCGTCGCCAGATCATAGAGGTAAATCTGGTTGGAGCGCCCGCAGGCCGCGTAACGGCCGTCTTTCGTCATCGCCACGCTGTAGATCGGATCCACGCTGGCGGAGAAGGCCTTCAGCACGACCGCGCGCTCCTGCTGCACGGACGCTTTCGCGCCCTGATCGATCCATTGCTTCAAAATCGCGATCTCAGCCGGAGTCAGGTTCACCGCCCCAGATTTGTTGTTCGGCGGCGGCATCTCCATGTCCTGCGCATGCAGGGAAGCGGTCACGACCAGGCTCTCCGCGCTTTTACCCGGCACCAGAGCCGGCCCCGCCTCGCCGCCTTTGATCATCAGTTCCGGCGTCTCCATGTTCAGATCAGCCTTCGTCGTGGTCTTGTTGTGACACGAGATGCAGTTCGTCTTCAGGAACGGATAGACGTCTTTGTAGAAGTCGAGGTCGGCAGCAAAGGCTGATGACGTCAACAGAGCGGCGAAAAGTGGAATCGTTTTCATCACTTGCTGGCGGTGGTGGGCGCGGCGGCTTTCACGCTCACGCGGATCGGCTGTGAGATGAGAATTTCGACGGTGTCCGTCGGATTGGCAGTCGTCGTCACGGTTTTCATTCGCGTCGCGGCGGCGGTCATGGCGGCTTCGGCCTGCTTTTGCTTCTCGGCGGCTTTCTTCGCGGCCTCGGCATCGGTGGCAGCGAGTTTTTTGGCCTCAGCAGCCGCGGCGGCGAGCAATTGCTCGGCTTTCTTTTGCTCGGCTTCGGCAAGCGGCACGGCGGCGGGGTTGTAGCGGTATTTGCAGATGCCGAGGCTCTGGAGCGCAAAGGTGTAATCGCCTGGAGCGATCTTCAATTCGGCCAGATTCAGCACCAGTTCGTGCGTGGCGGCTTTGAGCGGAATGTCGAACTCCTTGATGGCGCTGAAGCCTTCGCCATAGGCCTTCACTTTGATCGAGGTGCCGTTGAATTCGTTCCGCCAGGTGAGCTTGAGCGGGATTTTCAGCGTCTCGCCCGCCTTGGCCTCGAAGACTTTGTTTTCGGCGAGCTCGATGGTCAGCGGGGCTTGTTCGGAATCGGTGACGGAGACGGGAACGTCGGCCATGAGGCGCGGAGCGGGGATCTCGCTCTTCGCGTTCTTCACCGGCCATTCCATGCTGGCGACGCGCACTGGCCGACTCACCTCTTTGCCGCCGATGACAGCCTTGCCGGTGATTTTGGCGAGCGAGAAGCCACGCGGGGCTTTTTCATCAGCGGTGAGGATGAGATGCCCGTAAGTTTTGCCTTTGCCGATCTTCAAACCGGCGGCGCTGACGCCTGGCGGCAGATCTTCCATGCTGATCTCGATCTCGCCATCGAAGCCATCGCGGCGTTGCACGACGACTTCAAACGCGCGCGCGTCGCCCTGGCGCAGCGCCATGGGTTTGGAAAGCGCGGCGCGGTCGCCATTGCGAAGCGTCATGTGAACGGCCCACGCGGCCAGTGAAAAATCCGGCGCGGCCTGACGAACGATGAGCCGGTAGATGTTGTTCGCGTCGGTGCGAGTGCCGCCGAAGAGATCGCGCACTTGCAGGCGATAGGTTCCGTCTTCTTTGGCTTCGAACTTGCCCATCACATCCGGCGAACCAGCGTCGTAGGGCGGGCCGTCGTAGGAGTAGCCGTTGCTCGTGACCTTCATCGGCGGCGCGATGTCGTAAAGCTCGGCCACGTCGGTGAATTTGCCGTCCTTCACCTGCTGCACGAGCACGAAAGGATCGGTGTTGAGACCGAGACGCTCGCTGGCGACCTCCACCCACCACGTCTCGCCTTTTTTTGCCGTAAACTCGAAGGTATCGACATCCGTAGCGGGATAGAAGGCACCCGCGATGTCACAAGGCAGCGTGATCTTCTGCGCGTCCTTGTTGTTCGGCTCGGTTTCCTTCGCTGCGGCGTTGGCGGCGAGATCAGCCGGAGGCCAGGACATGGCGCTGACCGTTTGTGTCTGGGGTTGCGGCTGCGCGGGGGAATTCTGCAAAGCGAGGCGGTAGAAGTGCCGTTCGCCGCCCTGATAGGTGAGATCGCTCACCTTGATGATGTAGCTGCCATCGGCAGGCGGGGTAAAGTCGATGATACCGCCAGTGCGGTTGACTTTGAGGTCCGCGCCCTTGCTGTCCGCGAGAATGACCACCGGCGTGAGCCGCGATTCGATTCCAACCGCCGCGCAGTCAATGGCGACGGCCCGGTCCTTCACACCTTGGAAGGAATAAAAGTCCACGGCCCGCTGGGTCATCGTGGCATTGCAAATCGTGCCCACTGGCAGCGGCAGGGCCGTTTCGAGCGTGTTGTTCGCCTTCGTGCGCACGACTTCCGGCAGCTTGTTCACCGAAAACACCCGCGCCGACGACACGCCGAGCCGCGACATCACCCTTGCGTCATAAACACCCACGGGCGCATCCGCCGCGATGCTCACCGTGAATTTGTTCGTCGCGCCTGCGACCGGCTTGGCCGAGATCTTCGGCGTGGAGAAGGTCAGTTCGGTCACATCCTCGATGTTTTCGCCCGTGATCGTCACTTCGACATTTTGCCCGGCCTGACCGCCCATCGGCATGACGGTGAGAATGCGTGGCAGCGGCAGCGTGACCTGCTGGGCAATGGCGGACGCGGCAAACAGAACGCTGGCAGCGAAGGTTAGTGTGGATTTCGAGAGCATGGTTTTAGTGATTAAAGAGAAACTCCTTGGTGTTCATGAGCGCCCACAGCAGGTCCTCATAACCGTTGCGTTTGGCGCGTTGGGAGTCGAGCGGCTTGCCCGCGGCATCGTTGCGGGGCTTGAGGAGGTGAGTTTCGGCGATCTTCACCTCATCAGCGGTGGGCTCGCGGGAGTAGGCGGCGAGGTAGAGTTCGCGGATGCGTTTGGGCTCGGGCATCTCGGCTTTGGTAAGCTGGTCGGCACGACCATTAGTGGCGGTGAGCTTGGCTTTCACGTCAGGAGCGTTCATGAGGTGCAGGCTTTGAGCGAGGCTGGCGGAGGATACGCGTTCGCATTCGCAGACGCTGGTGTTGTCGGGACGTCCGAAGACCTTCAGGAACGGCGAGGCACGGGTGTAGCTGTTGTCGGGCAGCGAGATGGCGCGGGTGCCAGCAGGCAGGTCGGCGAAGTCGGTCTTCGATGCGGTGACCATGTCAATGCTGTCGAGAAGAACCTCGGCGGGCATGCGTTTCGGGTAGTAGTGCGAGTAGGCCTGGCGATCGACGGCGTTGTGCTCGTTCGGCATGGCGCTGAGCTGATAGGCGTGGCTCTGCGCGATGACGCGGACGAGGGATTTGAGGTCGTAGTTGCTGTCGAGGAAGTGTTTTGACAAAGCATCAAGCAGTTCGGGATTCGTCGGCGGATTCGTGTCGCGGAGGTCGTCCTCGGGTTCGATGAGGCCGCGTTTGAAGAAGTGCTTCCAGTAGCGGTTCACGAGGGCTTTGGCGAAGAAGGGGTTTTCTTTCTTGCTCATCCAATCGGCGAGCGCGAGGCGCGGATCATCGTCGGGCGCGATGTCCATTTCAGGTTCGCCGAGGCCGGCGGGCTTCAGCATGGCGCGTGTTTTGCGATGCTCGGTCTGCGCGGTGCCGCGCTTGTGGAAGATGAGGTCTTCACCGGCGATGGCGGTCGGTTTGCGGCCGATCTGGCTGAAGAAGGCGGCCATGTGATAATACTCGGCCTGCGTCCAGCGTTCGAAGGGATGATGATGGCACTGGGCACACTGCATGCGCACGCCGAGGAAGAGCTGCGCCACGTCCTCGACCTGTGTGGTGGGCTCCTTGACGCGCTTGTACCAGGCCACAGGTGGATTGGAAACGATGGTGCCGGTGGAGGCGAGGATCTGGCGGACGATCTGATCGTAGGGTGTGTTCGCCAGCAGGCTGTCGCGCATCCAGGCGTGGAAGGCGAAGTTCGCGGTGATATCGGCGGCCTCGGTGCGCTGGTTTTTGAGCAGCGCGGTCCATTTGTTGGCGAAGAAGTCGGCGTAGTCGGGCGAGTTCAGCAGCGCTTCGACGACACGGTCGCGCTTGTCGGGTGCTTTGTCGGCGATGAAGGCTTTCGTTTCCTCCAGCGTGGGCAAACGACCACCGATGTCGAGCGAGACACGGCGTAGGAAGGTGCTGTCATCGCAAATGGGCGAGGGCGGGATGCCGATCTGTTTCAAGTTCGCGAAGATATGCTGGTCAATGAAGTTTTTCACGGGCGGCAGCGCATCCACCGGCGCACCAAGTGGCACGGAGACGCTGCACACGCTGACTTTGCCGCCGAAGCGCACCATCACGGCGACGTTGCCGGGCAGATCCTGCGTTTGCACGAGGCCGTTGTCGGTCGCGGAGGCCATGGCGGTGTCGTTGGCTTCAAAGAGCGCGAGCTTCGTGACATCGCGGCTGCTGCCATCGGAGTAGCGGGCGGTGACTTTGAGCTGCTGCGCGGTTTTGACCTGCAAAGTGATGCGCGAGGGCTCGACAGCGATCTCGGTGAGCTTCGGCTCATTCTTCTGCTCATACGGCATGCCTTCGGCGATCCAGCGCACGAGCGTCTGGTAATGCTCGGAGCCGGGCTCGATCTTTTTCCCGCCCGTGTGCGGCACGATGGCGGCGCCTTTAGTGATGAGCAGGCTCTCCTCCGGCGCAGGCGGAAAAACGCGGCGGCCTTTCCCCTGCTTCACGATGGCCTCGTAGTCCTCCTCCGGCTCAAAACCGAGCACGCTGAGACGGAAGCCGCGCTGGCCGGTGATGGCCTTCGCATGGCACGCGCCCGCGTTGCAGCCGGTCTTTGTCAAAATAGGCTGGATGTCGCGCACGAAGCTCAAAGGCTCCGCGGCGAGGCTCGTCGTGGCGATGCAGATAAAGAGGAGGGCTTTCCGAAGCATGATGCAAACCTACGGATTCAAAACCGTGTTTTAAGCAGCCTAATCAGCCTTTCCGTAGTGCCCCGAAGACCTGTGTCATCACATCCTTGAGCAGGCTGCTGTCATTGGAGTGGCAGATGAAGCGCGCTCCTTGCTTGATGGCACGGAGCTGCTGCTCCGTTTTCCCAAACCACGATCCGGCCGGGATGTGGCGTTTGTCGGCCGCATCAATGACCTTTTGCACGGCAGCGATGAAGTCCGGGTGGTCGTATTCATTCGGGATGCCCATGTTCGTCGTCAGGTCGTTCGGGCCGATGAAGAGAGCGCTCACGCCAGGGATGGCGCAAATCGCATCCAGGTTGTGCAAGGCACGCACAGACTCGATCATCGGCACGAAGAGCGTGTCGCCGCATTTTTGCTCGATGTAGTCGCGCGTCTTGTCACTGGGCCACTTTCCTTCCTTGATCACGCGCTCCAGCGCTTCGCCCTTGAGCGGGCGATAAACGGCAGCGGCGGCGAGGCGTTTGATGAGTTCCACATCCTCCGCATACGGAATGACCACGCCGTCGAAAGAATCGCACACCTTCGCCACATCATCGGCATCGCGGCTGTGCGTGCGGGCCAGCGTGGCGATGCCCTTCGCGGCCAGCGCGTAGCGCAGCGGCATGAAGTCGGCGATGTCGAGCGCGTTGTGCTCGGCGGTGACGATCACGAAATCGATGCTGCCTTCCGGGATAAAATCGACGATGGCAGGCACCACGGCGTGCTGTACAAGCATGCCGAAGACGGCATGGCCCTTCATCATCTTGTCTTTGAGGATCGCGGCGGGCTTGGGAGGGTTCATGGCTTCGGGACGTTGGTTGGAGCGAGAAAGGTCTTCGGCGTTACCTCATTCACCGCGCTCATGATGCGCTCCTCCACATCGGGCGCGAACCTGGTGGGCCGGTCATAGTAAACCATCGCGCCAGCGCCTTCATAGCCGCCTTCGTCAAGCACACGGCGAGAAGGCACATAACACGGCACATCATTCGAGTAACCGTTCACCCACATCCGCGCACGGTCGAACTCGCGCTTGATGCGCAGGGAGTAATCCACGGTGATCTCGCCCGGCAGGAAGACCATCGCCAAATCGCCACCGAAGCTCCAGGTCTGCACGAGGTAAGGCAGGTGCGTCGGGATTTTCTCACCGCGATCAAGGCGGGCGAGGTTTTTCTTCGCGTGGTAGGCGATGGCTGGCGTTTTCGATGTTGCCAGCACCTGCCACTCCTCGCGTGTGGGCAGTGTCCCGTAGGCCAGCTCGATTTGCTTCGCGTTGCATGTCACCGGGCCGTTCACCGGGTTCATCTCGCCCTGCACGAGCCGTTTCGCCTCCGCGCCGAGGTCTTCGCCGTATTGCTTCACCAGTTCCATCGTGCGGCGTGGATTCGGATTCTGATCTGCTCCGCAACCGAGTGCTGTGAGCGCGATCGCACCAGGAAACTCACGTTGCAGCGCTTCCTGTGCGCATCCAGCCCAGTCGCCGTGGATTTCGTCGATGCCGATGGTCGTGCAATGGCAGGCGTAGCTCGTGAAAATCGCCCGCACCTTGCCATCCGCGCCCGTGGCTCGCAAAACAGGTAGATCGTGATCCACCGGCTTTATCGGGAAATTGCGTCGGTTCGCCGCGAAACCGACTTTGCCGACACTCCAGGCCAGCGTGGCCGGTTTTCGGTCCGCCAGCGCAGCGAGGGCGACTTTTTCGATGTGGTCGGTCAATTCACGCGTGTAGCGCTCGATGGCGGGCAGATGCTCGGCGGGAATGTCCATGCTGAAAAGATTCGGCAGCACGCCGATGAGCATCGGCGCGCAATGCGTATGGCTGGAGCAGATGGCGAAGCGCTCGTTCACGACCTTCGTTTTCGCCACGAGGCGTTTCAGCACCTCATCACGCATCGCAGCAGGAACGCCGCAGTTGTCCACGGTGACAAGCACCGCCGGACCTTCCTCATCACTGCCAATCGCCAGCGCCTTGGCGAAGATGTNNCCGCCATAGCCGCTGAGGCGGACGGGATACTCCGGCGTGATGTCCACCGAGGCCGCGCCGACCTGCCGGGTGTCCGCTGCGAGAAGGGCAAGCGGTGAGAGAAACAGTGAGAGAAGGATGAATTTCATGGGCTGTCATCACTACGCGATGCCAGCCGGGAGACTTGCCCGCCCATCGCGATGTCGGGAAGAAAGGAAAGCACCACACGCCCCATGCCGTAGTTCATGGGCGCATGTTCACCTTCCCGAGCAGCACTTCCAACCACCATCGCCGCAGTTTTCTGAAGGCGGGGG
>DNXB01000621.1:24083-24260 GCA_003506995.1 Verrucomicrobiales bacterium
CGAAGCCGGACGCGCCGAGCGAGATCCGTGGCGAGTTCAAATCGCTTCCGACGAAGATTCCGGGGCTGCATTTGACCGAGTTGCTGCCGCGACTCGCGGCACATGCGGACAAGTATGTCTTCCTGCGCTCGCTCGTCGGTGCGGCGGGCGCGCACAATGCGTTTCAGTGCCAGTCGG
>DNXB01000502.1 GCA_003506995.1 Verrucomicrobiales bacterium
TCGAGATCCACCAGCGCGCGCCGGCCGGGCAGGGGCACCAGCACCGCCGCCTCGCCCCGCAGCAGATGGCGCGCCCCTTGGTCACCGCGCAGGTCCGCCAGCTCCGCCAGCATCCGCGCCGGAAACACCACCGGATGCCCCGGCGTCCCATCCTCCCCCGCCGCCCGGACCACCGCCTCCGGCGCGGCAAGATGCGCCGCAATCACCGAAGCCAGATCCTCCGCCCCGATCTCCGGCATATCCGCCAGCATCACCAGCAGCGCCGCCCCCTCCGCCGCCCCGCCTCTCGCAACTGCCGCCCCGGCGCGCAGCGAAGCCGCCATCCCCTCCGCCGCCTCCGGCACCGGCAGCAACTCTACTGCCACCCCCTCCAGCGCCGCCGCCCGCAAGTCCTGATCCGGCCCCAGCGTCACCAGCACGCGCACCCCCTGCGCCGCCGCCGCCAAAGCCTGCCGCCGCAGCAACGGCGCCCCCGCCACCACCTCCAGCAACTTGTCGCCGCCCCGCATCCGCCGAGAGCTGCCAGCGGCACAAAGAAGGATCACCAATCCAGCCAAATCCCTCTCCCCCTCTTCTTTGCCTAAATATCCCGGGGGTCCGGGGGCTGGCCCCCGGCTTTAGCAACGTCCGGGGGCTGGCCCCCGGCTTTAGCAACGTCCGGGGGCAGCGCCCCCGGCGGCCGGCCAAGGGCACGGCCTCAGCCCCGCATCCGCGCCCCATCCGCATCCCACAGCGGCGCCGTCACCAGCCTTGCCGCCCGCCGCTCGCCCAGGATCTCGATCTCCACCGCCAGCCCGTCCACCGCCATCTCTGCCGGCAGGAAGCCAAGCGCCACCGACAGGCCAGACCCATGGGCATATCCACCCGAGGTGCAGAAACCCTTCACCTCGCCGCCCACCCAGATCGGCTCATAGGCCACCACATCGGCATCGACGGCTTCCACGACAAACGCACACAGCTTCCGCGCCGGCCCCGCCTGCCGCTCGGCCAAAGCCGGGGCCTTGCCGATGAACTCCTTGTCCCAGCGGATGAAGCGGGCGATGCCGGTCTCGCCGGGCATGTAATCGGGGCTGAACTCGCGCCCCCAGCTGCCGAAGAACTTGTCGAGCCGCAGCGACATCATCGCCCGCATCCCGAAGGGGCGCAGGCCCAGATCCTGCCCGGCGGCCCAGAGCGTGCTCCACAGCTGCCGCTGCACCATCGCGTCGCAATAGATCTCGAAGCCCAGATCGCCGGTGTAGCTCACGCGCTGCACCAGGCAGTCCGCCATGCCGACGACCATCCGCTTCGCCTCCATGAACCGGAAGGCGGCCGCCGACACATCGGCGCGGGTCACCCGCGACAGCAGCTCGCGCGCCATCGGCCCCGCGATCTGGAAGCCGGTCAAGCGGTCCGACACGTTCTCGACCGTCACGCCCTCATCAAGGTTCGCCTCGAACCAGCGGCGGTGCTGGTCCTGCGCGCCATAGCTGCCGGTGATCTGGAACTCGGTCTCGCTGATGCAGGTCACGGTGAAATCGCCGATGATCCTGCCCTGCGGCGACAGCATCGGCGTCAGGCTCAGCTTGCCGGGGGCGGGGATGCGCCCTGCCATGATCCGGTCCAGCCAGGCCCGCGCGCCGGCGCCCTTCACCCGGAACTTGCCGAAGTTCTGGATTTCGTTGATGCCCACCGCGCCGCGCACCGCGGCGCATTCCTGCGCCACCGCCTCCCAGGCGTTGGAGCGCTTGAACGAGGGCGTCTCATAGAGCGGCTCGCCCGGCAGGGCGTGGTAATTCACCACCTCCAGCCCGTATTGCTGGCCGAACACCGCGCGCATCCCGGCGAAGATGTCATACATCGGCGTGGTGCGGAACGGGCGGGCGGCGNNACCTTGGGCACGGTGTAGCCCGGCGTCATCCAGGTGCCGAAGCGGGCGACGTCAAAGCCGCGCGGATCGCGCTCGACCTCGCCCTCGATCATCCATTGCGCCAGCGCGAGGCCCATGCCGCCGCCCTGGCTGAAGCCCGCCATCACCGCGCAGGCCGACCAGTAGTTGCGCAGGCCCGGTACCGGGCCGATCAGCGGGTTGCCGTCGGGGGCGAAGGTGAAGGGGCCGTGGATCACCCGCTTGACGCCCGCTCGCTCCAGCACCGGGAAGCGGCGATAGGCGAAGGCGACGGAGTCCTCGATCTTGTCGAAAGCCTCGTTCAGCAGCTCATGGCCAAAACCCCACGGGGTGCCATCGACCGACCATGCCTCGCAGGGCTTTTCATAGAAGCCGATGCAGAGGCCGCGGCCCTCCTGCCGCAGGTAGCTTTCTCCGCCCGGGTCCATCACATGCGGAAACTCGCGGCCCGAGGCCAGGATCTCCATGATCTCGGGGATGTCGTCGGTGACAAGATACTGGTGCGCCATCGGCAGCAGCGGCAGGTAAACCCCCGCCATCGCGCCGATTTCCCGCGCCCACAGCCCGCCTGCGTTCACCAGGTGCTCGCAATGGACGGTGCCTTTTTCGGTGACCACTTCCCAGCCGGTGGCAGTGGGGTTGGTTTCCAGCACGCGGTTGTGCAGCACGATTTCCGCGCCCCCCATCCGCGCGGCCTTGGCATAGGCGTGGGTCGTCCCCGAGGGGTCCAGATGCCCGTCCAGCGGGTCCCACAGCGCGCCGATGATGCCTTCGAGGTTGACCATCCCGTCGGTCAGTTTGTGGATTTCCGCAGGCCCCAGGATTTCCGTGTCCAGCCCCATGTAGCGATGCTTGGCGCGTTCGGCCTTCAGCATCTCGAACCTGGCCTGATTGTCGGCGAGGGTGATGCCGCCCACATGGTGCAACCCGCAGGACATGCCGGTAATCGCCTCCAGCTCTTTGTAAAGCCGGATGGTATAGCCTTGAAGCGCGGCCATGTTGGTGTCGCCGTTCAGCGTGTGAAAGCCCCCCGCCGCGTGCCAGGTGGACCCGGACGTCAGATCAGACCGTTCAATCAGCATGACATCGGACCAGCCGAGTTTTGTCAGGTGATACAGCACCGAACAGCCGACGACGCCGCCGCCGATCACCACCACGCGCGTATGGGTTTTCATGGGATTCTCCGTTATCCGTTGCCAGCGACAGTCGCGGGGCACGGGTGCAAAGGCATTTCCGGATGCGACAGGTTGGTGTCGCAAACGGGTGACGGAAGTGGTGCTGTGCACTGGCAGGTGTGGCAAGGCTGGACTTTCACCGCGCTTGCCCCATGTTTGACGATACCAAACCGCAGGACAGGACAGATGACACAGACCGCTTTTCCCGCCCGGACCGGGGCATGAGGCCCGTGTTGATCTGGATCCTTGCGGCCGTTGTCCTTGGCGGGCTGGCGTTTATCCGCCTTGTGCCGTCTGATCCCGCCCGGTGGCACGTCGATCCCATGACCGTGGCAGACCCCGCCAAACCGCATTTCGCGCGACTGGGGCAGGGTGCGGTGACCGGGGCTGACGCGGCAAGCCTTGCCGCCGCTGTCGATGCCGCAATGCTGGCCATGCCGGGTACGCGGCTGCTGGCCGGGTCGGTTGCGCAAGGGCACATGACCTACATCACCCGGTCACGCCTGATGGGATACCCTGATTACACCTCGATCCGTGTTCTGCCGGGCTCAAGCGGGGCGACGCTTGCGGCCTTTGCGCGGTCGCGCTTTGGCACCAGCGACCTCGGTGTGAACGCCGCGCGTCTCGACCGGCTGAAAACCGCGCTGACGACACCCTGATCGTGCTTGACGCCTTGCACACCATCGGCCACACCCCCGGCCATGGTACCCTTGGACAAACTCGCGCTGATCACCGAACGTTTCGAGTATCTCGAAGCCCGGCTGTCGTCTGGTGCGCCGCCGGCTGAAATCGCGCGGCTCAGCCGGGAATATTCCGACCTCAAGCCGGTGGTGGCCGAAATCGCGGCCTACCGGCAGGCGCTGACCGATCTTGCGGACGCCGAGGCGATGCTGGCCGACCCAGACCTGCGCGCACTGGCGGAAGACGAAATCCCGACCTTGCGCGCCCGTATCCCGCAGATGGAACAGGCGCTGCGGCTTGCGCTTTTGCCAAGGGATGCCGCCGACGCGCGCCCGGCGATCCTTGAAATCCGCCCCGGCACTGGCGGCGAGGAAGCGGCGTTGTTCGCGGGCGACCTTCTGCGCATGTATCAGCGCCACGCCGAGCAGCAGGGCTGGCAGTTCGATCTGCTGGAATTGTCGCAATCCGATCTTGGCGGGGTCAAGGAAGCCACCGCCCGGATCAGCGGCGAAGGGGTGTTTGCCCGGCTGAAATACGAATCCGGCGTGCACCGGGTGCAGCGCGTGCCGGCAACCGAGAATCAGGGCCGCATCCACACCTCCGCCGCCACCGTCGCCGTGCTGCCAGAGGCCGAGGAGGTCGATTTCGAGCTCAAATCCGACGAGGTCCGCATCGAAGTCTGCCGCTCCTCCGGCGCCGGCGGCCAGGGCGTGAACACCACCGACTCCGCCGTGCAGGTGCTCCACATCCCCACCGGCACCATCGTCCGCTGCCAGGACGGCCGCAGCCAGATCAAGAACAAAGAAAAAGCCCTCAGCATCCTGCGCTCGCGCCTGCTCGAAAAGAAGCAGCAGGAAGAGGCCGCCAAGTACTCCGCCAACCGCAAGAGCCTCATCGGCGGCGGTGGTCGCGAGGAGAAAATCCGCACCTACAACTACCCGCAGAACCGCGTCACCGACCACCGCATCGAGCTGACCCTCTACAACCTCGACCAGTTCGTCGAAGGCCGCATCACCGACATGCTCCAGGCCCTCCTCGCCAGCGACCTGAAGGAACGGCTTGCGGAGGCGGGACTGAATTAAAGCGCTCCTCAGACCTTCAGCCCCAGCGCCAGCCGCGCTTCCTTGCGCACCGCTTTGGCCGCCTTGATCGCTTCCTTCATCTGCCGGGCTGTTGCCTCATGGCCGGGATAGCGAAACTCCACCGCGTAATCGGTCAGTCCTGCCAGCGCCGGCAGCATGGCAGCCCACAGCGGTTCCACCGGCAGCAGCAGATTCAGCAGCTTTTTCAGATCATGCGTCTTGGGAGACATGATGTTGGCCTCCTCCAGACGGGCCTTGAGATATTTCTCCGCGCTTTGCTGGCACAAGAAACAGCCCTGGTCATGGAATGTCATCTTGCGCCGCCGCGACAGGATCAGCGCGAGCTGGTAGTCCGCCTCCGCCTTCTTGATCCATTCACGCGTGGACGGCTTCATACATGACCTTCCCTTCGTTGGTGATGTGCGTCATAAACAAATCTTTTTGTCGCACCCTTCGTTCCACCTCGACCTCCCCGCGCACCAGCACATCCACTGGAAAGTCAGCGTCCACTTTCAGCCGGATTTTCACCGCCGTGTCCCGCATCACCCGCCGCGACTTCGGCAGCACCACCAGCACGTCCACATCCGAATCCTCGGTCGGCTTGCCATAGGCATACGAGCCAAACAGGATGATCCGCTGCGGCTTGCAGGCCGCAGCGATGTCATCGCAGTAACGCTTGATGTCCGTCATGGAAATCATGCCATGAGTTAGACTCGTAACCCCCCAGTCATCAACTCGTTTCTCCCGCGTCACCGACCACCGCATCGAGCTGACTCTCTACAACCTCGACAAGTTCGTCGAAGGCCGCATCACCGACATGCTCCAGGCCCTCCTCGCCAGCGATCTGAAGGAACGGCTTGCTGAGGCGGGTTTGAATTGAGGGCTTTCAAATCCGGCTAGGTTACGCCACAAGCGGAAGCAGGTCGATAAGCAACCCCGTCCGCCATGTCGTAAACTGGTTGGTTTGAACTCCTGCGCCAGAGATGACTACGGAGCTTTTTCTTCAAGCACCACACGGAAACCGTAATCGTGGCGGCGGTTGGGATTGCGGATGCGGCACGACGAGAGGATGTGACCAACGGTGACGCTGTCCCAGGAACCGCCTCGCAACGCGTGCTGCGGCGTGGATGCGTTGAACTCATCGCCCAGCCATTCCCACACATTACCGCCAAGATCGTAGATTCCCAGCTTGTTCGGCTTGAAACTCATCACCGGCGCGGTCGTGACAAAGCCGTCGGTGTAGTCCTCAATGGCTTTCAACAAAGGAAATTTCGTCTGATACGCGGTGTCTGTGTAATTGCCGGCCTTGTCCCTGCTTTTGGGCGGAAACTTGCCGCCCCAGGGGAATTCAGTCTGAACTTTGCCATTCAGCATTTCAGGAGTCGTGCTGGTCGTTCTTGCCTCCATGCTTCCCAGGCCCACGGCGCTGCTCCACTCGGCGTCCGTCGGCAGGCGATAAGTCCGCCCTTCTTTCTTGCTCAGCCATTCACAAAATGCCTGCCCGTCCTCCCAGAGCATGCCAGCGACGGGGTGATCCGCTTTGTCACTGGTTGGGACACCCTCTTTGGTTTGGTTCTTCCAAAAGTCTTTCACACCAGGAACCTCGCTCGCATAAACGGCATAGTCCTGCAGCCGTGTCTCATGAATGCAGAAGAGCACTCGCGTGTCCGGCACTTTGACGAACTTCATGCCGAGGCTGTTGGTGAACTGGCTGCCAACCGCCGTGGGCGCCGCCATGGTTCCCAGCCCCTCGCGGTGCTGCATGACTTCCTTCGCCTCAGTCAGTCGATCTGTCTTGGTCAGGGTGGATTCCAGCTCTTTCAGCCTGGCGGTGTAGGGAGGAAGCAGCGCCGCATGAGCCGCCGTGCGCTGCTGGGCGAGCTTCGCCGCTTCCGCACGATAAACAGCACGGAGTTTCTTGAGCGAGGCCGGTGTCGTCTCGTCATCCTTCCCCGACAGCGGCTGCTTGCCTGCGATGAGCTTCTTGTCCTCCTCAATTGCCAGCACCTCGGGCAGATTGCCCGCTTTCTTGGCCTCATCTGCGGCACTGGCGAGGGCAGCGAGAAATTTGGTGTTCAACGCCTCCATCCCGGCGTCGTAAGGGATGGTGACACGCTCGGCGACGAGAAACGCATACTGCTGCTGCAACGCCATCAACTCCGGTGGCGGTGCGCCATGGGCTGCGGTGAAGCGGGCAACGAGCAGGACAACAAGGAGAAGTCGGCAGTTCATGGCAGAAGATGGTACGATTGATGATGGTCCTAACCGGCCTCAGCGCCAGCAGCATCTGATCTCTTTCTCATGCAAGGAAGGCTCAAAAAAACACGAACCCCACCATTCTGCTGCCCACAAAGCGCAGGCATGCCCACACGACTGTGTCTCAATCAAACTCCACTTCCAAGTCCGCTTTATTCTTGGTAAAGCGGAGAGTGGCTGCAAATCCCACGCCTTTGACCTGAGCCGTCGGAGCGGTGATCATTGCCACCTCCGCCTGACCTGTGGTGATTTTCAAGGTAGTGTTTCCATTCTCAGATTTGACGGACCAATTATAGATCTCGCCCTCCTTGAGCGTGACTTCTTCTGTCTGAAGCTTGTCCTCCATTTCAAGTGCCACGAAGTAGCGTCGGACTGACTGCTGCGACCCCAGTTTCGCCACCAATTTGCCTGTCCTGTCATCTGTTGGGATCAAGGCTATCTTACCGTTGTGGTAAACCACTTCTCCATTAATTCTGCCACTGTCATCCTGCTTCGTTCCATAGATACGTATCCGGCCGCTCTTCGTCACCGACAGTTCATTAAATATTCCCTTGGTTTTGGGATCAATCTTCAGGTCTTTCTTTGTCCCACAAAAAGGCAGCACTCTGACTTCAGAAGGCGTTGGTTTTGGCACCGGCTTCGAATTCTGTGCCTCGATGCTTGATGCGAGAATGACCATCGCGAAGGCAATGGTGCTGGAAATAAAGCAGTTGTTTTTCATGACGATTCGGTAACGACCCGGTGTTGGCGTTTGTTGCAAGCTACAAAGTGTGAAACGTCGGGCACTCGGAAGGCGCATATCAATTCATGCCCCTCTGTCCCACGCGGTAGATAGCGCTGCACAGACGTTTTGCATAGGTCGTGGAAAGCACCCAAACGATTCACCGTGAGATCATTGCCACTTGATCTTTCCCTGATCCTTCGGCATTCGACACTCGCCCGCCTGCAACGCTTCGCGTAGCAATGCGGGCAGGTCCCTGCTCAATCAGGCACCAATCCTGCTTTCACCCTGCCTCACCGACCCGCCATGTCCGAAAGTCCCCCGCCCAATCTCCGCCAGCACGGTTTCCAAATCCTCGAAGACGACCTGCGTTTTCTCATGAACGCCTTCGCCGTCGTGCTGAAGCAACTGGGGGAGCCGGAACTGGCGGACTGCCTGCCCTGGGTCGGCTCGGGGGTGCCGAAGCAGACGAATCGCTCGCTCGGCCAGGCCTACTCCATCGCGTTTCAGTTGCTCAATGTCGTGGAGGAACGCGCCGCGTCCCAGATCCGCCGCCTGCGCGAGAAAAAGCACGGCCCGGAGGCCGAGAAGGGCCTGTGGGCGGACAACTTGAAGAAACTGCGCACGCTCGGCCTCAACCAGTCCGACATCCTCGCGGCACTGAAAGACGTCTGTGTGGAGCCGGTGCTCACCGCGCACCCCACCGAGGCGAAGCGCGAGACCGTGCGCGAGCTGCATCGCGAGATCTACAGCCTGATGAACCGGCATGAGAACCCGGCCTACACGCCGCGTGAGCAGGCACGCCTGCAAAGCCAGCTCCAGACCCAGCTCGAAAACCTGTGGCGCACCGGCGAGATCCACGTCACCCGCCCGAGCATCGAGGCGGAGCTGCAAAACGCGCTCTACTACCTGCGCGATGTGTTTCCCGAAGCGCTGGCCCGCGCCCACACCCACCTGCGCGAGGCATGGCAGGCGGCAGGCTATGACGCGACGCAGATCGACGAGCTGCCTCCCCTGCTCCGCTTCGGCTCCTGGATCGGCGGGGACCGCGACGGGCACCCCTTCGTCACCGCCGATGTCACGCGGCATGCCTTGGAAACGATGCGCAAGAGCGCCCTGCGCGTGCAACGCCGAGCGCTCGAATCCCTCGCCTTCCATCTGCCGCTGAGCTCGCTGTTCCAAGTCACACCGCACCGGCTCACGAACTTGATCAAGACACTCGCCGCGCCGTTGCAAAACGAACCGCACATCGACCTCGCCTACATTTTGGAGCGCAATAAGGAGGAGCCGTGGCGCGCGGCGGTTTACCTGATGCGTGCCAAGGTGCTGCTCGCCATCGAGAAACCCCGCTCGCCCGCCGCCTACACACAGCCGCAGCAACTGCGGGCAGACATCGAAACCCTCGCGCAAACCCTGCTCGATGTCGGTTCCAAGAGCGTCGTCGAAGAGCAGATCGTCCCGCTGCGCCGCAATCTGACCGCCTTCGGCTTCCACTCCGCCGCGCTCGATGTGCGGCAGAATTCCGCCTTCCACGAGAAAGCGCTCGATCAGCTCCTGCGCACCGCCGGATTACTCGATGAAGGCTCCTTCATCGACTGGAGCATCGAGAGGAAACGCGAATTGCTCGACCGCGAGCTCGCCTCCCCGCGGCCCTTCCTCTCTCCCGGCATCTCCGCCGGGCCGGAGGCCGACACCGTGCTGGCCTGTCACCGCGTTTTGGCCGACCACCGTGCGCAATTTGGCAACGCCGGCCTCGGCTCGCTCATCATCTCGATGACCCGCTGCGTCGAGGACATGCTCATCGTCTATCTCCTCGCCCGCGAGGCGGGATTGATGGAATGGACCGCCGAAGGCCTCGTCTGCCCGCTGCCTGTTGTGCCCTTGTTTGAAACCATGGGCGATCTTGAGGCCGGCCCCGGCATCGTGGAGTCCTTCCTCTCGCACCCCGTCGCCAAGCGCAGCCTCGCCGCGCAAAGCAACGGCGGCACGCCGGTGTTTCAAATGATGGTCGGCTACTCCGACTCGAACAAGGACTGCGGCATCGTCGCCAGCCAGTGCGCCCTGCACCGCGCCCAGCGCGAGCTATCCGCGACGATTCACAAGCACGGTGCGCGTCCCATCTTCTTCCATGGCCGAGGCGGCACTGTCGGACGCGGAGCCGGCCCCACGCATTGGTTCATGGAGGCGCTGCCGCACGGCTCCCTCAGCGGCGGCATGCGCATGACCGAGCAGGGCGAGACCATCGCGCAAAAATACGCGCACATCAGCTCCGCCGTTTACAACTCCGAGCTGCTCATCGCCTCCGCCACCGCCGCGACCGCGCGTCATCGCAGCACCGAGTCCCGCGCGCATCCCGCGCTCGATGCTCTTTTTGACAAGCTCGCCGCCGACAGCCGCGATGCCTATCGCGCCTTCTTGCAAGCGCCGGATTTCATGAAGTTTTACCGCCAGGCCACGCCGATTGACGCGCTGGAAAACGCCCGCATCGGCTCACGCCCCGCCCGCCGCACCGGCCAGGCCTCGCTGGACGATCTGCGCGCCATTCCCTGGGTCTTTTCGTGGACGCAGTCACGCTTCTACCTCCCTGGCTGGTTCGGCGCGGGCAGCGCGCTGCAAAAACTCAAAACCGAAGATCCCAAGGGCTACGCCACCCTCGCCGCCGCGCTCCCTGGCTCCGCTTTCCTGCGCTACGTCCTCACGAACATCGAAAGCTCTCTCGTCAGCGCCAACACCGAGCTCATGCGCGCTTACGCCGGCCTCGTCGAGGACATCGCCGTGCGTGATCGCTTCCTCGGCACCATCCTCGGCGAATACGAGGCCACGAGGAGCATCATCGACGAGCTATTCCAAGGCACCATTGAGGCACGCCGCCCACGACTCGCCTACACGCTCAACATTCGCGAGGAACCGCTCAAGGTGCTGCATCACCAGCAGATCGCATTGCTACGCGACTGGCGTACCCTGAGCGCTGCGGGCAACACCGAGGCCGCTGACGCGATGGTGTCCGACTTGCTGATCTCCATCAATGCCATCGCGTCTGGATTGCGCACGACGGGTTGATCCGAAGGAGCTGCTGATTTGTGAGCGCCTCCCTAACGAGTGGCTGGCGGCTGATAACGGTAGTACACCTCCAGCATCAGCGTGCAAAGCACGGTGCAGAAAAGATCAGAGTCGAACTTCGCTTTGCCGGCGGACAAGTGACGCCAGTGGCCGTCCAGTTGCTGGTTTTGCAGCAGTTCCTTCTGAAACACCGCATTCCAGCGTTCCCAGGCAGCTCCGCCGAAATAGAAGGCCGCCTGCGTGTTGTAATACCAGGCATAGACATCGGCCCCGGCCCATCTCTTCCGCCCATACGAATCAAGGATGAGCTGAAGCCCCTCAATGATGGCCAGCCGATGATCCTGGGGATTGAACATTTGCAGGCCCAGAACACCGACACCCGTCAGCGATGCCTTGTCCGCCGGGTCTTGGTATCCAAAGCCTCCTCGTGGACCCCGCATGTTCAGCAGAAAGCGCTCGGTCTTTTGGATCTGCTTTTCCAGCGTCGGAAAATTCAGACGTGTCTGCCGTGCGGCTTTCAAAGCCTGATACTGCCACCCCGTGACCGACATGTCACCATTGGGGCCTGGATGGTAGTTGTACAACCAGCCACCCGCCTCCGTCTGCCCTTGGAGAATGATCCGCACGCCTCGATCAAAGGCCTCAACCACCGGTCCCAGGTTCTTCTGGCCAAACCTCGCCATCGCATACACCTCGCCCAGCGCATAGGTGGCGATCCCGTGCTCATAGCAGGCTCCGTTGGATCTCGGCACGGTGGCCATGAGGCCCTCATTTTTCGCCGACACCTCCGTCAGGAAATGAACACCTCGGGTCACTTGGCGGCCATATTCCGCCGAGTCGGGGGTGTCCCCGTGCCCTAGAAAGCACAGCACCGCGAAACCGGTCATCGCCACCTTGTAAGTCTTGCCCCAGGAGCCATCCTCATTCTGCGTGCGTGCCAGCCACTCCAGGGCGCGCCGCACCGCGCTCTCAGCCCCCGGCAATCCGCCTCGCTCCAACAGCAGTTTCAAGCGACTGTCCAGGGTGCTGCGGCTTCGCATCGCCAGCGGCACGCCCATGCCGCCCCCGCCATGGAAAATTGGCTTCGCCTCTCCCAGCATCATCGCGGGTGAGACGGTTCTCTGCGGCATGGGCAGCGACAGGGAGCCATGGATGGAGGCGTCCAGGATTTGAGGAGGCGGTGGCGGCGCCATCTCGTCGGCAGGCAGCGTCTTTGAGACCTTCGGTGCCTGCTCAGATGTCTCCGCCTGCGTGAACGCCTGGATCGCCGCCAGCGGCGACGGGCCGGCCATTTCCACCACGATCGCCAGGAAGACCAGTAACAGCAGATGCACCGCGAGCGCCAGGATCAACGCCACCGTGAAGCTCCGCACGAGACGTCGCGGCTGTGCTTTTGCAGCGGGAGGTGATGAGGCGGCAGACTCCATGAGGGGAGTGGTTTACGCCCGCAGAACAACAACCTGTCGGGCCCAGGATTAAACCGGGCCGCGCTCCTCGCGAATCTTCGCCGGCACCGGCTTCAAATCCCACACGATGCCGAACCACGACATCGTTTTGAGGAGGTAGTAGCTGATGTCGATCTGCCACCACTCGAAGCCCTGGCGGGCGCTGTACTGGTAGCGGTGGTGGTTGTTGTGCCAGCCCTCGCCCAGCGTGATGAGCGCGAGGATGAGGCTGTTGCGGCTGTCATCCTCGGTTTCATAGCGGCGGCGGCCAAACACATGCGCAAGGGAGTTGATGAAGAAGGTGCCGTGCATCAGCACCACGGTGCTGACAAAGAAGCACCAGACGAAAAGCTGGTTCGCGGTGCAGCCAAGGCCGGGAGCATAAGTTTCCAGCAGCATGCCGGTGCCATAAATCGCCACGCCCATCACCACCGGCACGAGCATGTCGTGGCGGTTCAGAAACACGAGCTCGGGAAACTTCGCCAAATCCTTGATGCGGCTGTAGTCGGTGGGGAAATTGCGCTGGCTCGTGATCCAGCCGAGGTGCGACCACCAGAAGCCTTTCTGACGCGGGGAATGAATGTCGTGCTCGTCGTCGGAGTGCTTGTGATGATGCCGGTGCGTCGAGGCCCACCACAACGCGCCACGCTGGCAGGCCATGTTGCCGATGGCGGCGAAGATGAACTGGCCAAGGCGCGAGGTTTTATAGGCGCGGTGCGAGAAGTAGCGGTGATAGAACGCCGTGATGGCAAACATGCGGAACAGATAAAAAGCCGCAGCCGCCGCGACCGCGAACCAACTGAACCCAACCACGAACACCAGCAGGCAGCAGGCATGCAGGATGATGAAGGGCATGGTGCGCTTCATGTCCATCTTCTCCTCTTTCTGCATCACGGCTTCCGCGCCTTCCGGGTGGTAGTCCGAGTTCACCCATTGCAGGAGCATCACTCCCAGGGAGCATAAAACTTTGAGAAGGAACGGCTTGGAAGCCGCGACGGGCGAGGGGGATGTTTCTACTGGCACGATACGAAGCAAGGGTTGGGCCGGGAGACCGGGCGTTTAATTGTGGGGAAAAGCTCTTCCCGCAACACCTTTATGCGACGCTCCAACCCCTCTGGATTCAATTAGTTGGCACAAGTTTGGCCTTGAACCTCGCCATCGCGCTTTGAATCAGCGGATCGTTGTAAAATGAATCGTCCACCTGCGGCGCGGCGGGTTCCTCGGCAGGAGCGGCTTTCGGGGCCTCCTCCTTCGCCACCGGCTTGGGCTCCGCCTTGGGTTTCGGCGCGGGCGCTGGCTCATCCAGCAGACCGAGGCCCATCTCGGAAAATTCGGGGGCTTTCAGGCTCGGATCGAGCACGAACTCGAACTTCATCGCCTGCCCGGTCAGCTCTTTGGCCAGGCCTTCCAGAAAACTCACCTGCGCCGGGCGCATGAGGCTGTCACGGGCGAAACTCTCCGAAGTCGGGAAGCCGACCTTGATGGTGTTGCGTGAAATTCCCAGCAACGAGGCTGTCTGGATCCAGGGCACGATCAATTGCCGCCGCTGCTGCACCAAAGCCGTGAACTGCGGCCAGAATTCCGCATCACTCACGGGCTCCCTCACCGCCTCAGGCTCTTTCTCCACCACAGGCTCCGGCACTGCCACTTTGACAGGTGGCGGCGAAACGCCGACCACCGGAGCTGGCGCGGGTGTTTCCTCACGCACGACCGTTTCCGCGCTGCGAACGGGGAACGACGTAGCACGCGCCGGTTCCTCCACCTTCACGGGTTCGGCAGCCTTCACCGGAGCCGGAGCACGGCGCACCGGCGGCGCGATCTGCGGACGAGGCGCCTGCCGTGGCAGTCCGGCGCTCGTGCCGCCATCCAGCGCGTCGATCACATCGCTGATCGAAACTTCATTCAGACTCTGCACGGACGCGATCACGCCCAGTTCAAAGTGCAGGCGCTTGTTGCTGGCCCAGCGCATGCGGGAGTCCACCTCCGCGAGGCCGTCCACCACCCGCAGCAGTTGCTCGGTGTTCGCCATCTGCGCCTGCGTCTCGATCTCCTGGATCAATTCTGGGCTCAAATCCTCCGACGCGGCTTCCGGGTCCGCCTGCTGCACCAGCAGCGTGCGGAAGTGCTGGATCAGGTCTGCAAGAAAACGTCCCAGATCTTTGCCCGCCTCGTTCTGCTCATACACCGCCCGCAGCGCGCCCACGGTGTCGCTTTCGAGAATGTTCCGCGCCAGTTGCGCCACCGACTCCCCGGAGGTGAAGCCGAAAATGTCCAGCACGTCCTGCTCGGCGATCCTGCCGCCGCAGAAGGCCACGAGCTGGTCCAGCATCGACTGCGCGTCGCGCATGCCGCCCTCCGCGCCTTTGCCGATGGCATACGCGGCCTTTTCATCGAGCTGCACGCCCTCCAGCTCCGCGATGTGCAGCAGGTGCTTCGCGATGATCGCGTTCGGGATGCGGCGCAGGTCAAAGCGCTGGCAGCGGCTGATGATCGTGGGCAGGATCTTGTTCGGCTCCGTGGTGGCAAAGATGAACTTCACATGCGGCGGCGGCTCTTCCAGCGTCTTGAGCAGCGCGTTGAAGGCGCTCTTGGAGAGCATGTGCACTTCGTCGATGATNNTCCAGCGTCTTGAGCAGCGCGTTAAACGCGCCGGAGGTCAGCATGTGGACCTCGTCGATGTAGTAGATCTTGTAGCTGCAGCGCGTCGGGGCGAACTTCACGTTGTCCCGCAGCTCGCGCACCTGCTCCACACCGTTGTTGCTCGCGCCGTCGATCTCCAGCACGTCCATGCAGCGCCCTTCGGCGATCTCGATGCTCAGCTCGTCATTCGGGTCGAAATCAATGCTCGCCCCGCCCTTGCAGCACAGCGCCTTGGCAAAAATACGCGCCGTGGAGGTCTTCCCCGTGCCACGCGGCCCCACGAAGAGATAGGCATGCGCCAGACGGTTCTGCGCGATGGCGTTGCGCAGCGTCCTCACGACGTGATCCTGGCCGAGCACGTCGGCAAAAGTCTGGGGGCGGTATTTGCGGGCAAAAACTTGGTAACTCACCCGTTCAGACTAACGAAGCGTCACAACGAAGCCAACAGAACTTTGAACTTGCGACTTTAAACTTGGCACTTTGCCCCCAACTTGCTCTCCCATGCTGCTCAGCCTCACCTCCCGCATCCTCCGCACCGTTGATCCCGTCTGTCTCGCCAAGATCGGCTGGAATTTCGGCTACAAGGGCGCGCGCTCGGTCATGCTGCACAAGCAGCGCATGAAGCAGGGGCAGTATTTCCCGCCGTTCTTCTACATCTCCATCCTCAACTCCTGCAACCTCCGCTGCCAGGGCTGCTGGGTGGACGTGGACAAACCGCGTGAGTCGTTGAACCTCGACGAACTCAACAAGATCGTGAACGACGCCAAGCGGCGCGGAAACGCGTTCTTCGGCATCCTCGGCGGCGAGCCCTTCATGCACCCCGAGTTGTTCGACTTTCTCTCGATGCACCCGGATGCCTACTTCCAGGTCTTCACCAACGGCCAGATGATCACCGAGAAGGCCGCGACGACCATGCGCAAGCTCGGCAACATCACGCCGCTGGTCAGCATCGAGGGCACCGAGATCGTCAGCAACGAGCGCCGTGGCAACAAGGACGTGCTCACCCGTACCCTGCGCGGCCTGCAAAACTGCATCGACGCCAAAGTGCTCACCGGCGTGGCCACCAGCCTGTGCAAAACGAACATCGACGACCTCCTCACCGAATCCTGGCTGCGCAAACTCATCGACATGGGCGTGCATTACGCCTGGTATCACACCTACCGCCCCGTCGGCCCGAAGATCAGCGCCGATCTCGCGCTCACGCCGGAGCAGATCACGCAGGTGCGCCGGTTCGTCGTCAACATGCGGGCGAAGATGCCCATCGCCATTGTCGATGCCTACTACGATCACAACGGCCAGGCGCTCTGCCCCATGGCCAACGGCATCAGCCATCACATCAGCCCCACGGGTGCGATTGAACCCTGCCCGATCATCCAGTTCGCGAAGGAGAGCGTGCGCACCAACGACGACCTCTTCGATGTCTTCACGAAGAGCGAGTTCCTACGCGACTTCCGCAACATCGCCTCCGCCAACACGCGCGGCTGCATCGTCCTGGAGCGCCCGGACCTCGTGAAGGCCGTCGTCACCAAGCACAGCGCCAAGGACAGCACCATCCGCCAGACCGCCATGGCCGAAATCGAAAGCATGACCCCGCGCACCAGCCAATGGCGCGAAGGCGAGGAGATCCCCGAGAAGCACTGGATGTACTGGCTGGCGAAAAAATTCTTCTTCAACGACTTCGGCGTGTATCGCGGCCTGGAGCAGAAGCGGGCGAGGTGAGGGGTCTTAACGCTCAAGCTCAGCGAGCCGATTGCCTGGCGCGAATCGTGCCCTCGCGCAGCGAGGAAAAAGCACGATTCGTGACAGGCAATCGGCTTCGCTGTAGCGCTTCGTTAGCCTCCTTTTTTCTATTCTGGATGAACTTGTTATGGGATTTCATGCGCAATCAATAAGTTCATATTCTGTATCCGTCATGCATGTCCCCATGGGGTTGGGGTTGACGGCGGTGGCTAGGTGGTCACGGCGAGCTTCCGTGCTTTTGCGTCGCGGCGCTCGGCCGCCCACGCCTTGGGGGTGAGGCGGTGGACGGTTTGGTTCGTCTCGGTGGGCAGGCGGGTG
>DNXB01000214.1 GCA_003506995.1 Verrucomicrobiales bacterium
TGCTGCTCGCCACCGGAAAGCTCGGTGGGCAGGTGATCGAGACGTTGGCTGAGGCCGACTTTGCCCAGCAGCTCGCGTGCCCGCCCCTCGGCCTTGCGACCGCCGATCATCGAGGGCAGGACGACGTTTTCGAGCGCGGTCAGCTCCGGCAGCAGGAAGTAGTGCTGGAAAACGAAGCCCATGACCTGGTTGCGCGTGCGGGCGCGTTCGGCGGCGGCGGCTTTGTAAAGCGAGCGGCCATGCACGAGCACATCGCCGGAGGTCGGTTGTTCCAGCCCGCCGAGAACGTAAAGCAGCGTGGTCTTGCCAGCGCCCGACTGACCGCAAAGAAACACCTTTTCTCCGGCGGCGACCTCGATGTTCACACCCCGCAGCACCGGCAGATCATGCCCCGCGAGGTGGTAGGTGCGATGCACGTCATTGGCGGCAAGTGGGGCGGCGTCCTGGCTCATGAGTGGGGTGCGCTCATGCTCCGCAGATGAGCAGCGGCGTCAAGATGGGATGCCCGCCCGTGTGCGCTGCCGCAGCGCCTCGTACATCACGATTCCCGCCGCCGTCGCCAGGTTCAGGCTGCGCGTGCCTTGCATCGGAATGCGCAGGCACTTGTCAGGATCGATCACGGAGGCCGGAATGCCGCGCGTCTCAGGGCCGAAGACGAGAAAAACCTCGGGCGCGGTGAGGTCGGCGTTCCAGTGGTCGGTGGAGCCCTGGCACTCGATGAAATAAACCTCCGCATCCGCAGTCATCTGGCCGCGCAGTTCCTCCCACGATTCCCACACGCGCACATCCACCTCCTGCCAGTAGTCGAGCCCGGCGCGTTTGAGGTGCTTGTCATCCAGGCTGAAGCCCAGCGGCTTGATCAGGTGCAATCGTGCGCCCGTGGCGAGGCAGAGCCGCCCAATCGCCCCCGTGTTGTGCGGGATCTCCGGCTGGAACAGGACGACGTTCAACATGCCGTGTCAGCCCTTGAAGACGAAAAACTTCCGGCAGACGTAATTGACCATCACGGAGGAGGCCACCAACAGCAACTGCGCCAGCAGTGTCGAGATGCCATACATGCGGATCAGCATCGGCCCCACGGCCAGGCCGATCACAAACGCCACCGTGCTGACGAGCGTGAAATAGAAGAACTCCAAAACGCGGTGATGCCGCCCTGGCGTGAAAACCCACAATGAATTGGTGATGTAGGCAACCAAGTTTCCAAAAAAGAAGGCAATCACATTGTTGTAGGTGCTGTGCAGCGCCCGCACTTCCTTCGGCAGGTCCGGGTCCAGCGCCGGCCACGCCCACACCGACAGCGCCAGCCAGATGCTTTGGCCCACGATCAGCGATCCCACGCCGCAGATGCCATACTTCATGAACTGGATGACCGGATGCGTGTCCCGCGCGTTCATGCGCCTGACGATGGCGCGCCAGTCGTTGTCTTGAAAAAAGCGTCGGGTGTCAGCCAGGGTTTGCAGCATGCGAAACTAACCGGCAAAACAAAAAGCCTGTCCAACGAAGACTTCGTCAGACAGGCTCAAAGAAACTGGCCCAAGCCGGGCTCCTCTTAATAGTAGCGGTAGTTGCCGTACCGATCGTAGTAGCCCTGCTGTTGCTGCTGGGGATGCCAGCGGCCTTGCTTGTCATAGTAGCCCTGCTGTGAGCGGGAATTCTGCTGGTCCTTGGCGTTGCCGATGGCGTTGCCTCCCAGGGCGCCGAGACCCGCGCCGATGGCCGCGCCTTCCAAGCCACGACCGCTCTGGGAACCGACGATGCCGCCGACACCAGCTCCGGCGAGAGCGCCAATCACCGAGCCGGTTTGAGCATTGGGGCCTGTGGCGCAGGAAACCAGCGACACCGAGGTGAGAAGAATGAGCATGTTCTTTTTCATGAGGATGTTGATGAGGATGTTGGATTGAGGGTTTTGTTTCAGGGAGAAACTTGGGCGAAATCAATAATAGCGACGCTGGCGATCTTTTGAGTTGCCGATGGCCGCCCCGCCTGCGGCGCCGACCGCGCCACCGATCAAGGCGCCTTCGAGGCCGCGCCCGCTTTGGTTGCCAATGATGCCGCCGACAGCGGCTCCGCCGAGACCGCCGATGACCGCGCCACGCTGGGCGTTGGGGCCTGAGGCGCATGAGGAAAAGGAAACGACAGTGAGGAGTGTGAGGAGGATGTGTTTCATGGGGAGATAAAGCGGTCTGCTTTGTCGCAGAATACGTCTGCTTTGTTCACAAAAGAAAGAAAAACCTTGCGGACCGGGGTTGCAAAAACGCGCTGGCTGAGCGGCGCATGCTTGTTGAGCAGGGGTTTCTTCATTTGACGCGCATTCGGCCTGCGGCTACAAACCGCCCTGCTTCACCCACCCCCTATGCAAGTGCGTTCCTTCCTATGCGGCCTCGCCGCTGTCGCCACCTTTGGCTTTGCCTCCTCAACCGTCCAGGCGGAACCCCTGCCTCTGGATCACCCCTGCGCGGCCCTGGTGAAAAAGTATCTCACCGCCGTGGTGATGCAGGATTGGAAGACCGCCGCCGCCCTCCTGGTGCCCGCCTCGCTGGAGCGCCGCCAGCGCGAGACCGTGCAGATCATCAAGTCCGCCCCCACCATGACCGACGAGGAGACCATGCTCGCGGGTTACAATGTCAAAGGCGTGCGTGATCTGGAAGGCATGACCCCGCAGGAATTCTACCAGGCCGACCGTGAGGCGTGGCACAAGAAGCTCAAGCTCACCCCCGAGGCCACCAAGCGGAAACAGGAGACCCTCAAAATCACCGTGCTCGGCCTCGTTCAGGAAAAAGACAAAGGCTACGTCCACGCCACCGTCCGCACTTCCCAGGAAACGCTCACCGACAAGATCGAGGAGCTGTTCCTCATCTCCTTCGTGCCCGATCCGATCAATCCCAAGAGCTACCTGATCTCCCCGGAGATGAAGGACCGCCCGGTCATCACGCCGCTGGATGGTTCCGCGCCTAAGGCGAAATAATCAGCCTGCGCAGCTCCTCCATGCGGACTTTGCCAAGTTCGCTTCGCGGGATCGCTTTCAAATGCCGGATCTCATGGATCCGTTCAAACGGCCTCAACGTCTTGTTGAGGCCGTTTTGCAGCCGCTCACTGTCTTCCTCGCTCAACTGACTCACGGCAAGCAGCAACCGCGCCTCTGCGCGTTCGTCGGCCAGATCGCACACGGCTGCATCACCATGGATCAGCCCTGATTCGAGTCGCAACGCCTCGATTCGCTCCTGAATCGGCCCCAGGGCCACGAGTTCGCCCAAAATCTTCACGATTCCCGACTCGCGGCCCATGAAGCGTAAAAAACGTCGCGCACCATCGTGGTGCAAACTCACGCGATCTCGCGTGCGCAGTCCTGTCTCGGCTGAGATCGGCTCCCAACGCCATTTGCCGTCATCTTGCAACGCATAGCCCTTCGCCAATGCTTGTCCTCGCACGATAAGAATGCCTTCGTCATCCGTGCTCAAATCCCAGATCGGCAGCACTTCCAACTCGCCGCATTCGGTTGTCTGTGTCGCCACCTGGGAGGCTGTTTCCGTCATCCCATACGTCCGGCGCACCGGCCAGCCGAGTTGCAACGCCGCCTGCTCCAGTGCTGCACTCATCGCGCCGCCGCCCACCAGCACCACGCGCATCGACTTCGGCGCGTTCAACTTCGCCGCCACCAGATCAAACACCTGCGTCGGCACCAGCGATGCCAGTGTGGCTCCGGCTTCCTCGCATGTTCGCGCAAACACGGCGGCATCCCATTTTCCATTCATCTGCGTCAACGCGCTGCCGCTCACAAACGCCCGCGTCAGCACGCCAAAACCGCCCACATGATGAACGGGCAGCGCCAGCAGCCAGTGATCCCGCTCTGTGATGTCAAAATGCGTATTCACCGCCTTCGCTGAAATGAGCAGCGACTCCTTCGTCAGTCCCACCCACTTGCGGCGGCCCTCCGAGCCGCTCGTTTGAAAAAAGCACATGTGTTGCGCCTGCAACTCACGCGACGCGAAGTCTGCCAGCGTGCTGCCATCCTCCGTGTGATCAGATTGTCCGATCCACACTCCGCCATCACTCCAAAACGCGGGAGCGAGCATCAAAGTCGTCTCCATGGCAGTGCCTCCAAGACTTCGCCAAATCCCAGTCCGCCGCCGCTGCGGTCCGCTTCCAAAAAACCGCCATGCGAGCGCACCCGCTCAAAAAACTCATCCTTCTCGAACAAATGCTCCGTGCAGAGCCCGCAGAAATCGAGCGCCTGTCCCTCAGAGAGCGCCACTGCCGCCTCATAGGCCGCAAACATCTGCCCCAGCGCATGATCCATCGCCGAAGTCAGCACGAGCGGCCGTTCGGGATGCGTTTGCGCCACCATGCGCCAGTCACGCCGCGCAGGTTTCACCACCACCGCATCAAAGCCATGCGTGCCGTCTTTCCAGCCCTTGTCCAAAGCCAGTTTCACGCCCCAGCGCTGTCTTACGGATTCCCAAGCCGCCGCGTCATATGGAAACGGGTCTTCCACAAAATCCAGCGCCCGATAGACCCTCAGCGGCATGAACTCGACGAACTTCTCGAAGGTGAACCGGTCCAGCACACCGTTGAAATCCACCCGCAACCGCACGCCCTGCGCTTCAAACCGCTTTGCGCAGCCTTCGAGGAAGCGGATCGTCTCGCCGTAGTTCGCAAAACCCTTCGCCTTGATGGCCGGCCAGCCTTCCTCCATCACGCGCTGCATCTGCGGCTCGGTGTCGGTGGCAAAGCTCCACGAGTAATGGCTGCGCGGAATTTCCAGGCCTTCAAACAGGCTCACACCCGCACGCCGTGCCGCCCCGTCGATCTCCGCAGAGCGCAGGGCCATCGCGGTTATCGGGGTCGTCACACCTTCGCTGAGCAAGCGAAGCTGCTCCTCCACCGGCGCGTCACCAAACTCCGGCCACGGATGCACACAGCCATACCCGCCATCCATGCAGATCAACGCTCCCGCAAACACCCGCCGCTGCGACACCGCGTTCAGTGCCACGCCGCTGCGCAGCAGATACTCATGCACATAAATGGGCGTCGTCATTTCCAGGCGACGATCTTCATTCGTCATTCCGCATTCGTCATTCGACATTTTTCAAGGCATCACATCCTTCGCGTTCACGATTCCCCAGCACATCAAGGCGGCAAAGGCCAGTAACTGCGCCCCGCTCATCGCCAGCAGCCGATTGTGACCCCGGCTCGGCGGTTCCACGATCGCGCGCCATGCCACGAACATGCCAATCGGCAGTGTTGCCAGCGGCAGCGTGAAGGCCCGTTCCCAGCCCTCCTGCCACCAGTAAAATCCCGCCGCATGCGCCGCGACGATCAGCAGAGCGATCTCCGCCCGCGCGAAACCCACGCCCAGCCGCACCGCCAGCGTCTTCTTGCCCGTCTGCCGGTCCTCATTCACATCGCGCAGGTTGTTGATGGCGATCAAGACCGTGCTCAGGCAGCCGATTTGAAATCCGGCGACCACCGCCGCCTCATACCACTCGCCCGTTTGCACAAAGGCCGTGCCCGCCACCGCCACGAGGCCGAAAAACAGGATCACAAACAGCTCTCCCAGCCCGCGATACGCCAGCGGCACCGGCCCACCCGTGTAGCCAAAGCTGAAATACAGCGAAGGAATGCCGATGAACAGGATTGGCAAGCCGCGTGCCTCAAACAGCGGCACGGCCAGCAGCGTCGCCACCGCCAGCATCAGCCACGCCGCGATGTTCACCGCTTTGGCAGAAGCCGCGCCGCTCGCGGTGATGCGCCGTGGCCCGATCCGCGCCTGCGTGTCCGCGCCTTTGATCGAATCCAGCGCGTCATTGAAAAAGTTCGTCGCGATCTGCAACGCCCCGCAACTCCCCAGCGTGCAAGCCGCCAGCCACCAATCCAGCTTTCCGCCAATCTTCTCCGCCAGCGCACAACCCACCGCCACAGGCGCGATGGCGGCTCCGAGTGTTTTTGGGCGTGCGGCGGCGATCCAGTCGAAAATTGAGGCCATGCGAAGATGAAAAGATTAACCCAAGTTTCGCAGATTTCGGCCAAAAGCAGCGATTTTCGCCCATCTGCCGCGCTGGAAGCCTTGATTTTGCGAGGGGTCGCCCTCGCGGACCCCTTGTGGGCCGACCTTGGGTGTTGACCGACTCTTCCCAGGGCTATCTTCAGCGGGCATGTTCCTCAAACGACGTGTCCGGCACAAAGACGGAAAAGACCACATCTACTACTCGGTGTGCGAGAGCCTGCGCGTCCACAGCGGGCGCGTGATCCAGCGCCAGGTGCTGCACCTGGGCGAACTTAACACGACGCAGATCGAGAGCTGGCAGCGCACGCTTGAGGTCATTGATGGCGATGACCATGGCCG
>DNXB01000575.1:0-27240 GCA_003506995.1 Verrucomicrobiales bacterium
TAAAATGACGAATGTGGAATGCAGAATGACGAATGGTTACTGGCGGCGATGCTGCTTGGCAAAGGTGGCCGCGTCGCGGGCGGCGTGCATGACATAGAGGATGCGGACGCCGGTGTTGTCCGGGAGAGGGCGGTAATAGATGAGGTAGTTTGGATATTCGGTGACGACGAACATGCGGATGCCTCGGAGGGTGCGGCGGAGCGGGGAATACTCGGTGCCCATCAAGGGCTGGGAGGCCAGCTTGGGAAACAGCTCCGTTATGGCGTTATAGACATCGTCTGCCGCCGCCGCATTGTCGCTAGCGATGTGGCTGGTGATTTCCACCAAGTCATCGCTTCTGACATCGGGGTGGATTTCCAACGCTGCTTCAGGCATGACTCGATTGTTGCTGCAGCCGTTCCCTGACTTTCGCCATCACCTCCTCTTTGAGGGCTTTCATATCGGTGATGGTGATGAACGGCCCCTTGTCGCGCTCCTCCAGGATGTCTTCGAGCTGTTGCCGTGCCGGGTCCGCCGCTTGCTCGTCTTCCAAAGACACGGCGAAAAATGAAGCGAGGTAGCTTTCGGGCGACTCGTTTTTTTCCTTGGCCTTGCGGTTGAGGAGCGGCACCAGCGTTTCAGGAAGATGGATCGTGAACTCAGGCATGGTGGGAGATTAACATGCCGCAGGAATGGCGGCACGGCTTTTTTACAAGGCTGCTAGTGCTGCTGCGGCCACTTCGGCGGTTTGTTCGAGGTCATCGCGGCTGTGGGCCATGCTGATGAAGCCGGTTTCAAACTGGCTGGGGGCGAAGTACACGCCGTGGTCGAGGCAGTGGTGGAAGAATTTGCGGAAGGCGACGAGGTCGGAGGTTTTGGCGTCCTGGAGGTTGTGGACTTCCTTCTCGGTGAAAAAGAGGCAGAACATGCTGCCTTTGCGATACCAGCGGTAGTTGAGGCCCTTCTTCTTGAGCACGTCGAGCACGGCGGTTTCCATGATCTGTCCGAGGTTTTCGAGCAACGCGTAGCCGTTTTTCTTTTCCAGTTCGCGGAGCTGGGCCAAACCAGCGGCCAAAGCGACAGGATTGCCGCTGAGCGTGCCAGCTTGATACACCGGACCGAGCGGAGCGAGCTTGTCCATGATGTCGGCACGACCGCCGAAGGCTCCGACGGGCAAACCGCCGCCGATGACCTTGCCGAGGCAGGTCAGATCAGGCGTGATCTTCTCCAGCTCCTGCACGCCGCCTTTGGCGAGTCGGAAGCCGGTCATCACCTCGTCGAAAATGAGCAGCGCACCGTGCTTGGTGGTGATGTCGCGCAGCTTTTGCAGGAAGCCGGGCTTGGGCAGGATCAGGCCTGCGTTGGCAGGATACGGCTCGACGATGACGCAGGCGATCTCGTGGCCTTGTTTCTCGAACAGCTCTTCCAAGGCCGCTTCGTCGTTGAAGGGCAGCACACTCGTCAATTCGGCGAAGGCTTTCGGCACACCGGCACTGTCAGGATTGCCATGCGTGAGCGCTCCGCTGCCTGCGGCGACGAGGAGGCTGTCAGAATGGCCGTGATAGCAGCCGTCGAACTTCACCAAGCGATCGCGACCGGTGAATCCGCGTGCGAGACGGATGGCGGACATCGTGGCCTCGGTGCCGCTGCTGACCATGCGCACTTTTTGAATGCTCGGCACCCATTCGCAGATGGTGCGGGCCATTTCGACCTCGAAGAGATTCGGGATGCCGAAGCTGACGCCGTCCTTGGCGGCATTGTGAATGGCCTCGATCACCGGAATCGGCGCGTGGCCGAGAATGGCCGGCCCCCAGGTGCCGACGTAGTCGATCATGCAGCGGTCATCCACGTCGTAGATGCGGCAGCCTTTGGCGCGCTTCACGAAGAAGGGATCGCCGCCGACATTGCGAAAGGCGCGCACGGGCGAGTTCACGCCGCCGGGGATGTATTGCTTGGCGAGATCGAAGAGCTTGGTGGAAAGGGGTCCGTTGGGCATGGCTGGTGGCACCGTGATGCCTCACGATGCCGTGCTGCGCAAGCGCGTGATGCCGTTCACGGAATCGCGCTGACCTGCACCTGCGTTTTGCCGAGCACAGTGTGGCAGTTCACACACTGCTGACGCACCGAGGCGAAGGCGGCGGTGGAATGCTTCGCGTCTTTCTTTTGAAGCGCGGTCTTCAGCTCGGTCAGCGGTCCGATTTCCCAAGCGGTGAGCAGCGGACGCAGATCGATCTCGGAACCACCAACGGCCTTCTGCATCGGAGCGCTGGTGATCGATTTGGAGACGCTGGAGTGCATGCGTTCGGCCATGGCAAGCGCCTCGTCCCATTGGCCGGCCTGCTGGAGCGCGCGCGTGTCGAGCATCTTGCGCTGCGCGGCCTTCATGCGGTGGCTGTTCATGGTGCTGGCGCAGGAGGCCAGGGCGAGGGTCAACGAGAGGATGAAAAGGCGCTTCATGGTGCGCCCGACTCAATCACCGTCCCTCGAACCTGTCACGGCCTTTTGCCAGCGCCTCGATCTTGCGGTCGGCGATGCTGCGTTTGAGCATCCAGAAGCCGCAGTCGGGGTGGATGAACTTCACGCGGCCTGCGCCGAGCTTTTTCTCCGCCGCTTCGATGCGGCGTGCGATTTCATCGGCGGACTCGACGTGGTTCACCTTGATGTCCACGACACCGAGGCCGACACCGATTTTGGGATCGAGTTCCTTCAAAGCATCGAGATCAGCGGCAGGACGATGCGCGAGTTCGAGCACGAGGTGGTCGGCGCGGAGCGAGTTCAAAAACGAAATGAGCGCGGCCCACTCGCCTTTTTGGATCGTCTGGCCGCCGTAGTTGCCGAAGCAGAAATGGACGGCTTTTTGGCCTTTCACGGCATCCAGCACGCGATTGATGCCTGCGGCTGCAATCGGCGCATCGGCGGGATTGCCCGGGATGTTGGCTTCATCGACTTGGACGCAGTCGCAGATCAAATCAGCGGCCTGCGCAGCCAAAGCATCCGCAATCGCCATATTGAGCGCGGCGAAGTCGTGGTAATGCGTGTCCAGCAGCGTGCGGGCGAGCATGTAGGGGCTGGTGAGCGTGAACTTGAACGGCCCACCGGCCACCTTGCCCGCACGGGCGCAGTCTTCGGCCAGGTTGAGCACACCCTCGGTGATGGGACCGCGAACGACGGCGGCGGGCTTGCTGCGAAAGACCATCTCATGCTTGGAGCGAAACGCGGCGGTGTCTTCACGGCCCACGCGACTGTCGATGCCGCCGAGCTTGTGGACGAAGTACTCGATCATGCCGTTGGTGTCGGGATGATTGACATCGAAGCGATACAACTCGCCGTCCGTCGGCAAGTCGATGCCTGCCTGGCGCTGCGTGTCGAAGACCACGCGAGTGGCATCAATGACGGCCTGTTCGCTTGGCAGGGCGCTAAGCCAGTCTGGAACAGGGTAGGAACCGACGGTGGTGGTTTGAATGCTCATGGCCGCTGATTGTGGAATGCGGAGCGCGGAATGGGAATGCGCGGGTGCGATTGTCCAAAGGCGCGGAGGATTCGGCCATGGAGGCTTTTGGGACGATCGGGTTTGCCGCAAAGGGGCGGAGGAGCAGAGAGGCTGAGTTTCTGATGATCCTCTGCTTCTTTGCCACTCTGCGGTAAAATCGAGTGGTGCTATCGTTCCTTCTTCGGGCCTTTGCCGCGCACGCTCATGCGGAAAGGGACGCCGGGGGCGTTCCATTCGTCGCGGATGACTTTTTCGAGGTAACGCAAGTAACTATCCGTGAGCTTGGCGGCGCGATTGGCGAAGAGGACGAAATGCGGCACTGGGATGGCGAAGCCCTCGGCCTCATTGACCTGCGTGGCATAGAGCAGCTTGAAGCTGTGCGTGCTGCGGCCCAGGGCGCCAGGCGTGTTTTCGATGGCGTTGGCCAGCAGACGGTTCAGAGCGCCGGTGCCGATGCGGTTCTGCGCTCCGTTGCGCACTTTTTCGATCTGCACGAAGAGCTTGCCGATGTGGTCCTTGTTCTTGGCCGAGATGGCGACGAGCGGGGCGTAGTTGAGGAAGAAGAACTCGCGGCGCATCAGCTCATCCAGGAACTCGATGCGGTCCTTCTGCGGGGCGTCGGGGTGGAAGAGATCCCACTTGTTCATGACGAGGATGCAGGGCTTGCGCTCTTCCAAAATGATCTGGGCGATCTTGCGGTCCTGCATCTTCGCACCAGCGGCGCAGTCGATGACCAGCAGGCAAAGGTCCGCGCGCTTGATGCTCTGCACGCTGCGCTCCACGCTGGAGATTTCGACCACGGTGTCGAGGTGGGCGCGGCGGCGGATGCCAGCGGTGTCGATGAGCTGGTATTTTTTGCCGTTCCAGGTGGCCTGGATGTCGAGCGCGTCACGCGTGGTGCCGGGGACTTCGCTGACGATGGCGCGCTCCTGGCCGAGAATGGCGTTCACGAGCGAGGACTTGCCGGCGTTCGGGCGGCCAACGATGGCGAGCTTCAAGGGGCGGACGTTCTGGCCGGTCTTGGCGTCTTCTGTTTCGGTCGATTCCTGCAAATCAAGGCGCTCGGAGATGAGGGCGACGAGGTCATCAATGCCATGGCCGTGCGCGGCGCTGACTTCAACGCTGTCCTTGAAGCCGAATTTGGTGAACTCACCGGCGTTGAGCTTGCGCTTGGGTGAATCGGCCTTGTTGCAGACGAGGATGACGGGCTTGCTGGTACGGCGCAGCTCGCGGGCGAGGCTTTGGTCGATGGTGGTGATGCCATCGACAACATCGACGACAAACAGAAGCATGTCCGCCACATCGAGGGCGATGGAGGCCTCGATCTGCACCTGGTCGGTCAAAACATCGTCCGTGCTGGCCCCGATGCCGCCGGTGTCCATGATCTCAAACCACGCCGGGCCGCGGCGGCATTGCGCGGTGATGCGGTCCCGCGTCACCCCGGCCTGATCGTGGACGATCGAGATGGTTTTGCCGGCGAGGCGGTTGAAGAGCGCGGACTTGCCCACGTTCGGGCGGCCAACGATGGCGACGGTTTTGAGGACGGGTGGCATGCGAATCTACGTTTGAAAGGATGGACGGGTTGATCGCAGGTTGAACAGGGACAAGCCGGGCCGACGATGGGTTTGCCATGCCATCTCACAGAGAATCCCGTTAATCCAGTCCCCAATCCGGTTAATCCTGCCAAAACCAGGCTCAATCGGCCCCGGCGGCCTTCAACTGCCGGATGCCATCCGCCAGATTGATGAAGCCGGACAATGCCGTGAAGAAACCGGCGATGACGGTGGGCCAGATGAGCCAGGCGGGCGTGAGATCGAGCAAAATCCACAGAATGGCCGCCATCTGGGCAAACGTGGCCACCTTGCCGGTCCAGTGCGTGTGGACGGTGAATTTGCCCGCAAAGTGGTCGATGAAGAAAGCGCCGCCGATGGAAAGCAGGTCGCGGCCGATGACCAGCACCGGAAACCACAGCGGAAAATGCTGCCGCCAGGCGGTGAAGCTCAGCAGGATGATGGCCGAGAGCATGAGCAGCTTGTCCGCCAGCGGGTCCAGGATGGCCCCCAGCCGGGTGCGCTGGTTGAACCGACGGGCAATCCAGCCGTCCAGCGCGTCGCTGAGCGAGGCGATGCCAAACACCGCCGCCGCCCAGAGACGCAGGGCTTCGTTGGCCGCGCCCACCCGCACGCTTTCGCCGTAGTAGATCACCAGCCCGATGAAGACCGGGATGAGCAGGATGCGGACGATGGTGATCTGGGTGGCGAGGTTCATCAGCCGAAGTTTAAGGTTCCAAGTTTAAAGTTCAAAGTTGAATCACTCAGCTTGAAACTTGGAACTTGGAACTTGAAACTTGATGCATGTCACGAATTGAGCCTGTGGATCTGTTGAACGCCTACTGCGAGGGAGCCTTCCCGATGGGGGAGGACGACGGCTCCATCTCGTGGTACCGGCCGAAGATGCGCGGCATCCTGCCGGTGGCGGAGTTTCATGTGCCGAGGCGGTTTGAGCGCTACCTGAAGCAGCATCCGTTCGAGCTGCGCTGGAACACGTCGTTTGGCGATGTGATCCGCAGCTGCGCGGATCGCGAGAGCACCTGGATCACGGATGCGATCATGGACACCTACGAGGAGCTGCACCGTCTCGGCTTCGCGCACTGCGTGGAGGTGTGGCGTGACGGCAAGCTGCGCGGCGGGGTGTATGGCGTGGCGATCGGCGGGGCGTTTTTTGGCGAGTCGATGTTCAGCCGCGAACCGCAGGCGTCGAAGGTGGCGCTGACGCATCTGCAATGGCGTCTGCACCAGCGCGGCTACCTGCTGCATGACACGCAATGGACCACACCGCATCTCGCGATGTTCGGCGGCCATGAGATTCCCTGCGCGCAGTATTTGGAACTGCTGCAGCGGGCGATTCTGCGGAAAGCGACGTTTGTCTGAGGCGAAGGGCTAAGAGCAGAGGGCGTAGAGTCGGTTTATGGTGGGTGCGACACCTCACGGATGTAGGATGGGTGTGGCGACAGCCCGCCCGTCTCTCAGCGCTTGCCTCAAGGCTACACCACGCCCAAACAGTCGGGCGGCGCTGCGAAGGGAGCATTGCCTGTGGAGATGCTTCTTGGCGCAGCACACACCCAACCTGCATCCTCAGCTCTCAAAGTAAGTGTACCCGCGCAGACCGGCCTCGAAGCTCTCCATGATCTCGCGGCGCTCGGTGGCGGTGATGCGCTTGGAGATGACGGCGCTTTCGGCGAGGTTGCGGAAGCGGGTGAGCATGTCTTTCGGATCGTACTCGACGTAGCTGAGCACTTCGGAGACGCTGTCGCCTTCGAGTTCGCGGCTGTACTTCACCTTGCCGTTTTCCACGCGCACGGAGACGACGTTGGTGTCGCCGAGGAGGTTGTGAAGATCTCCAAGGGTTTCCTGATACGCGCCGACGAGGAAGATGCCGAGCATGTACTCGTGGCCCTTCTCGATCTGCGGGTCGTGCAGCGGGAGGCTGGGGTTGATGCCGTGGGAGTGGGCGAACTTGTCGATCTTGCCGTCGCTGTCGCAGGTGATGTCGGAGAGCACGGCGTTGCGCGTGGGCTTTTCCTTGAGGCGGTGGATCGGCATGACCGGGAAGATCTGGTCGATGGCCCACAAGTCCGGCAGGCTCTGGAAGACGCTGAAGTTGCCGTAATAGAAATCAGTCATGATGGTCTCCAGCCGGTCCATCTGGTTGCCGTCGTGCTCGCAGCCCTCGCGCATGCCGTCCACCCAGGTGAGGATGTCCCAGTACAGCTCCTCGCCGTGCGCGCGCTCGCGCAGGTTCACCTTGCCGTAGTTGAACTCGCTGCGGAGCTTGTCGCGGTAATAGACGGCGTCGTTGTAGATCTCCTGAAGGCGGTCGCGGGAGGTTTTGGCGGCGTTCTTGGTGGCGTCGAGGCGCAGCTCGTAAAGATTGCGCAGCAAGGCGGGCGCGTCCTTGTCGAGATCGACATCGCTGATGCCCTCACGCGGCTCGAAGCGGTTAATGTCGAGGATGTTGATGATCAAAACCGAGTAGTAGGCCACGATGGCGCGGCCGGACTCGGTGATGAGGTCAGGATGCGGCACGCCGGCCTCGGCGGTGACCTCGGTGATGGCCTCGATGATGTCGGCGCAGTATTCCTTGGTGCCGTAGTTGCTGCTGGCGCTGCTGGCGCCTTTGAGGCCGTCGTAGCTGATGGCCAGACCGCCGCCGAGATCGAGGATGCCCATGCGGGCGCCTTCCTGCACGAGGCCGACATAGACGCGGGCGGCTTCCGTGACCGCCTGGCGGATGGCGCGGATGTTCGGGATCTGCGAACCCTGGTGGTAATGCAGCATGCGCAGGCAGTCGAGCATGCCTTTTTCACGCAGATGATCGACGACGTGCATGAGCTGGGAGATGTTCAGGCCGAACATGCTGGCGTCACCGCCGGAGCCGCTCCAGTGGCCGGCGCTTTCCGCGCTGAGGCGGAAGCGCACGCCGAGAGTCGGGCGCACGCCCATTTTCTCACAGCGTTCGAGGATGAGTTCGAGCTCGGAGGGCATTTCGAGCACCAGGATGACCTGCAGGCCCATTTTCTGCGCGTAGAGCGCCAGGTCGATGAACTCCTCGTCCTNNTCGTCCTTGTAGCCGTTGCAGACAATGTAGGCCTCCGGGTCGTGCATGTAGCTCAGCGCGGCGATGAGCTCCGGCTTGCTGCCGGCCTCAAGACCGTAGTGATACTTGCGGCCGTAGCGGGTGATCTCCTCAATCACCTCCTGCTGCTGGTTCACCTTGATGGGATACACGCCGCGATAGACGCCCTGGTACTTGCCTTCCTTGATGGCGGAGGCAAAGCCCTCGTTCAGCTCGTCGATGCGCCAGCGCAGCAGATCGCCGAAACGGATGAGCAGCGGGAGCTGCGTGCCGCGCTCACGCAGGCCTTTGACGATGGAGGCGAGAGAGACGGGCTTCGTCTTCGTGCCGTCCTTGAGATTCACCACGACCTCACCCTGTTTCGAGATGTCGAAATAGTCATGCCCCCACGCGCGGATGCCGTAGATATCTGCGCTGTCGTCGATGGACCATGCGGGGGCTTTCATTTCAGTGGGCTGGGTGGGGTGGGATTTCAGGGGCCGCGAGTATGAGGGCAATTCGGGAAATGCAAAGTGACATCTGGGGGCGTGGACGCGGCCAGGAAGTCAGGGAGTGGTCAAGTGGGTCAAGGTGCGGGTTTTGCGGAAGGCAAAGGGCAGGTAAAGCACGGAGTAAAACACGAGGCCGAGGCCGATGGCGCTGAAATTGTACCACGGCCAGGGACCGAGCTGGTCAAACAGGCTGACCTGCGGCGGCTTGGCGCATTGGAAGGCGTAGTTCACCCCCAGGATGGCATTGATCACGGCGATGACCGCATACCAGGCCACGGAAAAGCCCATCATGCGCATCACAGCACCGGGCCGCGGGCGGTGCCGCATGGCGGTGACGACGTAGATCGACGTGACCGGCACGCCGCCGTGCATGAGGAAGAACATGAAGTAGCGCAGGTCCGGGAACTCATAGATCAGCGCCGGTGTGAGCAAACCCTGCAAGGTGCCGGCGAGGCCGAAAAAGTACACCACCTCGCACCAGAACTGCCGCCGCGTCCACAGCGCGATGCCGCCCGCGAGGGTGGCGATGTCGCAGTATTGCAGCGGCAGGACCATCTGGGCCGAGAGCGTGCCGTAATAGGCATGAATCACCAGCCCGGCCGGATACAAGGCCAGCAGCAAGGTGCCGAGCACCCGCTGCGCGATGACCGCGTAACGCGTGCGCGCCAGCACCATCATCACAATGAAAAGTCCCAGCGTGGCGAGGAGCGCCGCCTGATGTGAGGGACCGTTGGGATGAAACGCGGGGGGCATGGCCGCGCATCATACGCGCCTGTTGCAGAAGTCAGCCGGTTTGTGCGATGCTGCGCGCATGCTGAAGCCCCATCGAATGCCCTCGAACGCCGTGCGTCCCGTCAAACAGCTCGGCGGCGGCTGCGCGGCCCTGTTTGGCCTGCCCTTCATCGTCGCCGGCCTGGCGGTCGGCTGGTTCCTGTATTTTCCGGGGATCAGCACCTGGTGGTCGGCACGCGGCTGGGAGGAGGTGCCGTGTTGGATTGAAAAGGCGGAGATGACCGCCTCACGCGGCAGCAAGGGCGGCACCACGCACAAGGCGGAGGCGCGTTATCGCTATCGCTACCACGGCCGCACCTTTCACAGCGAGGAAGTCAGCCTCACCGGCGGCTCCGACAACATCGGCGACTTCCAGGAGCGGGCGCATGCTCAAATTCGCGCCTTCGAGGGCAAGGAGCGGCCGTTTCGCTGCTATGTGAACCCCGCGAAGCCGGAGCAGGCGGTGCTGTTTCGCGAACTGCGCTGGGGGCTGCTGCTGCTGATGTCCATCTTCCCGATGATTTTCCCGCTGGTGGGCTTTCTGGTCTCGGGCGGTGGCGCTTTGGAGGCGCGGAAAGCCGCGCTGGGCCGGAAGCTGGAGATGCAGCATCCCGGCGAGCCGTGGCGCTGGCGCTCGGAGTGGAGCGGGGAGACGATCAAGGCTTCCCCAAGCGGCCAGCCTTTCATCCTCGGCGCCGCGGGCTGGATTCTGCTGATTCAGGGGCCGCTGGCGTTGGCGATCATTGTCAGCGGCGAGCTGTCGTACTCACTCGTGGCCGCGCTGGGCCTGCTGCCGTCGCTGCTGGCCTTGATTCCGCTGTTCTTTGCCTGGCAGCGCTTCAAAACGCGCTCGGCGCTCGGCAGCCCGTCGCTCTGGCTCAAACAAACACCGGTCCGGCCTGGTGGCACGCTGGAGGGCGAGCTGCGCTTTGATCGCGTGCTTTCGCCGCGCGAGGTCATCCAGGCGCGGTTTCTCTGCCAGCGCAAGATCACGCGGCGCAGCGGCAAAAGCACCTCCACCACGACGGAAAATATCTGGGAGCACACGCAGACGCTTTCCGCCAGCGAGGCACGGCGTGAGATGACCGGCGTGGCGCTGCCGCTGCGCGTTGAGATTCCGCCGGGGCTGCCATGCGCCGTCGTGGAGGACGCCGCGTTCATCACCGGAGACAACGAGCAGCATGAGTGGAGCCTCGAAGTCAGTCCCGCCAACGGTGGCAAGGCCGCCGTACTGCCGCTGCCGGTGTTTGTCACCGGTGAGCAGATGAAACTCGCCGAATCCGACACGAGCTATGAGGTGGAGGCCATCGCGCCGAGCACGGAGCAGTTGGTGGAGCGGCTGAAACACGGCGGCATGCAGGTGGAGTTCGACGCGGCGGGCATTCCCACGCTGTTTGTCTGCCCGCCGGGAAGATTGCACTTCATGAGCATCTTCCTTTTGATTTTCGGCCTGATTTGGTTCGTGTTCTTCCTGGTCCTCGTGAAGGTGGGCGCGCCGTGGCTGTTCCGCATCATCTGGGGCATCACCTCGCCGCTGATCATCGGCTCTGGTCTGTGGCTGCTGCTGCACCGTCGGCGTGTCGAGATCACGGCGGACGAGCTGCGCATCGTGAACCACCTCGGGCCGTTTTACTCGTGGAAGGAAAGCTACGCCCCGCGCCACTTCGTCGGCTTCACGCACGACTCAAACATGCAGTCCGGCAACCAGTTCTACTACCGCGTCCGCGCCGAGACGACCTTCGGCAAAAAGAAAACCCTCATCGACGGCATCACCGAATCCGTCACCGCCGAGACGCTGGCGAAGCGGCTGGATGATTGGCGGAAGGGTGGGTGAGTGCTTCTGATTGCAGTTTTTTAGCGGACAATTGTTGTTGCCTGAACACGGCATGGACGGGTAAAACTACAGCCAATTCCAATTTATCATGAGCTACGAACCAGCAGATGGCCCGAGGAGAGCGTTTGTCTTGAACAATCCAAAGAAGACAGGAGCACTGTTGGTGCTTGCGGGTGCTTTCATTGGTCATCTGACTATCTACCGGCCAATTCTTGCTGCTCACGAAGGTGCCGCGTCTGTTACGAAAGCTTATAAGGGATCTGCCTTGCCCGTTATCTTTCTACTTTTCGGTTTTATGTATTTGTTTGGCAGTCGCAAGCTTGTGGAAATGCTCTGGCCGCGATCAGGAGAATGGACTCGTTTGAACTTTATTATGATCGGCGTTGCTGTTGTCATTGTTCTGGCCGTGCCTGCTCTCATGAAGCTGTATTTGGAATCCTTTGGATACACATTGTGACGCAGTCTATCCCCCGTCCCGCAGCGCCACTGCCGGATCCACACGCGCGGCAAACCATGCTGGCACCAGCGCGGCCATGAGGCAGAGGGCGACGGCGGTGGTGCAGATGGTGAGGAGGTCGCCGAGGTTGGTGTGCGCGGGAATGCTGGAGAGAAAGTAGATGTCTTGCGGGAAGATGTCGCGACCGGTGAGGGCGGCGATTTGATCGCGCAGCCAGTTGCGGATGCTGAGGAAGAAGAAACCGCCGCCGAGGCCGGCCACGACACCGAACAGGGCCACGATGCCGGCTTGTGACACGAAGATGGCGATGATCTGCCACGCACGCGTGCCCAGGGCGGTGAGGATGCCGATCTCGCGGCGTTTTTTCACCGTGACGGTGATGGTGGTGTTCATCACGCAAATGGCGGCCACGAGCATGATGAACAGCAGCAGAAACCACATCATGGTGCGCTGGTTTTCGACGGACTCGAGCATGGGGCCGTGCTCCTGCACCCAGGTGTTCCAGCCCCAGGTCTCGGGAATGCCGCCGGAGCGGTAGATCGCGTCCATGATGGGTTCGGCGTTGTCGGCGTCCTTCAGCTCCAGCTCAATGCCGCTGACGTTGCTGTCGAGGTTGAAAAACTCCTGCGCGATGTGCAGCGGCACATAACCGCGCAGCCCGGCGGTGTCCGCGCGAAGCGTGGCGACGAGGGTGAGGTCCTTGGACAGCACGGTGACGTTGTCGAGCGCCTCGGCGCGTTTTTTGTCCTCCGCGTCCTCAGGGATCTCGCGCACCTGCTGGATGAACTTGTCCACGCTTTCGGCGGCATGCACGACGAGCGTGTCGCCGATCTTCGCGCCGATCTCGCGGGCGAATTTGTCACTGAGGACGATGGAATCGCCCTTGAGGTCGAACTTGCCCTCCTTGAGGTGCTTCCGGAGCTTTTGCAGCAGGGCGTTGTCCGCCTCGTCCGCCATCCCGATGACCCTGACGCCTTGCAGACTGCCCTCGTTCTCGACGAAGACGACACCTTCTGCCACCGGCACGGCAGAGGCGACTTTAGGATGTGCGGCGAGAGCCTTGCGCACCTCGCGCCATTGGGAGGCCGCCGGATCGTCGCGCTCGTTCATGGGTTTCACCATGGCATGCGGCTCGAAGCCGATGAGCATCTGCCTAAACTCGCGCTGCCAGCCGCTGAACACGGACATCACAAACACCAGCACGCCGACGCCGAGCATGACGCCGAGCATCGAGATCACGGTGATGACCGAGATGAACGAACGCGTGGGCCGCAGGTAACGCAGGGCGAGGAAGAGGGGGGCGGAGTTCAAGAGGGTGAGGGAATGACGAATGGGGGCGGTGAGTCGTTCTCGTCCTCGATCATGTCGTTGGCGAGAGGAGTTAGGGGTTACGAGTTAGGAGAGGTGTGTTGGCGTGGGATCGGAAGGTGTGGGTGTTGGCGATGCGGAAGAATCGAGGACGAGTTCGAGTAGGAGGACGAGTAGGATTGGCATCAATCGCGCAGGGCGACGGCGGGATCGACGCGGGCGGCGAGCCATGCGGGAGGCAGAGCGGCGAGGAGACAGAGCGTGATGGAGCCGAGGCAGGTGGCGAGGATGAACCAGGGCTCGATCTGCGCCGGAATGGTGGAGAGGAACATGCCGGAGGAAGCATCGGCGTTGCCGCCGCTGAGGATGGCGATGCCCATGCGGATGTCATCGCGCAACCAGAGCACGAGTCCGCTCAGGGTGAGGCCGGTCAGCGTGCCGAGCGTGCCCACAAAGGCCGCCTGCGCGACGAAGATGCCGATGATCTGGCTCTGCCGCGATCCCAGCGCGGTGAGCACGCCGATCTCGCGGCGTTTCTGCGTGGTGACGGTGATGGTGGTGTTCATGACGGAGAACGCGGCCACGACGGCGATGATCAGGAGCACGATCCACATCATGACACGCTCGTTGCTCATGGCGGCGAGGCGCGCATCGCCCGCATCGGTCCACAACGAGGCGCTCCAGCCTGCGGGGATGATTCCAGAGGCGGTGAAGCGCTTCATCAGCTCCTTCACCTCACCGGGCTGCTTTAATTCGACCAGGACGCCGTGGACCTGCTCTCCGAGGCCAAAGATCTGCTGGGCGGTCTCAAGCGTGGTGTAGCCATAGGCTCCTGCGGTTTCAGAGCGGGTGTAGCCCTGGAGGATGATCTCCCGCGCATGCAGCTTGATGTCCTTGTAGGCGGCGTGACGTTTGGCCTCGTCCTGCTCGTCGGAGGCGACGCGGAAGCGCTGCACCGCGCTGGTGACGTTCGTGGAGGCATAGACGCTGATTTTGTCTCCGGGATGCGCGTTGAGCTGGCCGGCGATGTAGTCCGCGCAGACCACGCCGCCATGGCGCAGCTCCAGCGAGCCCTCGAGACGGTGCCGCGCGAGCTTGGCCATGTAAAACTTCGCGCCATCCTCCGGCAGGCCGATCACGTCCAGGGCCGACTGCTGTCCCTCACGCTCCGCATACATGAAGCCGAGGATGTAGCCGCTGGCGGCGAGCACGTCGGGCTGCGGCAGCACCTGGGCGAGCACGTCGGCGGCTGCCTTGGCCGTGGTGGGCTTCCGGTCCTGCGGATGCAGCAGGATGTGCGGCTCGGAGCCGATGAGGGCCTTGCGGAACTCGCCCTCAAAGCCCTTCATCACGGAGCTGACAACGATCATCATCAGCACGCCGACTGCCACGCCGAGGATCGAGATGACCGTGATCACCGAGACAAACGAACGCTTCGCGCGCAGGTAGCGTCGGGCGAGGAAGAGGGTGACGTTCGAGAGCATGGGAGCGCATCAAAGCGATGCGCGGGCGGGATTCGAGGGGAAAGTGAGGAATGAATGAGGAGGTGACGCCAAGGATAGGCGAACGACGGTCCCGGAGGGATCGAAGAAGGCCGCCAGGGGCAAGTCTGCGCAGCAGACGCCGCCCCTGGGACCACGAGAGCCGCGTGTGTGTCTTCAAGGACGCATCCTGGAAGGATGCAAGAGGTGTGCGCGAGGTCAGCGTGAGCGAGGGGTTGGGGAAAGCTTCTCGCACATGCCCTGCCGGGGTGCGACCTTGAGATTGGTGGACGTTGGTCAACGAGGCCCGCGTTCTTGAACCAGGCAGGTCGCATGGCTCAGAGCGGCTCGGATGTCGTCCATCTCCAGATAAGGATAGAGAGCGAGCAGTTCATCCTCGCCGCAACCAGCGCCGAGCATGCCGGTGATCATTCCCACGGTGACGCGCATGCCACGCACACAGGCTTTTCCACCCATGATGTGAGGATTCCTCGTGATGCGCTCGGCTGGCAGGGAACTCACGATGCAATCACCTCACTTTTTCACCACTGCTTTCACCCCAAACAGCGGCAGGGATTTTTTCACGGACTGGGTGACACCCCAGAGCAGCGGGGTGGAGACGATGATCCAGATGAGGACGGCTTTCATGGCGTGAAATCAGGCGGAGGGCGTTTCTTTGACGTGGTGTTTGGGATCGACGGGGCGGACGAGCAGGTTCGCGATGAGGCCGACGCCGAGCAGGCCGCACATGAGGTAAAAGGTGCCGTTGTAGGCCTGCGCCTTCGGCACACCGGCGGCGACGCGGCTGTCGTAGAAACCATTGATGAGCGAGGGGCCGATGACGGCTGCCATGCTCCAGGCGGTGATGAGGCGGCCATGAATCGCGCCGACCTGGTAGGTGCCGAACATGTCCTTCAAATAAGCCGGGATCGTGGCGAAGCCGCCGCCATACATGCTGATGATAAGCGCGGCGCAGATGACGAAGAGCGCGCGGTTTTGTGTCTCCTGCGTGTAGGGCAGGATGGCGTAGAGCGCGGCGCCAAGGATGAAATAGACGCAATAAACCGCCTTGCGGCCGATGAAGTCGGAGATGGAGGACCAGACGAAGCGTCCGCCCATGTTGAAGATGCTCAGCAGGCCGGTGAACCCCGCGCCGATGGCGACGCCGACGCCAAACATGTCCATGCACATGTCTGCCGCACGACCCAGCACGCCGATGCCGGCGCTCACATTCATGCACAGCACCGTCCACAGCAGCCAGAACTGCGGCGTCTTCCACGCGGTATCGACGGAGACGCTGGCGGTGGTGATCATGCCGTGGGCGGCCGCCACCTTCGGCTCGTAGCCCTCCGGCTTCCAGCCAGGGGCGGGAACGCGGACGATGAAGCCGCCGAAGAGCATGAAGCAGGCATAAACCGCCGCCATGGTGATGAGCGCCTGCATCGCGCCCGTGTTGGTGCCGGCCGCCAACGCGTTGAGCGGCTCTTTCAAAGGCCCGATGAGACTGGCGAACAGGCGCTGATCAAAACTGGGAGCGATGCCTGCGGCGGCATCTGCTCCGGCGGTGAACAATTTCATCAATTCCTGCGCCAGCGGCGAGCCGATGAGCGCCCCGCCACCGAAGCCCATGATGGCCATGCCCGTCGCCATGCCGGGGCGGTCGGGGAACCACTTCACCAACGTCGAAACGGGTGCGATGTAGCCGAGGCCCAGGCCGATGCCGCCGACGAAGCCGTAGCCAAACAAGATCAGCCAAAGCATTTTCAGCTTCACCCCGAGCGCGGCGAGCAACAGGCCGCCGCAGAAGCAGCAGCACGAGGCCAGCATCGTTTTGCGCGGGCCGCTGCGCTCCACCCACTTGCCAAAAATGGCCGCCGAGATGCCCAGCATCATCAGCGCGATCATGTAGGCCCAGTTCACCTGGGACACCGTCGCGCCGAGCTCCGCGCTGAGCGGCTTGTTGAACACGCTGAAGGCATACACCTGCCCGATGCACATGTGGACGGCCACGGCGGCGGGAGGAACGAGCCAGCGGCTGTATCCGGGTTTGGCGACGGTGGCTTCGCGGGAGAGGAAACTCATGGTGGGTCGGGAGTGTCGGTTGCGACACGTGTTTTAGGGGGTCGGCGGGCGGAATGGCAAGGAAAAGATAAGAATCGACAACAAACGCGGGGTTTCATACGTTCATCCATCCGTCTGGCAATCCTGCCGGGCCTTTAACCAAACACACATACCTAACTCAATTGATGAAAACTCTGCTCTCCATCATTGCCCTCTCCTTCGCATCCGCCGGTCTGGCGGCCGCGGCTGACAAATGCCCCATCAGCGGCAAGCCCGCTGACTCCAGCATCACCAGCAAAGGCAAAGACGGCAAAACCGTCGCCTTCTGCTGCGAGAAGTGCAAAGCCAAGTTCGACGCGAAGAACAAGTAAACGGCCACGCGCTGATTCACTCAGCGTCTGAAAAGGCGGAACCGGGAAACTGGTTCCGCTTTTTTCATCGCTTCTTGCCGGAGCGCTCTTGGAGGAACTTCTGGAAGCCCAGCTTCACGAACTCCGGGTCACGGGCGCGGAGCATGGCATCATCAAGGGTGATGAAGCTGTAGCAGGCCAGATGCATGAGGCTGTCATCAATCGTGTGCATGCCGTCGATGCCGCCGATTTGAATCAAGTTCCCAAGCTGTGACAGGCGGCGTGAGCGGATGCTGGACGCGATGCCCTGGTTGACCACCATGATCTCGGAGGCCATCACGCGGCCCGGCTGGTCATGGCGGCCGATGAGCGACTGGCAGATGACGCCTTTGAGGGAGCTGGCCATCTGCGAGGCCACGAAATCCTGCTGCTCTTCCGGAAAGGCGTCGAGAATGCGCAGCACGGTGCTGGGCGCGTCATGCGTGTGCAGCGTGCTGATGACGAGGTGGCCGGTCTCGGCCGCCGTGAGCGCGGTGCGCATGGTCTCCAGGTCGCGCAGCTCGCTGACCACGATGACATCCGCGTCCTGGCGCAGGGCGCTCTTGATGGCGGCGGCAAAGTTGTGCGTGTCCGCGCCGACCTGGCGCTGTCGCACGAGGCTTTTCTCATGAGAGAACAGGTACTCGATGGGATCCTCGATGCTGACGATGTTCACCTGCCGGGTGCGGGTGATGTGCTGCGTCAGCGAGGCCAGCGTGGTGGTTTTGCCGCTGTTGCTGGTGCCGGTGACGAGGATCAGCCCGTCACGCAGCTCGGTGAAGCCCTCCACCGTGGGGCCGTGGCCCAGATCACGCAGCTCCGGGATCTGCGCCGGGATGTAGCGGAAGGACGCCTCGATGCGGCCCAGGACATAGCAGGCGTTGCCACGGAAACGGCCGAGGTTCTCCACCTGGATGGCGAAGTCGAGCTCCCACTTTTGCTCCAGCTCCGCGCGCTGGTTTTCCTTCAGCACGCCGAGGATCAGCTCGCGCAGGTCGTTGATCTCCAAAATTTCATCGGCCACCGGCGTGAGCTCGCCGTTGATGCGTCCCATCGGCGGTGAGTTCGCGCTGATGTGCAGGTCGGAGCCGCCGCGCTCAATGACCATGAAGAGATATTCGATGAGATCGTGGTTACGCATGGGAGGGGAAGGCGGTGGTTGGCAAGAAGGCCGTTTACAATGGTTTACGGTTGTTGACGGTGGTTGACAGTCGTTCCAGAAAAAGTGTGGTGATTCAACAAGAGGCGGGGCTTGGGAAAACAACGGTCAACCATCGTCAACCACCGCAAACAATCGCAAACTCCTCACGAAATCCCCCGCGCCGCGCGGCGGAACTCGGCCTCGTTGCCGGCGGCGGCGATGGCGGTTGACTCGTCGATGACACCGGCCCCGTAGGCGGCCACGATGGACTGCAGGAAGGTGCGGCAGTTCGGATCACCGGCGCGGGTCATGTACTCCGCGATGTCAGACACGGCGCGCCGTGCGATCCAGTCACGCACCGCGCCGCCGTTTTGCAGGTGCTCCACCATCAGGGTGAGGCGGCCGTTCACATCCGGCACCAGTTTCTGGCACAGCACGCCCAGGAGCTGGTGGGAGAGCAGATGCAGGCCGATGCCGACCTGGTCGGCGGGGAAGAGGTTCACAAAGCGCTCCATCGTGTCCGCCACCGTGGCGGAGTGCATGGACGCCACCACGAGATGCCCCGTCTCACAGGCTTGCAGCGCGGTGAAGGCGGTGTCGTGATCGCGGATTTCCCCCACGAAGATCACATCCGGTGCCTGGCGCATGGCGGCGCGGAGGCCGCGCGTGAAACTCGGCGTGTCGCGGCCGACCTCGCGCTGGGTGAACATGCTTCGGTTGTTGGTGAAGATGTACTCCACCGGATCTTCGATCGTCACAATATGGCGGGCCACATTCGTGTTCATCCAATGCAGCAGTCCCGCCAGCGTGGTGGATTTTCCCTGGCCGGTGGAGCCGGTGACCAGCACCATGCCGTGCTCCTGCTGCCCCCAGCGGGTCAGCAGCCATTCCGGCGCGCCCAGCGTGCTCAGGCTCGGCATGTCCGTGCGGATGCGCCGCAGCGTGGCGGCCAGCCGCCCCAGCACCTTGTGCAAATTCACACGGAAGCGGATGCCGGAGCGCGAGACCATGCCCGTGTCCACGTCCATGTCCTTCAGCGTGTCCCCGCCGCAGGCCTGCCAGAGCCCGGCCACATGCGGGAGGAGCAGCGGCTCGTCGCCGAAGATCATGAGCTGCTCGTTGATCTTCATGCGCGGCACCTCGCCTTCTTGGATGAAAATGTCGCTCGCCTGGTGTTCTTCGGCGGCTTGCAGGATGTCATCAACGGAAATGGCCATGGGATAAAACGCTAGCGGTGGCTTGCGCGCGGCTCAACCCCGCAGTGCGTTTTTCGTTACAGAGAAATCGTCAAGACTGGCTCTGCGGTGCCATGCGGGTGCGTCGCCAGAGTGATGCGGCTGATTGAATGAATTTCTTTCTCCCAAGCCCAAAGGGCTTGCGCACCACAGCCCAGGGTTCGTAGAACCCTGGGTATCGGGGAGTGCCGCGTCTCTTCACGCCGAACCCCAACGGGGTTCCGTCCCTTTAAACCGCACCGCTATCACACGCGATACCGAAGTTACGGAACCCCGTTGGGGTTCCACGCAAATAAGAAGGAGGCGCGTAAGCAACCCAGGGGAGCGCTCACCGAGGCTCGGCACCCCTGGGCTATGATCCGCAAGCCCCTTGGGCTTGGCAGAATCAGGCTGCCAGATTCCACCACCTCATTATGGCGACGCACCCATCAGGCGGTCGTCAAAGGGTCAAGGAATGGTCAAGTGTGGTGCCGTGCCGATGCCGCCACATTTTAGTCCCTCTCCCCGCTATGGATGATCCCATGATCTGCGGCGGCGGCGCGGGGAGAGGTTAGGTGAGGGGTGCTTGTTCCGTGCGCTTCGTTGTCCAGCAACCCTCCGCAATACCACAGCATGCGCGGCAGATGAAACGGCCCCTTCCACAGGTTTCCCTTCAAAGTGACCGAAGGCGTGCCATCACGGTGCAGATAGCCAAACCACTCGCCGTGCTCCGGGTCCGGGAAGTGCGCGAAGCTCCAGTCATGCACTTGTTTGTGCCACTGCGCATACTTCGCGTCTCCCGTGATGTGCCAGGCGAGGTGCGTGGCGATGATGGCCTCGTTGTGTGGCCACCAGAATTTCATGTCGTGCCAGTATTCCTGCACCGGTTTGCCAAACACATCACGGAAATGGAACAGGCCGCCGTGCTCTGCGTCCCAGCCGCGCCGCCACATGCCGTCGAGGATGTCGAGCCCGAGCTTGAGGTAGCTCTTTTCCCCGCGCCAGCGGCCCTCGTGCAGGATGAACCACGCGCACTCCAGCGCATGGCCCGGATTCAGTGTGCTCCCGTCGAAATGGTCGATGATCGACCCGTCTGGCGCGACGATCTCCATCAGCGCCCCGAGATCCGGTTTGAAAAAGAACTGCTGAATCTCCAGGATGAAGCGATCCACCCACTCCGAGCAACTGTGGCCGGAAATCTTCACGTCACCGAGGTTCACGCGCAGTTCCTGCGCCGTCGCGATGCCGATCATGAGCGCCCCGATGCCCATCAGCGGCCTCGTGTTCGGCTCGATCTTCGGCTGCATCAGCCCCTTCTCGAACGAGTGCTTCAAATACGTCGCGAAGTCCTTCCTCGCCCGTTCCGCATAGCTTTCATCTCCCGTTGCCTTCGCATACGCCGCATGCGCGATGGCGGAGAACGCCTCGCTGAACACATAGCGCCGCATGCGCAGGGGATGCCCCTCGCGTGTCACCGTGAAGAACAGCTTTCCGTCCGTCGCGTAACCGTGCTTCTCCAAAAACGCCAGGCACGATCCCGCCGCCTCGATCCAGTCGCTGCGCTTTTCCACCGTGTTGTAGAGCGTCGCAAACGTCCACGCCGCCCGGCCTTGGAACCAGATGCTCTTGTCCGTGTCCAGAATCGACCCATCGCGATCCAGCGAGGTGATGATGCCGTCAAACTCACGGTCCATGCCGTGTTTCAGCCAGAACGGCATCACATCGTGGAGCAACGTGTCGCGGTAGAGCTTCCGCAGCTCCTGGCGATACCCTGGGTCGGTCAGGTCATGGTTCATCGCCAGACTTTTGAACCACTCATGGTCACTAATCCAACACTGATGAATCTGATTCAGGCATCAGGGTTCCATGGGTGTGAGATGAGTGGTTTAAAAATAGGAATCCGTCCATTCTGGTCGCGTCGCGTCAAAGGTCATGCATTCCTTCACCAAGGCATCCGTGGAACGTCAAGCCTGAGGCACGGCTGACAGGAGGCGCGAGCTTGATGCAAGACCGGGGTTGGAATTGTGGTGAATCATTCGGACACGGGGCGAGTCAGCACTTGCTCTCCATGAGCTTGTTCTCCCTTTGTTGTCCGTGGTTCAGCCGTCCATCCGAAAACCGTCGTGATCGAAGTCCTTCATCATTATTCCGAAAATGTGATCGTCCAACGGAGTCGTAGCACTGATCTCCCAATTCCTTGGTCTGGCGTCCAAATCCCAGAACGAGAACGCGTCAAAATTGAGGCTCTCGAACAACTTGTCCATCGTCGTTCCGTCCTCCCAGTCATCAAGATCTTCAAACAGCGTCCCTCGAAGCCGCTCATGAATATCTGGCCATCGATCGACAATCTGACCGTAGAAATCACGGTGCTCGTGACTCGGGGGCGTCTCCGGAGTGAGCCGAATAATTATGTCGATCTTCTTTCCGAGTGGAGTGAACGCAATCGTGCCGCTCCAGTTGCCGTGCTTGTCGTTGGTCAACTCTCCAAATACTGGATCCTGAACAGTTCTCGGCTGGAATCGCTTGAATAGTCGTCCGAACATTTTTTGGGAGAACAGAGAAGATGGTTAACAGATCAGATCGCGAGGTTTGTCAGCAGCTTTATAGCCAACGGTTTTGTACACCCCTATGCCGCACTCGGGCAACAAAAACGTGGGTTGGCACGTCGTTGGGGAATCACAGAATTTGCACCGCCGAGTTTGGGAGAACGCGGAGAGAATTCTTCTGAATCCATCCTCTGCGTTCTCCCAAACTCGGCGGTGCCTCATGAATCAGCGGTTCCCTGGCGGCGGCCGTTGAACGCGTGGTGGGTTTCATGTCACAAGGGGACGCAAAAACAGGGCGGCCAGTCCGCCTGTGGTACCAAGCAATGGAGTTTTCGATGGGGGCAGGCGCACCCGTGTGTGGCGTCAACGAGCGTGATTTCTTTCAGCGGGTCCAGCGTGTGCTGGAGATGATCAAACAGCCCCTGCATTGGCCTGGGTGAGCGCGGAACGCCCGCCGAGGCCTCTGAGTTGCAAAGTGAAGACGACGACGTGCCGGATCAGACCTTGCCGCCTGCCGCCGCAGCGGCGGCGATGGCCTGGTCGGCCTTCATCTGCTCGATCTGGGCGTCGAGCACCTGGCGCTTCAGGCTGGTGCCGGTCTTCTTCGCGTACCAGAGCACGAGCGGGGAGGCGATGAAGATGGAGGAGTAGGTGCCGAGCAGCACGCCGATGGTGATGGGCATCGCAAACTCCAGCATGGCCGGATTGCCGAGGAAGAGCAGCACGACCATCGGCGCGAGGGCCGTGGGGCCGGTGAGGAGCGTGCGGGAGAGCGTTTTGCAGATGGCCTCGTTCATCATGTCACGCATGCTGCCGCCGCCGCCGCCCCGCTGGATGGTCTCGCGAATACGGTCGAAGACAACGATGGTGTCGTTGATGGAATAACCGGCGATGGTCAGGATCGCGCCGACGTGGATGAGGCTCAGTTCCTGGCCTAACAACACGCACAGGCCGGGCACCATGAGCACGTCATGGAACAGCGCGACAATCGCCCCCAGGGCGAAGGCGAACTCAAAACGCATCATCAAAAAGCCAAAGATGGCGATGAGCGCGATGACCATGGCGATGAGCGAGGTCTTCGCCGCTTCGGAGCCGATCATGGAGCCGACGGTGGCGACGCTGGTGCCTGCCACGGTGCCTTCTTTCCACTTGGCGTTGATCGCGCCGTCAATGACCGGTCCGCTGACCTCCTCACAACGGATGCTGATGTTCGTGGAGCCCGTCGCAGGGTCGCTCTTGCGCTGAATGTAATGGGTGCCGATCGCTTTGCCGTCCGGCTGCTTGAGCGTCTTGATGAGCGCGTCGAACTCGCCGTCCGGGATGTCCTTGCCAGGCGCGAGGACGACATCCACACGGCCGCCGCCGCGGAAGTCGATGCCGAGGCTGGCCTGGCCTTTGTAGCCCAGCGTGGCAAACGAGATGGCCGTGACGACGAGGGAGACGATGATGAACTTGGGCGAGGCGGACAGGATGTTGAAGACCTTGTCCGGGATGATTTTGGTCGTGGTGATCTTCTGCAGGAGATTCTTGTCCACCACCCAGATGAAGATCACGCGGGTGACGATCAGCGCCCCGATCATCGAGGAAATCAGACCGATCATGAGCGTGATGGCGAAGCCTTTGACCAGGCCGCCGGAGATGACGAACAAAATGACCGCCGAGATGAGCGTGGTGATGTTTGAGTCAGCGATGGCGGAGAAGGCCTTCTCGTACGCGGCATCGAGCGCGGCGGCCAGCGTCTTGCCAGCCTCCATTTCCTCACGCAGACGCTCGTAGATGAGCACGTTCGCGTCCACGGCCATGCCGATGGTCAAAACGAGACCGGCGATGCCGGGCATGGTGAGCGTGAAGCCAAAGAGCGACATCGCGCCAAACAAAATCGACATGTTGATGACCAGGCCGATGATCGCCACGATGCCGGCCAGACGGTAGATGAACAGCATGAAGCAGGTGGTGATGATCAGCGCCGTGACGCCGACCCACTTGCCCTGGTCGATGGAGGACTGGCCGTAGGCGGAGGACACGGAGCTTTCCGAGAGGATTTTCATCGGGTTGCGCAGCGGATTGTTCAGCAGCGTGGCCAGCGTGTCGGCCTCGGTCTCGGTGAAGCCCTTGCTGCCGCCGGAGATCTCGGCCGTGCCGCCGTACTGCTGCGCGTTGAGCGAGGGGGCGGAGTGAATCTGGCCGTCCACGATGATGGCCATCTGCTTGCGATAATGCACCGCCGCCAGCTCGTCGAAGCGCTTGGCGCCCTCGCTGTTGAGCTTGAGCACCACCTTGTTGCCCTCGGCGTCGAACACGCGGAAGGCGTCGGCCACGATGTCGCCCTCCAGGTCCGGCATGTCGCGCACGAGCTCGGAAGTGGCCAGCACGATGCCTTCCTTGGTGGTTTCAGGCTCACGATAGGCCATTTCCATCCAGCCCGGCTCCTTGATGCCGCCACGGGCCTTGATCTGCTCCAGTTTCATCCGGCCCTCAGGATGCACGCGGCGGAATTCGAGATGCGCCACCTGCTGGATTTTGTCGCGCACGTCCTTGATTTCATCCGGCGAGATGCCCGGCATCTGGATCACCACGCGGTCCACGCCTTCCGGCTGCAACGCGAGGTCTTTTTCACCCTTGGTGAGGCGCTTTTCGAGGATGGCGATGGCCTGCTGCACATCCAAAGGGGTCACCGCCCGTTCCGAACCGTCGGCGTTCTTTCCCGGCTCCAGCTTCACGATGAACTCGCTCCCGCCCTGAAGGTCGATGCCCAGCTTCAGCCCCAGCGCGTTCACCGTGTACAACGAGGCAAAGGCCGCGAGAGAGATGAGCAGCGTGCCGGTGAAGCGCTTGGTCTTGTGAACGGCTGTGCCCACATAAAAAAGCAGCAGCAGCAGGATCGAGGCACCGACGAGGAAGGTGGCGTAGGGGTTCATGGACGGGTTGGAGGGAGGTTGAATATCAAATCAGGCGGCTCTCATTCAAGCCTCGGTCGCTTCGACGACATCGGACTTTTTCGTCACGGCGGCGATCTTGGAGCGCTCAAACTCGACTTTGACGTTGTCGGCGATCTTCACCATGACGGTGCGGTCCTTCACGCTGGTGATCATGCCATGCACGCCGCTTTCCATGACGACATGGTCGCCCACCTTGACGGCGGCGACGAGTTTCTGGTGCTCCTTCATGCGCTTCTGCTGCGGGCGGAAGATGATGAAGTACATCACCACGATCATGAGGATCGGCAGCATCATGGGACTGCCAAGGATGCCCCCCTGGCCTCCGGCGGGTGCGGCTTGAGCCAAAAGAAGGGAGTTTTCGAGAAGTGTGGAGGTCATGATTCGGGGCTGGCGGTGGAGGGCTGGTATTTCGCGATCACCTCAGCCCGGAACTCGGCGAAACAACCCTGTTCGATCGCTTGACGTGCCCTGGACGTGAGGGACGCGTAGAAATGCAGGTTATGCAGAGAAATCAACCGCAAACCCAGAATCTCCTGGGCCTGCACCAAATGACGGATGTACGCCCGTGAAAAGCCCCGGCAGAGCGGATGCGTGTCCTCGGCGAGATCGCGGAAATCCCTGGCATGGCAGGCGTTGCGCAGGTTCATCATGCCCTCGTGGGTGAAGGCTGTGCCGTTCCGCGCCAGCCGCGTGGGCAAAACGCAGTCAAACATGTCGATGCCACGGGCGATCAACTCGATCACCTGCGGCGGCGTGCCCAGCCCCATCGCGTAGCGGGCCTGATTTTGCGGAAGCAGAGGCGTCACCCACTCGGCGATGCGCATCATGTCCTCCTCCGGCTCTCCGACGCTCAGCCCGCCGATGGCATAGCCGTCAAAACCCATCGCCACGAGCTCGCGGGCCGATTTTTTGCGCAAATCCTCGTACACGCTGCCCTGCACGATGCCGAAGTGCTGCTGCGCCCCGCCGCCGGTTTGCGGACGGTGTTCATCAATCCATGCCCGGCAGCGTTTCGCCCAGCGCAGGGTCAGATCAAGGCTCTTCTCGGCCTCTTTGGCCTCACACGGATACGGCGTGCATTCATCAAACAGCATCGCGATGTCCGATCCCAGCGTCGCCTGGATCTCCATCGACGTCTCTGGCCCGATGAACATCGGCGTGCCGTCGAGGTGGTTCTGAAAGTGGCAGCCCTCCTCCTTAATTTTGCGCAGTTTCGCCAGCGAGAAGACCTGGAAGCCGCCGCTGTCCGTCAAAATCGGACGGTCCCAATTCGAGAAGGCATGCAGGCCACCCGCCTCCTGCATGATCTCCATCCCCGGCCGCACAAACAGATGGTAAGTGTTCCCCAGAATAATCTGCGAGTTCAACGCCCGCAATTCATCGGGATGCATCGCCTTCACCGTGCCCTGCGTGCCCACCGGCATGAACACCGGCGTCTCCACCACTCCATGCGGCGTCGTCAGCCGCCCGCGACGGGCTTGGGACGATGGATCGGTGGCGAGAAGCTCAAAAGACATGGGTAGGCCGGAAAAAGGGCGCGGAGTCTCGCCGATGCGGCGGAAAGAGCAAGCAGGCGAGATGGATGTGCCAAAAACAGATTGTCGCGAGAACCTGAGGCGGTTCTAATCCGCGCATGATTTCCAGGAAGCACATCCAACGTTGCTGCCATACCGTCGCCGCCTTGCTGACGCTGCTGGCGTGCTCATGCACGGCACCTCGCGTTGACAGCCACGAGACGGTCATGGCACCTGGAATGACGATCACGGCGACCCGGTCGGGCCAGACCATGAACATCAGAGCCCTGGACGCATTCCGCCGGGTATATTCATGGGCAGGCATGACGAAAGTGTTTCGACTCCAAGGACGGAAGCAGCGCTGGTATGGGAGCCAGGGCATCTACCGCCCCTATGGAGATCGCGATCTGCACGCCGTTCTGGAAGAGGGACAGCAGCATTTCGACAATCTTGAAGGAGCCATGGCCTGGTTACAACAGCGAGGCAGGTGGCTCGATCTGCAATGGTCATCCAGCGGACTGGTGCTGGGTTGGAAAGATCAGCGTCGGCCAGTGGACGGCTTCCCCGCGCTGAGCGTGGAAGTGTGGCAGCTATACATCCAAGGCCACAAGCCCCGCCGCCTTCCCGGATCATCTGATGCCGGCATTGTCGTGAGCGGAGAACCTACTCGGGATGTCTCTGACTACCACCTGCCGCCCGCCAGAGTGATCAGCGGACGGCGATTCACCGGCAGAGCGCTTGGCTTGATGGCCGATGAAGGAATCAACGCGCAGCAGGTGCTCGCCGTTCTTCACACCGCGCCAAGCAAGACAATAAACGGCCTGCGCTGGCATTCCGGGCGTGATATGCAGCCTCCAATCCGGTGTCTTGTGTGTACCAACACGACAGGGGTGGTGTTATCCGTTGAGCCGTGATGCGACAGCCTTGCTCATTACGCAATCTGCTCTACTCTCAACACATGAGCCAATCTACCTTCGAACAACGGCTGGG
>DNXB01000575.1:27352-27747 GCA_003506995.1 Verrucomicrobiales bacterium
TGGTCAGCGTTTGCTCGCACGACTCACTCAAGCGGGCGAGGAAGTCGCGACAACCGCCGTCAATGTGGACGAACAGCTCAGCGGCCTGCTCGCCGCCGTGCATGCACGGCACTTGCCAGAGGACCAAGTCCAGCCGTATGCCGAGCTGATCGAACGCATCGAGTTCCTCGCGGGTTTTCTCATTCTCCCATGGGATGTGGAGAGCAGCGGTGCCTTCCACCAGAAGAAGGCGGCCAAAATTCGAGTTGGCACGATGGATTTGAAGATCGCCTGCATCTCTCTCGTGCATGATGCCACCTTACTGACACGCAATATGGTGGACTTCAGCCGCATCCCCGGACTGCGCGTCGAGAACTGGCTGGATTGATTCGTCTGCTCTGGGCCTTGCTCATTGC
>DNXB01000253.1 GCA_003506995.1 Verrucomicrobiales bacterium
CGTTTGCCAGACGGCTGACCAAAGCAGGCTTCAAGGTCGAAACGGTGGCGGCGAAGGCCTACCCGCAGGCGAAACGCTGCACGCACACGATCTTTGTGGCGGATCGGAAAGGGTAAGCGAAGGAGCCGTCAAGAAGTGGTCAAGCTTGGTCAAGGGTCGAGGCTGCACCTTGACCTCTTGACCACTCCTTGACGGCTCAGCTCTCCTTGAGTGCGTCCTCGCCAGAATCCTGTTCCTTCCCCTGCTCTCCCGCCTTCATGTCCGGCAGCGAGTCGAGATACAGCGCCTCCACCTTGTCCCGCGCCCAGGGCGTGCGGCGGAGGAAGACGAGGCTGGATTTGATGCTGGGCTGCCAGTTGAAGCAGTTGATCGGGATCATACGCCCGAGCATCTCCCAGCCGTAGTGCTCGACGAGCTGGGTGACGATCATCTGCAAGGTGATGCCATGGAGAGGATTTTTGGGGCCGGCGGCGTGCATGGGGTGGGAAATCTTGGGCGGCGATCTGCGGTGCCGCGTCCCCATCTAAGCACCGTCCGCCTGCGCGTCCATGCCTTCGCTTGAAATCTTGGCGGAGTTCGTGCGGTGACTCGCTCCTTGATAACGCCCCCGCCTTCTCTAGCCTCCGGGTCCGCGACTCCCAACACTCCTCATGAGCCTTTACGATGAATTCCTCCAATGGGCCGGCAGCCTGAACGCGCAGCAGGCGGCGGACTGGCTGCGGAATCTCGAATGGCAGCGGGTGGTGCCGGAGATCACGGGGAAGTTCATCGGCTTCCTGCTGGGCTTCTTCGCGAGCTGGCTGCTGCTGTTTCGAAGGCATTTGAAAGCGCTGGACCGGCTGCGGCGCGGTGACTCGGACGACGTGCTGTTTCAGGCGCACTTCCTGGTCCCGGTGCCGGGCACGGGCGAGTGCGTGCTCATTTTCCGCAACCTGATGCCGAGCACGACGGTGAACGAACTCTACGACAACCCCGCCGCCCGCAAGATCGTGCGCGAGATGGCGGACATGACCAGCCTGAAAGACCCCGTGCTGCGCACCGAGTCGCAGCTCGGCTTTGAGGTGCTGAATGATGCCTTCAACCACATCGCCGGTCATCTCGCCACCACGCCGTTTTCACGCGAGACCTGGCTGTTTGCCATGACCTGCGAGGATCGCAAGGTGGTGCGCCGCAAGTGCGTGCGCTGCTTTCTCATCCGCCCGGGCGAGCTGGAGCAGTTCGCCAACTGGCGCTGGTGCCGCGACCATGTGCGCTGTGAGCAGCCCTGGCACTGGTACCGTGTCGTCGCGCTGCATCAGATGGCCAAACAGTGGCAGAAAGAGGAGCAGGCCGCGCAGAATCCCGAATCGAAACCGCAGGGCATGCCGCTGGTGGACAAGCACGCCACGCACCGCCGCATCCGTCCGCTGTCCGCCGGGATTTACACGAATGAAAAGGCCGTTGGCACGCCGGTAACGATCCCCTGGGAATCGCAGGAGTGGGAGCTGAAAAAGCTCGGCCTCGACCTCCGCGATCCCACGTCTGGCGCATAGGAATGGCGGCGTGGAACAAATTCATCTTGTCGGCCGCCTTGGCTTCCGTGTAATCTGCCGGGGAACAACCCTCTCCAGCCATGAACCCGTCGCAGCCAGGAAGCCAGCCGTCCGATCCGCAGCCGCAGCCGCCCCCCGGCCAGCCGGGAGCCACGCAGCCGCTGCCTCCAGGTTATATGCCACCTCCCGGTTACCCGCCGCAGATGCCGGGCTACCCGCAGGGCTACCCCATGCCGCAGGGTTATCCGCCGCAGATGCCGGGCTACCCCCAGGGCTACCCCATGCCGCAGGGTTACCCACCGCAGATGCCGGGCTACCCCCAGGGCTACCCCATGCCGCAGGGCTACCCGCCCCAGATGCCGGGTTATCCGCCAGGGTATCCCATGCCCGGCGGCATGATGCCGACGATGCCGATGCCCGCAGTCATGCCGCCGACGGCTCCCGCGCCTGCCAGCTCCCCCGTGCCGGTGACCATGCCGGTGCCCGCCGCCGTGTCCCCTGCTTCGGCCCCCATCCCCACCGGGGTGGCCCCGGCGATGCCCGCGCCGAGCACGCCGATGGCGATGGCGGCGCCCGCGCCGAGCGATGAGGCATTCGCCGAGGCCGTCGTGGCGCATGTGGAAGGCGAGGTGTTTCATCCGCCCGCCCTGACACACATTGAGGTCGGACCGCCGCCCAACAAGTTCGTGCAGATGTGGCGCAAGGCCGGTGGCAGCGCCCTGCTCATGAGCATACTCATTCACGCCGGGCTCGGCGTGCTGGCCTTGTTCATCGTGTTCAGCACCGGGGTGATGGACAAGCAGGTGGATTTCCTGCCCGGCGGGGGCACGGCGCAGGGCAAGCAGGCCAGCTCCGATTTGCAGCACAAGGTGCAGCAGAAGAAGCGCAGCTCGATCAACAAGACGATGCCGATGAAGAAGCTGGTGAGCACGAGCATGAACTCGGCGATCACGCTGCCGGAAGCGCCGCCGGACGCGCTGGACATGCCGGACGTGAGCGCTATGCTCGGCGGCGGGGCCTTGGGAGCGAGCGGCGGTTTTGGCACGGGCGGAGCCGGCGGCGGCTTTGGCAAAGGGATGGGCATGGGCGGGGCGGCGGGCTTTGTGACGCTGCCACCGTCGATGCGGGCGCGGTGCTCGACGCAGGAGCGCTTGGAGAAGCTGAGGCAGAACGGCGGGACGCCGGAATGCGAGGCGGCGGTGAGCGCGTCGTTGGAGTGGCTGAAGGGCAAGCAGAACGCGGACGGCTCCTGGGGGCGTGGAAACAAGGCCGCGATGACCGGCTTGGCGCTGCTGTGCTACCTGGGACGCTGCGAGACGCCGGAGTCGCCCTTCTATGGCGACAACGTGATGAAGGGCATCATTTACCTCATTGAATTGAGCAAAAAGAACCCGCACGGCATCTTTTCTGACAATTGGAAGGGAGAGGCCAATGGTGGCAAAGGCGGCTCTGGCACCTACGAGCACGGCATCGCCACCTACGCGCTGGGAGAGATGTACACTTTGGCCCGTCTTGGGGCCAAGCCCCTTCCTGGCATGCGCGAGGCATTTGAGAAAGGTGTCAAGGTCATCATCGACAACCAGACGCCCAAGGGTGCCTGGGCTTACGGCGGCAAAGAGCAGATTGTTTACAACAAGGCTGGAGGAGCCGACCTTTCTGTCGTCGGCTGGCAGTTCCAGGCCCTCAAGGCCGCCAAGAACACCAGTCTCAAGATCGACGGCCTGCACGCCTGCATCGGCAAGATGACCGATTACCTGGAAACCATGCAGACCAAGGACGGCGGCTTCGGTGGTCCGAACCGCGACGCGCACTACAACCAGTGGAGCCTCTCCGGCGTCGGCATCCTCGGTTTGCAGACCATGGCCAAGGGCAAGACCGCGCCCATCAAAAAGGGCATGAAATTCCTGACGGATTTCCTCACCGCCGAGCCGCTGGACTGGAACAAGAACTGCAACCTCTACTGCTGGTACTACTACACCCAGGCTTACTTTCAGCAGGGCGGCGACGACTGGAAGTTCTACAACCAGCAGTTCCTCCCGCAGGTTCTCAGCGCCCAGCAGGCGGACGGTTCGTTCAAGCGCGGCCGGCCGAACTGGCCCGCCGGCGATGCCGCCGACGACATTTACCGCCAGTGCCTCTGCACCCTCCAGTTGGAGGTTTATTACCGCTACCTCAAGGTCGGTGACCGCGAGGAAAGCTCGTTCTTCGACAAATAAGCGTTGGCCGCGCCGGCTTCACACCGGCCGGCCCACGATGATGCCCGCGTGGCTCTTGATCCCGGCCAGGTAGTCGTGGATGGACTTGTCCACGACGACTTTTTTGTGCGTGAGCGAGGCGTGCATGAAGCGGCACACGCCATCCTGCGTCCGCAAGGCCAGGCCGACATGCGAGCAGAACACATGCGCGCGGTTCGTCACGATGCCGATGATGTCGCCGCTGTGAATGCGCGGCTCACAGGCCGCGACCTGCTGCTTCGGGATGTAATCAAACGGCACGCGCTCCAGCCGTGCCTCGATCTGCCGCATGGCCGGAACCAGCGCCGGATTGGCCCGCAGATAGCGGTAGAGTTTCGGATTCAGCGACATCTCGTCGTTGCCGCGACCGGTCAGCCGCACCACGGGTCCGACTTCACGCGTCACATAGCGGATATTGCCACGCACGGCATTGTCGGTGAACCATTCGTCCAGATAATGAATGCGGTCGAGGTAATGGCCCCGGCACACACCGCCTCGGTAGCGAGTCCACTCGATCTGCCGCAGCAGGTCAGAGGGCGAGTAGCCGCGCTGGCGTTTGCCGACCATTCGCGCCAGCCCCAGCGCCATCTCGAAAAAAGTCCAGCAGTCCAGCCCGTTGAAGTTCACGGAGGGGGATTCGACGCGGTCGTCGATCTCCAGCGTCCAGGCCGTGTATTTCGTGCCGAGCATGGCCTGGCCGAATTGCGCCACGCGCGTGCCCATCGGCAGCGCGGCCCAGTTTTCCACCGCCGCCCGCGCCATGATCTGCTGAAACTTTTCCCTGCCGAGGAAGGTCACGTTTTGCGGCAGGAACTCAGCCGCGTGGGCGAGCGAGGAACCTGCGCCCAGCAGGCCCAGTTGAAGGAAATGGCGGCGTTGCATCATGGTCGTGCTCAATACAGGCTTTCAGCAGGTTCCAGGGCGCTTTCATCATCAGCCGTTGAGTCCAGCCACTGGCGGTCTTCCACCAGGCCGAATTGTTTGGGGATCATCTGGCAGACCTCGCTCAACTGCCGGTCCAGCTCACGGGTGAACGCCTCAATGGCCTGTCCATACTGCCCGCGCAGCAGGGCTTGCCGGGCGGCCTGGAGGCAGCTCTGCAAACGTGTCTCCTGGACGAAGGGCTCCAGTCCGTAGCCAGGCATCGTGACCGCCTGGGCGGCACCCGTGTCGATGAGCAGCATCACCAGCCGGTTGTCACCGCCTTTTTCCACCGCGCTGGTGAGCTGACCGCGATTGAAGAGCCAGAAGGCGTAAGCGCTCAACGGAGCCTGCGCAGGAACTTCGGTCAAAACCGCCGCGACGGTCAGTTGAGGGAACCGCCGTTCCACCTGATGGATCACGCGCAGCGCCCGCTTCCTCTCAAACGCGCCTAAAACGCCGGTCAAATCTGCCAGCGGCGGGGTTAAACGCGGCGGGATGCCAAAAGCACGGTCAGCGGCCTCCAGCGAAAAACCGCACTGCCGGCAGGCAACGTCGGTTTCAATCGCAGGAGTTCGGCAGGCAGGACAGAGCACGGGGGGACTCTAAAACCCGCCGACACGTTTGCGCAATGATCATTCCTTGCCATGACGCCAGCGCAGCAGCACTCGCAGCAGACCGCGTGGCAGCAGGCGAAAGACACGCGAGGCAATGGCGACACCAGCGCCTGGAAACACGCACGCCTCGGCCTGCTGTAGCGCTCCCAACGCGCGCCGCACCACTTGCGTGGGCGGAATGCGCAGCAGTGACTGGCCTTCGCGGTTGGTGTCCGTTCCAACCGCGCGTTTGGCGTTCTGGCTGAAGTTGGTCGGCGTCGGTCCTGGGCAGACACAGGTCACGGTGATGTTTTGCGGGGCCAGTTCCACGGCCAGCGCCTCGGAAAAGCTCGTCACATAGGCTTTCGAGGCCGCGTACACCGCCAGATCCGGCATCGGCAGGGTGGAAGCCAGCGAACTGACGTTTAGCACGCCTCCAGGTCGTTCCAGCCTCGGCAGCAAGGCATGCGTGAGCATCGTGAGCGCCGTGATGTTCAGCTCGATCTGCGTACGGGTCTTTTCCGCTGAGGAGCTGGCAAAATCGCCGTAATCGCCCATGCCCGCGTTGTTGATGAGCAGGTTGGGTTTCAGGCCCTTGGCATCGAGAAACGCGAGCACCGCATTCCTTCCCACGTCCGTCGCCAGATCGGCCACGCAGCAGAAAACTTGGACCGGGAAGGCTTGCAGCTCGTTTTTCACCGCCTCCAGCGCGTCGGCACGTCGTGCCACCAGCACGAGCGACTGTGCTTGCGGGGCGAGCTGCCGGGCAAATTCCGCCCCGAGGCCCGAAGAGGCTCCCGTGATCACCGCACGGCAGTTTTTGAGTGGAAATCCGTTCGCCATCATGAGCCTTAGCAGTAACACAGTTCACGCATGACCATCAACCAGCTTTCCACGCAGAATCCGTTTACCACCAAGGACGGCAGCACCATCCGCAGCATCCTCGACCGCACGAACGCCCCCGTGCAAAACCAAAGCCTCGCCGAGGCCGTCGTCCCCGTCGGCCGGCCGACCGAACGCCATTACCACAAGCTCAGTGAGGAGTTCTACTTCATCCTCGAAGGCACCGGCACGATGGAAATCGACGGCGAAACCCGCGAAGTCGGCCCCTGCGATGCCATTCTCATCCCACCCGGTGCCTGGCACCAAATCACCGCGAGTCAAACCCTCCGCTTCCTCTGCTGCTGCGCCCCGCCTTACACGCACGAAGATACTTTTTTCTAAAAGTGTCCTGTTAAAATGGGGTTGATAACGGTGTACAGCGCGTGCAGTTCGCCCAAGGGCTCGTGTTCTCCCGCTCGCCGAGCGAAGCCGAGGCCCTCACGAAAAAGAACGGAAACAGGCTCCCCTCAGGCCTCGGCGCAGATCGCAGCCTGCTATTTCTTCGCCGCCTGCTGCGCGTCGTATTCGGCCCAGAATTCGGCGACGGGGCGGAGGGGACCCGGCACGCCCAATATCCCGATGTGGATCACTCTTAGAGTCGGGTGCTGGCGCAGGACGGCGAGATCTTCCATCTTTCCGGTCACATGCAGCACGTCGAGCTTGGGCAGATCCAGAAGCGGGCTGAAATCGGTAATGGGGTTTCCGCCGATGGATAACTCCGTGATTGGCATCCCTCGAAGAGGCCTGAGGTCGCTGATGCCGTTGGCGTGCATGGACAGCATAGTCAGTGGCTGGCCGCGCAGGGGCGACAAATCGGAAATGCGATTGCCTGTGGCCAACATAGTCTCGAGAGCCGCGCCTCTGAGGGCTTCCAGGCTGCTGACTTGACCCACGGAGCACCAAACGACTTTCAAGGGCGCTCCAGCCAGAAACGAGAGGTCTCCGAGCTTGTCCCCAGGGAAACCGCGAAAACTTTGCAAGGGAGCGCCGCGCAGGGCGCTGAAATCCTGAATGGGGACTGAGCCGGACGAGGTGAAGTCACGCAACGGCATCCCGGCCAACGCAGAGATGTCCGCGACCCCGGTTTTCTCGAGGTTGATCATGCTCAGCTTCATGCCCCTGAGCGGGGAAAGGTCGGTGACCTTGGTTCCGCCAAGATTGAGGCGCTCCAGCGGAAGGCCGCGCAGCGGTTCGAGGTTATCGACCGGCAGGCTTTGAAGGTTGAGTTCGATCAAATTTTCCGCCGTCACTTTGCACGTGAACTTGGCTTTCTCTCCCAGCCACTGGGCGACGCGCTTGTGGACGAGCTGGCGCCTGGCCTCCGCGCCCAGCTGGAGCTTGGCTGAAAGTGCCACCAGCGGGCCGGAGGCGCCAACATGCTGGAGATAAGTGGTGAGGCCAGCCATGCGTTCGGGCGTCCAGCGCTTCGCTTCGTCCATGGCGGACAGTTCTTCGAGTTTCGGTAGAATGGCAGCCAGCTTCGTGGATGAGGGGTCGTGCTTCTGAGCGAGGCGCACTGCGTCGGCGGCTTCGCTCCATTTTTCCATGCCGATGAGCACCCAGACCCGCTGCCATCTGGCGCGAACCAGCGCGGGGTCGAGCTCGATCACGGCGTCGAGGTCGCGCAAAGCGGCGGTGAATTGCTGCCTGTCGGCCTTGCTTCCGGCGAGTTCCAGCAGCGACGGGGCGCTGGCTTTCAAATCGGTGAGAGCGCGAGTGGCGCGCCGGCCCTCGATGACGGTTTGGGTGCCGAGCGTGCTGCCGACGAGCAGGACCATGGCGGCACCGATGGAGGCGGCCTTGTTGCGCTTGATGGCGAGGCTCGTGCGTTTGAACCAGCCCGCCTTTTCCGCGCTGGTGGCAAAGCCGCCTTGATACTTCTCAATGTCCGCGCTGAACGCGGTAACGTTTTGATAGCGCTTTGTCTTGTCCAGCGTGAGCGCCTTCATGGCCACTGCTGACAATGCGGACGGAACTTTCCCGCCGGGCACGTGCGGCAGCGGCGTGATCTTTTTGGCCTCGAGCACTTCGCTTTTCGCCATCGGTTTGCCGTTTGCCCCTGTGGAGCTGAACGCCGTCGGAGCGGTGATGTGCGCGCTGATGACTTTATCCAGCACCTCCCACACATCTTTCCCCTCCACGGGTGGACGCAGTGTGAGGATGCAATAGAGGATGCCGCCGAGGGAGAAGATGTCCGAACGTGCGTCCATCTCGTTCACTTTGCCCATGGCCTGCTCGGGAGACATGTAGTTCGGCGTGCCCATCACTGCGCCGTCCATGGTGGCGGTGAAGGAACTGGTGCCGGACATCGAAGGCGGCTGGCGTGGTCCGATGCTGGGCGTCTCGACTTCCCCCAGCACCTTTGAGATGCCCCAGTCCATGACGAGCACCTCGCCGAACTCGCCGACCATGATATTCTCCGGCTTGAGATCGCGGTGGATGATCTGCTGCGCATGGGCAAAGGCCAGCGCGTCGCACACTTTGCGGAAGATGGTGAGCAGGCGGTCGAGGGTGAACTCACGCAGGTCTTCGGGATGCCCGCGCCGCAGTTCATCCAGGATGTGCTGGAGCGTGCGGCCCTTCACCAGCTTCATCGTGTAGAACAGCTCGCCTTCGGCATCGAGCCCGAGATCATAGACGGGCACGATGTTGGGATGCGCCAGCCGTGCCAGCACGGCGGCCTCCTGAATGAAGCGCTGCTTTTGCTCCTCGCTGCATCCGGCCTCCGAAAGCATGACCTTGACCGCGATGGTGCGGCCGAGCTTGCAGTCGCTGGCTTCGAGAATCGCGCCCATACCGCCTTTGGCGATGCGGCGGCCGAAGATGAAGGGCACCGGCGCGGCAGGATTCGCACCCATGGGTGATGCGGCCTCGCGTGCGATCTGCGTCCGCGATGCCGCAGGTTTGGCGACGACGAGTGTTTGCAGATCCTCCGGCACTGTAGAAGGCACAGGCTGGGTGACGCGTATGGTCGCCATGCCAGCATCATCATTGGATTGCGAAATGACCGTGTCGTCGGAATGTTTGGGATCGCTCATCTGTACTCAAGCAGGCATGATTGGCGAGGATGCTGGGACTTGGGATAACTCGTCGCAACGTTTCTTCTCGCTGTCTGCTCCCTGGCCGTGCTCCGCTCTCGAATGACGAGGAGTTTGCTTAGCTTCTAACGAAACGGGCAGGAAACTGACAAGCAGGAATCGCTTGTCCTGCATGTCTGGGAGCGAATCTCATCGAGATGGATGCACGGCAAGGGTTTGTATTTTCTCAAGCATGGGGGCAGGGGGCTCGGCTTGGCCGTGTTCCCATTGTCGGACGAGTTCTGCGATGATCTTGATTTTGCGACCAAGCGCATACTGACTCAGGCCGTTCACGCGCCTCGCTTTGAGAACCCACTCGGCGGGGGTATTGATGGCCAAGGGGTATGTGCCAAAAAAGCGCACCAACCGCGGCCAAAAACCGACAATGGGAGTGACCTCATCGCGTTCCCAGCGCTCGTATTGCTCGCGAATGGTGCCCAACTCCTTGGCGGCTTGGGCTTGGGTGAGGTTCAGGAGCAAACGTTTGGAGTGAAGATGTTGCCCGAGACTTTCGGGATTGAGATTGAAGCCTTTACGTATGAGATTTTTGAACCGCAGCGACGTTTTGCTCGCCCGAATCGTAAAAAAGCAAAATGGCAAAATAGGACGATACTATTTTGCCTGAGTAGAGGCTTACACGAGCAGAAATTGCGTCGTGTGAGGCGTGATAGAACAGAAGGGCGGTAGTGCTCGATATCGTGAAACAGTCGGCAAAGACCCTCAAGAGCCAACAGGCTCTTTTGTTATGATATTTATAATAAATACAAATTTTGTGTGGTTTTTGCCTTTCATTCGTGTCAAAGTACCTGATCTCAAATCACTTGGATACTTCGCAAGACCGCAGCCAAATGACCAATCACACCACGATTTCGACAGCCGAGGAGGCGCGAACCGCGAGGCTTTATCGCCGGTCGCAGCGGCGCAATCACATCGAAACAGATCGTTTGTTCGCCAAACTGATGATTTTGCAATGGATTGGTGGGATCGTCATCGCCATCTGGGTTTCTCCGAAGGTCTGGGATGATGCACTGGACCAAAAACAGCTCTGGCACGTCTGGACGGCAATGTTTTTGGGCGGGGTGGTCAGCCTAGTTCCGGTGCTGCTGGCGTGGCGGCATCCGGGGCGCGCCGTCACCCGGCATGTCATCGCGGTGTCGCAAATTTTGACCTCGGCGCTGCTGATCCATCTGACGGGGGGGCGGCTGGAGACGCATTTCCATATTTTTGGCTCCCTGACGTTCCTGGCCTTCTATCGTGACTGGCGGGTGCNNCGGTGGTGGTGGCGGCGGATCATGTGGTGCGTGGTATCTACTGGCCGTTGTCGATTTTTGGCACCCAGGTTGATGTGCAATGGCGCTGGCTGGAGCATCTGGGCTGGGTGCTGATCCAGGACATGTTCTTGTTCATCTCCATCAGCCAGTATCTGACGGAGACGCTGGAGGTGGCAAAGCGCCGCAGCCGGCTTGAAGGCATCAATGCGGTGATCGAAAGCCAGGTGCAGGAGCGGACGATGGAGCTGACGGAGGCGCACAAGCAACTGGTGGAAACCTCACGCCAGGCCGGCATGGCGGAGATCGCCACGAATGTGCTGCACAATGTGGGCAACGTGCTGAACAGCGTGAACGTGTCCGCCGAGGCTGTGGCGGGGAAAGTGCGCAATTTTAGGATCACCAGCCTGAAACAGGTGGCGGAGCTGCTGCGGGAGCATGCGGATCACCTGCCGGAGTTTCTGACCCAGGATCCCAGAGGCAAGGAACTGCCGGGCTACCTGGTCAAGCTGGCGGAAAACCTTTCGGAGCCGCAGAAGGGCATTTTGCAGGAGCTGACCTCCCTGCAAAACAACATCGAGCACATCAAGGAGGTGGTGGCCATGCAGCAGGGCTATGCGCGCAGGTCTGGCATGCTGGAGCCGCTTTCCGCCGTGACGCTGGTCGAGGACGCCATCAATCTCCACAACGACTCCCTTGACCGTCACGGGGTGACGTTGGTGCGTGACTACAAGAATGTGCCGCCGGTGCTGGCGGACCGCCACAAGGTGCTGCCCATCCTGGTAAACCTGCTCAGCAACGCCAAGCACGCGCTGGCCGACTCAAACGGCGAAAAGCAGCTCATCGTGCGGGTGGGACAAAATGAAGGGGAGGGCGTGCAGATCGTGATCGCTGACAATGGGGTGGGCATCCCGCCCGAAAACCTGACGCGCATTTTCCAACATGGCTTCACGACGAAGCCTGAAGGGCATGGCTTTGGCCTGCACAGTGGCGCCCTTGCCGCGCGTGAAATGGGCGGCCGGCTGACCGCGCAGAGCGAAGGGCCGGGTCGTGGCGCGGCCTTCACGCTGGAACTTCCATTGCAAACCACCAAGACCTGCTGATGAAAACATCCCATTCCAACTTCAACCGGCGCATCCTCGTCATCGATGACAACCATGCGATTCACGACGATTTCCGAAAAATCCTTGGCGAGCCGGACGCGGAAGACGCGGCGCTGGACGAGGCGGAGGCGCGGCTTTTTGGAGCAAGCCAGTCCATGCTGTTTGACATCGACACCGCGTCCCAAGGCGAGGAGGGATTGCAAAAAGTGCAGCAGGCCATCGTCGAAGGCAGGCCCTATGCCATGGCCTTTGTGGATGTGCGCATGCCGCCGGGCTGGGACGGCATTGAGACGACCCAGCGGCTCTGGAAAATCTGCCCGGATCTTCAGGTGGTGATCTGCACGGCGTTCGCGGACTGCTCCTGGAATGAAATGCGCAGCCAGATCGGTTCGGTGGACCGGCTGCTCATTCTCAAGAAGCCGTTCGACACGGTCGAAATCCTGCAGATGGCCAGCGCACTGACGCAAAAATGGCTGCTGCTGCAGGAGTCTCGCCTCAAGCTCGACGGACTGGAGCAGATGGTCTCGGAGCGCACCCGCGAGCTGGAGCAATCGCAAGCGGCGGCGGTCAGCATGATGGGCGACGCCGTGCGCAATCGTGAAAAAGCGGAGCAGGCATGCGAGGATCTGAGGCGCGAGATGGCGGAACGCCGGCATCTGGAGGAAAAATTCCGCGAGCAGGCGTCCCTGCTCGACAAGGCGCAGGAGGCCATCCTGGTTCATGACCTGGATTCCCGCGTCACCTACTGGAACAAAGGGGCGGAAAAACTCTACGGCTGGAGCATGGAAGAGGCGATGGGCCAGCCCGTCGGGCAGTTGCTGCACAAAGATGCCGCTGCTTTTCACCAGGCGAGCGAGCAGGTCATCCAGACCGGAGAGTGGATTGGCGAGCTCTGCCAGAGCCACAAGCAAGGACACTCCCTGGCCATTGAGGGGCATTGGACCCTGGTGCGTGATGACGCGGGAAATCCCCAGTCAGTCTTCGCGATCAACACCGACATCACCGCGCGCAAGAAGACCGACGAGGCTTTGGAAATGCAGGGCGAAGTGCTCGAAAGCATGGCCGAGGGGGTCGTGGTCTGCGACGAAGCGGGGCAGATCGTGTTCAGCAACGCCGCCTGCAATGCCATGTTTGGTTATGACAATGGCGAACTGCTCGGCCAGCACTTTTCCGTCCTCAAAAGATCCGCGCCAGACGAGGGGCGGCGCGAGGTGGACACGCTTTGGACGTTGTTGATGGAGCGCGGGGCCTGGACGGGGGAGATCGACAGCCGGAAAAAAGACGGCATGACGTTCATCACCCGTGCGCGCGTCAGCGTCCTGGAGAACGCCGGAGTGAGCTCCTTCATCCTGGTGGTGGAGGACATCACGGAGAAAAAGAGCATGGAATCCCAGTTCCTGCGCTCCCAGCGCATGGAAATCGTCGGGCGTCTCTCGAGCGGCATCGCCCACGACATGAACAACATCCTCACCCCCATCATTTTGTCCGCGTCCATGCTCCGCCTGCCGCTGCCGCCGGAGGATTTTGGCAAGCTGCTGGGCAACATCGAATCCAGCGCCCAGCGCGGCGCGGCTCTCATCAAGCAGTTGCTCACCCTGGGCTGCGAGGCCGGGGGGCAGCGCAAGGTGGTGACCACCACCGGCCTCGTCGATGACATGCTGCAGATCATGCTCGGCACCTTCCCCAAAAACATCAACATCTCCGCCAGGATTCCCGAGGAGGTCTGGCCCATGATGGGGGATGCCACGCAGCTCCACCAGGTGCTGCTCAACCTTTGCGTCAACGCGCGTGATGCCATGCCCATGGGGGGGGTTCTGACCTTGTCAGCCGAGAACATTCGTTTTGATGACAGTTACGCGGCCATGACCGCCGGCATCAAGCCCGGCCCTTATGTCATGCTGCGCGTGGCCGACACTGGTGAAGGCATTCCCTCGGATTTGAAGGAGAAAATCTTCGATCCGTTCTTCACCACCAAGGAGACCGGCAAAGGCACCGGGCTGGGGCTCTCCACCGTGCTTGGCATCGTCAAAAGCCACAGCGGCTTTGTCAATTTGCGCAGCCTCATGGGCACGGGCACCACCTTCGAGATCTGCCTTCCAGCCGCGCCAGACGCCAAGGCGGACACCTTGGCCGGCCCGGCTCCGGTGCCGCCGCGAGGCCAGGGCGAGACCATCCTGGTGGTGGATGACGAGGCGAACATCCGCGATGTCCTCCGCAAGACTCTTGCCGCTCATGGCTATCATGTGCTCACCGCAGGCGATGGCACCGAGGCCGTCGTGCTCTTTTCCGAGCACCGGGACAAGATCAAGGCGGTGCTGACCGACATCATGATGCCCTACATGGACGGGGTCACCATGGTGCGCACCATGCGCAAAATGGCGCCCTTCACCAAGATCGTCGCCTCCACCGGCATGGGCAGCGCCCGCGGCCGGGAGGACAAGACCGCCGCGCTGCACTCCCTGGGCGTCAAGACACTCCTGACCAAGCCTTACACGGCCGATGAAGTGCTCCTGACCATCGGCGAGCTGCTGGCGGAGCCGGAGGAGGCATTGGCCGCGTAGCTGGCATTTTCACTCATTCAAATCTGCCAGCAGCTCAGCCACGGTTTACGTCTGCCCTGGCAGGATCAAGTCCGGCCGGTTGTCGGCCAGCGGTTTCCCCGGACCACGGGTGGTGCTGAGCCGCGCACCGCAAGAGTTGAGGAGGCGTGCGATTGACTGCCGTCACCACCCCGGACGTTGTCGAGCCGGAGGCGGGGGGGCGTTT
>DNXB01000252.1 GCA_003506995.1 Verrucomicrobiales bacterium
CTGCCGCTTCCTGGCATGCGCGAGGCCTTTGAGCAGGGTGTGAAGATCATCATCGACAACCAGCAGGACAGCGGGAGCTGGGTGTATGATGGTGAAACGGGTTTCTATGCCGGCAAAAAAAGCCGCGAGGATCTTTCCGTCGCAGGCTGGCAGTTCCAGGCTCTCAAGGCCGCCAAAAACACCAGTCTCAAGATCGACGGCCTGCACAGCGCCATCACCAAGATGGTCCAGTATCTCGAAAACAAGCAGACCAAGGATGGCGGCTTCGGCGGTCCGAACCGCGACGCGCACTACAACCAGTGGAGCCTCACCGGTGTCGGCATCCTCGGTTTGCAGACCATGGCCAAGGGCAAGACCACCCCCATCAGGAAAGGACTCAAGTTTCTGACCGATTTCCTCACCGCCGAGCCGCTGGACTGGAACAAGAACTGCAACCTCTACTGCTGGTATTACTACACCCAGGCTTACTTCCAGCAGGGCGGCGACGACTGGAAGTTCTACAACCAGCAGTTCCTCCCGCAGATCCTCAGCGCCCAGCAGCCTGACGGTTCGTTCAAGCGCGGCCGTCCGAACTGGCCCGCCGGCGACGCCGCCGACGACATCTACCGCCAGTGCCTCTGCACCCTCCAGTTGGAGGTTTATTACCGTTACCTCAAGGTCGCCGACCGTGAGGAGGACTCCTTCTTCGACAAGTAGGCTCCACAGGAAAAGCAGGCTGCCTCAGCGACACCGAACCGTATTTGATCACGATTGCCCGGCGGCAATCAGCGAGGTGCGGCACAACCGCGCGTACATGCCGTCCTGGGCGATGAGTTCGTCGTGGGTGCCTTGCTCGATGATGCGACCGTGGTCGAGGACGTAGATGCGGTCGGCATTCCGCACCGTGCTGAGGCGGTGGGCGATGACGAAGCTGGTGCGGTGCGCCATGAGGTGCTCCAGCGCCTCTTGAATCTGCCGCTCGGTCTCGGTGTCCACGCTGGCGGTGGCCTCGTCGAGCAGGAGGATGGGNNTTCACGCCGCGCTCGCCGACGTGGGTGTCGAGCAGATCAGGCAGGCGTTTGACGAAGGCGTCGGCGTTGGCACTGGCCAGGGAGGCCCAGAGCTGCTCGTCGGTGGCGTCACGGCGGCCGATGACGAGGTTCTCGCGCACAGTGCCGTTGAAGAGGAAGCTTTCCTGCGTGACGTAGCCGATGTTCCGCCGCAGCCAGGCTTTGTTCAGCTCGTGAACGGGAGCGCCGTCGATGGTGATGACGCCTTCATCGTATTCGTAGAATCGGGTGAGGAGATTGATGAGCGTGGACTTGCCCGCGCCAGTGGGGCCGACGAGGGCGATGGTTTCTCCAGGCCGCGCCTCAAGACTCACGCCATGCACGGTGGGCGTTTTGCCAGCGTAGCTGAAGCCGACGTTTTCATAACGCACATGGCCGGTGATGGCTGGCAGCTCGCGCCCGCCCTGGGTATCGGCCTCGGGTTCTGCATCGAGGATGTCAAAGACGCGCTCACCGGCGGCGCGGCCAGATTGGAGGATCTGGTTGAGCTGATGCAGGCTTTCGATGGGATCGTAGAAGAATTTAAGCAGCAGCAGGAAGGCGGTGAGATCGCCCGCGCGAATCTCCCCCGACATGAGCTGACGCGCGCCGACCCACAACACGATGACCATGCCGATGCTGGTCAAAAAGTGCATGCCGGGACGGTAGATGGCCCAGATGCGCATGACATGAAGCGTGGCCGTGCGCAGAGCGCCGCTGGCGCGGTTGAAGCGCCCGTGCTCCTCGTGCTCCATCGCGTAGGCCTTGATCTGGCGCATGCCGGAGACGTTGTCCTGCAGCAGCGAGTTCATGGCGCTGCTGGCACGGCGCACCTTGCGGTGGCGGTCGCGCGAGGTGCGCGTGTAGGCCAGCGCCCCGGCGATGAGAAACGGCAGCGGAATGAGCGCGTAGAGCGTGAGCGTGGCGTCCGCCTGCCACATGAACACGCCAACGACCACGATTTGCAGCACGGAGACGAGTCCCTGCTCGATACCGTCGATGAGCACACGCTCCACCGAGGGGATGTCCTCGGCGACGGTGGTCATGATGTCGCCGGAGGGGCGGTTGTCGAACCAGCGCAGCGGGAGGGTTTGCAAACGCTGGTAGATGTCGCTGCGCAGGTCAAAGATGACCATCTGCTCGAAGGTGTTGTTGAGCTGGATGCGCAGGGAGTTGAACAGATGCTGGGCGAAGTAGGCGGCCAGCGCGTAAAGCGCCAGCGGCGTCAGGCGTTCCCATTGCTGATTGGGCACCACCACGTCCAGCACCTCCCGCGTGATGTGCGGGAACACGATGACCATGAGCGTGCCCACGACGGCGCAAAAGATCTGCGCCCCGCCGAGGAGCGGGTAGCGGCGGAGGTAGGAGAAGACGCGAAGAATGGTTTTCAAATCGGGAGACGGGGCTTGATGCGGTGGGCTTAGCAGCTATCAAGCATACGCCTCACGGCAACTGCAACCCATGAAATACCACCTCGCGCGCGGCGAAGAACAGCTCGGCACCTTCAGCGACCTGGATGTGAGCGCCGGCCTGCGCAACGGACGCTTCCAGCCCGGCGACCTGTGCTGGACCGAGGGGATGAAGGACTGGCAGACGCTGGAGACGCACATGCAGGAGGTGGCAGAGGAAACCGGCACCGCCCAGGAGCCGGCCATCGCCGCTCTGGAGGAGGAAGTCCGCAAAGACCAGTCCACCCGGCTGGAACTGGCCTCGCTCGGCCAGCGGCTGGCCGCAGCCTTGGTGGATTTGGCCTCCATCCTGGTCCCGATGATGATCATGTTTTCGGTGCTGATCGACGAACGCTTCGAGGCTGAGATCCGGGCCGTCCAAAACGACCCGCAGGCGGTCATGGACGCCTTGCAGCGTCAGATTGAAAAAGTTCAGGCCACGGGGAACTCCACCCTGATGATGCTGGGCTGGTTCATGGATGTTTTGGTTATCACCAACATCATTCTGCTGACCGTGCGCGGCCAGACGCTCGGCAAACTCCTCCTCGGCATTCAGGTCGTGCGATCCGCTGATGATTCCAGGGCCGGATTTCTCCGAGCTGTGCTGTTGCGCAGCCTGCTGCTCATCTTTGTCCTTTTTCTGCCCCACGTCGGGCCGTTTCTGCTGATCGCCGACGTGCTGCTGATTTTCAGGGCCGACCGCCGCTGCCTGCATGACTTCATCGCCGACACCCGTGTCGTGCTTCGGCCCAGGAAACCGCAAGACACTTAAGGCAGGGCGGAACGCCGCGCGGCCTCGGGATTATTGCCCTGGATCTTGTTGATCTCGCTCATGCTTTCACGCTCCTGTTTCGACAATGCCTTGGCACGCTCACGAAACGGATGCGTCACCCCCATCACAAAACAACTGACATCCGTCACCAGAATGATCATGGCGATGACGATGCCATATCTCTTCAAAGCCTCGTCAATGACCTTGTTTTTGTTCACGGAGAACTTCTCCGACTTCGAGAACATGGACTGGAACAACCTTCGCCATCCACGCGGCTCACGCGCGATGCTAAACGACCAGATGAACAGGGCGGTCAGGATCACGCAGGCGATTTGGTACTGGATGGGAATCTCGCGCATGTGGCCGGTGAAATGTGGACGTGACGTATAGAACCCGTGCCATACGTCTGCAAACAAGGATTTGTCACGAAGCCGTGAAACTATCCCCGGCAGGCGAGCCACCCAGGGCCGCCAGCCTGGCTCCACCGTTCGCAGCAAGATGCGTGAGCATGTGGAAGGCGTCCTCGGCGTCGATGCCGAGTTTCACAGCCACTTCCCCGGCCGTCATGCCACACCCCGTCAGCACACCGCGCACCTGGGCAAGTTGCCTCAGGAAATCTGTGGCGGCCTTCTTCCCAGCCTCCACACCAGGTTGGTGGTAGGCGTTGATGTTCACGAGGCTGGCATAAAAGCCCACGGCCCGCTCAAACAAGCCCACCAGCATGCCCAGGGTGAAGGCGCTGACCTCCTTGATGCTCAACGTCACGCTCTCGCGGCCTTTGTCAGCCAGCGCCTTGCGTGTGCCACGCAGGAAGCCCTGCAAATAATCGCCGCTGGTGAATCCGGGATCCACTTCGAGCGCGGCAGAGTCACGCGCCTTCCGCACCTCGATGAAGGTGGCGAAGAAATTGTTCACACCATCGCGAAGCTGCTGCACATAGGCGTGCTGGTCCGTGCTGCCTTTGTTGCCATAGACGGCGATGCCCTGATTCACCACCGCGCCATCAAGATCATGCTCCTTGCCCAGGCTCTCCATGACAAGCTGCTGGAGGTATTTGCTGAACAGCACCAGACGGTCCTTGTAAGGCAGCACCACCATGTCCTTGAAGCCCTTGCCGCCGCCGGCGTGATGCCACATCAGCGCCAGCAGCATCGCCGCGTTCTCACGAGCAGGCCGCGTGCGCGTTTCCGCGTCCATCGCGGCGGCTCCGGCCAGGAACTGGCGCACATCCACACCTTGCAGCGCCGCAGCGAGGGTGCCCACCGCGCTCATCACGCTGGTGCGGCCGCCGACCCAGTCCCACATGGGGAAGCGGACCCGCCAGCCCTGCGAGATCGCGTGCTTCTCCAGTTCGCTGCCCGCGCCAGTCACGGCCACCGCATGCTTCGCGAAGTCGATTCCCGCCTTCTTGTAAGCCGCCTCGGCCTCCAGCATGCCGTTGCGCGTCTCCTTGGTGCCACCGGACTTGGAAATGACCAGCGTCAGCGTCGTGGCCAGTTCACCGCCGATCTCCGCCAGCACACGATCCATGCCATCGGGATCCGTGTTGTCGAAAAACGAGATCGCCATCGGTGGATTGGCCGGAGTGATCGCCTGCGCCACCAATTGCGGCCCCAGGGCCGAACCACCGATGCCCACGACCAGCACACGGGTGAATTTCTGCCCGTTTGCGGCTTTCACCGCGCCCGCATGCACGTCTGCGGCGAATTTCAGTGTCGCTTCGAGTGTGTCGTCGATTTCCTGCTTCAAAGCGGCATCCGGGGCCAGTTTCGAGTCCCGCAGCCAGTAATGGCCCACCATGCGGTTTTCATCAGGATTGGCGATGCCTCCAGCCTCCAGCCCGCGCATGTCCTTGAATGCACGCTCCACTTTGTCAGCCATGCGCGTGAAGAGTTCGTCGTCATGGCCCATGCGGCTGATGTCGATGGAAAAACCGAGGTCCGGATAACGGACGAAAGACTTCTGAAAGCGATCCCAGTGGCTCATATGAAAAGAAAAGGTGTGCGTCGATGGTTTGAGGTTTGCGTGTTGCGGCCGGGCACGCGTGAACCGCCAAAAAGCACTTCCCATGCCGCCCCGCAACCTCTTTGGCCGGCGGCCATGACTTGTGGGGCGGGTTTTGAGAGCATCCTCCAGCGTAGCCTGCCAGACTCAGCCGGCCAAAACTCCGCACCGGTCGCGGCCGTAAAAGGAGTCCATCGCGACGCAGGCGAACTCAATGCCGTTGTCGTGCGCCTCCAGGATGAGCTCACGCGCGTGGTCGATCTTGCTTAGAACAGCCGGCGTGCTCTGCGATGAACGCGGCCATGCGTTGAGGGAGGGCGCGCAGGCATCCGGAAACATTTTTTCTGACCGCCATGCGGCGGCCCTGGATGATGTTGACTGCCGCGCCCAGCCGCAGGCACTGCGCCCACTTCATCGACGGCTGCCTCTGCCACCTTAAGATGGAAGGCTGGCAACTTATTATTCTCTCAAAAACGGCAAGACCGCCCGCATCGTCTATGACGAAAAGCAGTCGCCGAGCGTCAGCGCCGTGCTGCAGCACATGTACGAGGTGAACGAGAATCCCAAAATCGCCGCCGGCCGCATCAGCGTGACGGTGCATCTGCTGTCACCAGCGCAGCGCCCAATTCAAACGACGGGAGACATCGGGCGGTTTTGGCGCGAGGGTTATCCAGCGGTGAAAGCGCAGCTTCGCGGGCGGTATCCGAAGCATGAGTGGCGGTAGATCTCATTCCAAAAGAGGTTTGAACCTCAACAGCGTTATTCTCAGAGGCCAAATGCGGCGCGAGCCAGTCCGTCCAGTTCTTCCCATTGCTCGGCGGAAGGCAGGTCATTTTGCCGGGTCAGCTTGACGCCGAGCCTGCTTAGTTCCCGATGCTGCTTGTCGGAGGCTTTGAAGGCAGGCAGTGCGAGATACTCGACGACACTAACGCCGAGACTAAGCTGCGCGGCGTATGCGGAGATGGCCTCGGAGACGACTGGCGCATTCAGCATGGCCGTCAGATACGCGGCTTCTTCCAAGGTGGCACAAGGGACGAAGTACAGCTTGTGGTCGGGAATGATCACGCGCGTGCCCCAGAGTTTGTTTTCATCCGGGGAAACGAGGGCGGCGGCGAACCGCCCGCCCGGCATCTCACGCCATGCGACTTTGTAAGGAGAGAAGGTGTAGGCTCCGGTGCTCCAGAGCGACCACCATGCCTGCTTGCTCTGGAAGCGCTTGTAGCTGGAGCGCACCTCAAGGACGCTTTTGAAGCGCTTCAAATAGCGGTGTGTGGCCGGGTGCGTGACTGCCAGTTCGGGATACCCCTGCATGCCGCGCTGTGGCACGAGCACCGAGTAGTCGGGATCAGGCGCGGCTTTGAAAGCGCTGACGCCACGCCCGCGAAGCAGCGGGAAGACATGGTCCATCTCGATGGTGGCGGTGACTTGCGGGATGTCATCGCGCCGGCCGATTTCGGGATGATTGCGGATCTGGCAGGTCCGGGTGGCGGCATCAGCTTCTTTGACAGAGATGAAGAAAATGCCATTGGCATCGGTGGTGATGCCTTTGCGCGCGACGTAGTCATGCTCTGCGGCACCAAAGAGCGTCTTCCAGACCTCATGCTGGGCGCGTGAGCCTTTGATCCAAGGCCCGGCATCCGTTCCTGGCACCGGACAGGCGAGTTCATCGAACTTCGTGGCTTCAAGCACAAACTGCTCTCCGCTCAAGTAGCATCGTTTGGGCTCTCCCTTGCCCCCGGCCGGACGCCACCAGCGATAGGTGACGGGGTACGTCGTGGGATTGCCCGTGCGGAACATGAGCAGCGCGGAATGGTTGCTGACGCCTTCAAAGGGGGCCACCGCATCAAAGTCCTCCACGCGAATGACCTCGAAGGGCAGGTTGAGATGCGGAATAGCAAAGCGGCGGAATCCCTGGCTGGATTCGTTCGCGAAAACGGTGCCCGTGATGAGAAAGGCCAGCGTGCCGCCATGCTTGAGCCATTTCTCGGCAGCAACATAGGTGACCACCGTGGAAATGTCGGCCTCGATGCCACCGACCCAGGCGTCATCACTGAACACACCGATCTTGCGGCAACGCTCCTTGATGAGCGCGGCGTAATCCGGCGGCAGATGGCTCCATTTGACCCATGGCGGATTGCCGCACACGAAGTCAGCGGGCGGCATGGATGAGGCGGCAAAGCGCTCGGCCAAGATCGAGCACCAGATGCCGTTCCAGCCTTCCGCGTGGAGTTTGACGAAGACCTGCACGCTGTCGGTCAGCGCTGCCAGATCGGCAGGAGACAAAGTTCGAACGACATCCTCGGTCTGTAGCGCCTTGATGATTTGTTCAGCATTGGCACCACTGTCCACGAGGTCACGCAAACGGTTGAACAGAGCGAAGAATCCCGCGCTTTTGACGAGCGCCTCGGGCACGCGAAAATGGAAAGAGCCTTTCTCTGTCTGAAGCGAGTGCTCAAAGAGACCGTCATTCAAATCTGCCGGATGGATGGCGTCTGCCAGATAGATCGGCAGCCTGACCGGTTTCGAGGGTGTGAGACGCTGGGAGAGGTAAACGACCAGCGAAGCACGGGCCGCGAGCACGGCGAGCGGGTTTAAATCCATTCCATGCAGTCCGGCTAGCAATTGCTGGGCGGTCGTGCGGGGTGAGGCCGTGGCAAGCCGACGGCGGATCGCCTCAAGCACAAAGGTGCCGGTGCCGCAGGTCGGGTCCGTGAGACTGTTCTGCGTCTGCCAGCCGGCTTGATTCACCACATGACCGGCGAGCCAGTCGGGGGTGTAAAACTCGCCCAACGCATGGCGCAGAGCGCGAGGAACAAAGGACTGGTAGAGCCCCTTGAAAAGATCCCGCGTGGATTCCGGCGACTTGCGGGAGATGTCGAAGCTGACGTTCGCCAACGCGGCGATAAGGGAGGCGATGCCCTTCTCGAACCTCTTCCATGCCGCGTCATCGGCATACCACGCGAAGAAGTCGCCATTGAGCATGTTCTCGACGCCCGCGTTTTGGAACAAGCTGCCGTTTTCCAAGGCGCGGATGCGATCATGCAGAGGCACGGCGTCATTCAGAATGTCCTCGGAGACGGATGGCAAGGCCAGCGCGGCGGTCAGCTTTGCCACCAGGCCAATGAACGTATTCAAGGCAAAGAGGTAGGCGGGAACGTCGCTGCCATAGTCTGCGGCATGAATCTGACTTTGCCGTTCCAACAGCTTCTTGAGCGAATCTGTCTGAATGCCGACAGCTTGACCGAACAGACGACGCCACTCGAAGAAAAGCAGCTTGGTCTTCGTGGTCTTGCGGGCTTCTGCCGCCGTACGCACCGCTTTGAACATCGCCGGGATTAATGTCGCCCCGAGTTCTGATTCCGGCCCCGCCAGATGAGCCAGCAGCAAGGGATGCACAAGCGGCACGCCATCAGAGGCCAGGGCATTGAGCAGGCGCTTCGCACCAGCGAGGCCAAACTGCGTCAGCGGGGTCCACGCGGACTTTCCGTTCTCCAAACGACCGTAAGCGATGTGCGAGCCGTCCCAGACGACCAAGGTGTACTCACCCGCATGCCTGCCTTCCTGATCGGCCAACAGACGCGCATAATCCTCAGCCTGCTCCTGGGCATGCTCCAGCATGCGTTGTCCCTTGGATAAGCTGCGCGGACGCTCATACTCGATAACCAGCGCCCCATGAGCGACATCGGCAAAACGCGCCTGCTTGGACTCGACTCCTGTGAGCGTCAAATCGAGACGAAACGGTGTCCAAGGAGCGCCGATCTTCTCGCAGCAGCTCTCCAACGCCTTCTCAAGCTCATGCCGCAAGCTCGCTTCATTCGGCGAGGCTGCCGCAGCTTTTGCCGCCTGCTCCAGCAGGAATTGCGCGGTGGCTTCGAGTGTTTTTGCGGTAACGGTCATGTACGCTGAAATAAGCGGCTGGTGATGGAGCTGGCAAGAATTAGTCACAAAGCGGACTACCCCAGAGACAGAAAGTAAAGACAAGTCTGCTGCTCCCTGTCTTGAGGTTGTCCCTGTCTTGAGGGTTGACGACGGATACCGTTCCTGCCAGCATCCGGGGCAACCACCGCTTTCTCTTATGATCGCCACGCAGATTCGCCAGAAGGACGCCGTCTTTTATTTCGCCGCCTATCCTTCGGCGGCACTGCTCAAAAAAGTCCGCTTCATCAGCCGCTATTACGATGATGAGGGCGGCAGCATCCAGCCGGCGGCGGTGGAGACGCAAAACGACCTGGCGCAGTTCATTGCGCGCATCGAGCGCAGTGACAAGGCCTTCCAGCGCGAGCTGTCGCGGTCGAAGGTCGCCGCGATTCGCAACTTCTACGAAACGGCGGTGTCCCAGCCGCCCATTCCCGGCACGGTGCTGCTGTTCACGCCGCAGAAGCTGCGCTTTGACGCGATGGATGGCGGGACGACGGGACGCCTGCAGGAGCCGGAGGAGCAGTTCCTGATCATCGACGGGCAGCACCGCCTGGCGGCGCTGGAGTTCTTCCACCGCACGCATCCCGATGACGCGGCCAACATCACCGTGCCCTGCGTCATCTTTGACGGACGCAGCGAGGATTTCGCCACGGAGATGTTTGTGATCATCAACTCCACGCCCACGCGTATCAACAAAAGTCATCTGGTGGATCTGTACGAGCGCGTCTCATGGGCGGAGCCGGACCGGCGCTTTGCGGCGCACATTGCGGAGATGCTCTACCGCGAGGCCGACAGTCCGCTGCGCTACCGCATCAACCGGCTGGGCGGCCGCAGCAAGCAGGAGAAGTGGATCCTGCAGGCCGAACTGTACAACGAGATCCACCGCTGGGTGAAGAGCGCCTGGAAGAAGATTGAGCGTACCGGCACCGACCGCCGTCACGCCGGAAACTATTACGCCATCGTGCGGGACTTCCTCAAAGCGGCAGCACAGGTGATGGCGGAGGCCTGGGGCAACAGCGCGCACATGATCACGCGACCGGTGAGCATCAAGGCGATGATCCGCGTCTGCGCCGACCTGGCCGCCCAGGACGCGGAGCCCGAGGAGGGTCGCGTCGAGCGCTGGCGTTATCGCCTGGCACCGTGGAGCGAGCAGGTGCGGGTGTTTCGCTCCGAAGGATTCTATGAACGCTTCCCTGCCAAAGGCCAGGTGGAGCGCGTCGCACGCATTCATCGTGAACTGGCGAAGGCTGCCAGCATCCCGGTGCGTGCTGCGGGACGGCAGAAGGGCGAGTAGCAAACATGGCGGCAGGCAAGTAGTCCTGTTCCTTCGGAACAGGTTTGAGGAGCCAGTTGCGAAGCAACTGGGCTACTTTTCACTCGCCGATGCAGTAGAGCGTGCGGGAGGAGCGGAGGAAGAGCTGGCCATTGCTGATGGCGGGGGTGGCGCTGTGGTCGGAGGTGTCGCCGTCGATGCGGTTGCGGGCGACGAGTTCGAACTTGGGGCCGAGTTTGATGACGAGGACTTCGCCACGGCGGGTGACTTGGTAGAGATGGCCGTTGGCCGCGACGGGCGAGGAGTAATCGCTGCCGCCCCCACGACGTCCGCCGCCGAAACCACCACCACCGAAACCGCTTTGATTACCACCAGGGCTGTTGGAGGACGCGGTACCGCCGCCAGTGGACTCGATGCGTTCGTTGTAAATTTCCGCGCCGGTCTTGGCATCGCGACAGGTGGCGATGTTGCTGCTGATCCAATGCAGGCGGCCTTCCCACAGAATCGGTGTGGGGATGCGCGGACCGTTGGAACCGGTCCAGAGGGTGTGCGTGGCGCTGACATCGCCTTTGCCACCGGCCTTGATGGCGACGGAACCGCCGCCGCGCTCGCCCATGGCGAAGACGGTGGTGCCGTCGGTGACGACGCTGTTGCAGACGGAGTCGCTTTGCAGGCCTTGCGCATACCAGCGCAGTTTGCCGCTCTCGGGATTGAAGCCCCAGACTTCACTTGGCACGGAGATGACAAGATCAGTGCCGGCAACGACAGGCGAGCCCCAGGTGCTGGCGAAACCTTCGGAGGGAGCCTTCCACAGTTGTTTGCCGGTGTTTTTGTCGAAGCCGTAGAGCGCCTGGCTTTCGATGACGGCGGGAACAATGAGAACATCGTTGTACAGGATGGGGCTTGAGGCCGTGCCCCAGCCGCGACGGTCGTCCCAATCACCGACCTCGGCCTGCCAGAGTGGTTTGCCGTCGAGATCGAAGGCGTGGACGCCGGATTTGCCGAAGAAGGCGAAGACCTTCTGACCATCCGAGACCGGTGTGTGACTGGCGTAGCCGTTTTGCGCGAACATGCCGCCGTATTGCTCTTCCGGCTGCTTCGCGGGCACGGTGCGATCCCAGAGTATTTTCCCGGTGGTGCGATCCACACAGATCAAGTGACGCTTCAACGCGGTGATGTCGCCGCCGGAGCGCTCACCGCTGTCGGCATAACCGCTCCAGCAGGTGACGAACACACGATCTCCGACGACGATGGGGCTGGAGGAGCCGGGACCGGGCAAGGCGACCTGCCACTTGAGATTTTTCGTGGCGCTCCATTCCACCGGCACGGGTTTGTCATCGGGAGCGATGCCGCTGCCATTCGGACCCCGGAAGCGCGGCCAGTCGGCGGCGGTGGCAAACAACGGAAACAACAAAACCGCAAAGGAAAGGCGCGTGCTCATGGCGGCATTGAACGCGGCGGAGCGGCGGCGGTTGCGAAGTGTCTCAGGCGGCTGGCGCGGCCTTTTGGGCGGTGAGCTGCCGCGCCTGCTCGACCCAGCCTTCACGATGGAAGCGGTCTTTGAAGGCGAGGCGCGCGGAGAATTCCTTGATGTGCTCCTCGTTCCATGCGGCGATCTGGGCGTAGGTGTAGCTGCCGAACTCGTGGAGGCGCTGCCCGAGGACATTCACGGGGAGATGGCGTCCGCGCTCCTCTCAAACCAAACCATCGATGACGAGTTCGAGCAGGAGGACGAGGCGCATCACTTGCAGCGGGCTACACGCGCGTCTGACCGTTCCCATCAACGAGATACTTGTAGCTGCACAGCTCGGCGAGGCCCATGGGGCCTCTCGCGTGGAGCTTGTCGGTGGAGATTCCGATCTCGGCGCCGAAGCCGAATTCGCCGCCGTCGTTGAAACGGGTGCTGGCGTTGTGAAGGACGACAGCGCTGTCCACTTCGTGCTGGAAGCGCTCCGCGGTGGCGCGGTTCTCGGTGATGATGCTGTCGGTGTGGTGGGAGCCGTGGCGGTTGATGTGGACGATGGCTTCGTCAATGCCGGTGACGGTTTTGGCGGCGAGGATGAGGTCGAGGTATTCGGTGCTCCAGTCTTCCTCGGTGGCGGCTTTGGCGGGCACGCCGAGGTGCTGCAAGGCGGCGGAATCACCCCGGATTTCGACCTTGGCCTCGGCGAGACGTTTGCCGATGAGCGGATAGAACGAGGTGGCGATGTCGCGATGGACGAGGATGGTTTCAAGGGCGTTGCAGACGCCGGGCTTCTGGCACTTGGAATTGACGATGATGTTGGCGGCCATCTGCTGGTCGGCGTCTTCGTGGACATAGACGTGGCAGACGCCGTCGTAGTGCTTGATGACGGGCATGCGGGCGGTGGCGACGACTTTTTCGATCAGGCCTTTGCCGCCGCGTGGAATGATGAGGTCGAGGTATTGATCCATCTTTGCCATGTGTTCGACGCTGGCGCGGTCGGTGAAGGGGATGAGCTGGATACTGTCGGGAGGGAGGCCAGCGCGTTCGCCACCGGCCTGCAACGCGGCGGCGAGGGCGCGGTTGCTGTCGATGGCCTCGCTGCCGCCACGAAGGATGGTGGCGTTGCCGGTTTTGAAGCAGAGAGAGGCGGCGTCGGTGGTGACGTTGGGGCGTGATTCGAAGATGATGCCGATGACGCCGATGGGGACACGGACTTTGCGAATGTGCAGGCCGTTGGGACGGGTCCAATCGGTGAGCTTTTCGCCGACGGGGTCGGGTAGCAGCGCGACTTCGCGCACAGCCTCGGCGACGGCTTTCAAACGCTTCGAATCAAGCGTGAGGCGGTCGATCATGGCCTTGCTGAGGCCGTTTTGATCCGCACGGGCGAGATCGAGGGCGTTGGCGGCGAGGATGGCATCCTGACGCGCCATGATTTCATCGGCCATGGCGATGAGGATGGCGTTTTTCTGCTCGGTGGTGAGTTTGACGAGGGCGTAGGAGGCGGCACGGGCGCGGCGGCCCATGTCGAGAATGGCGGACTGGATTTCTGAATCGGTCATGAAGTTGTGGTTCGCGGATCTCTGTTCGCAGTTCCCGGTCTGGCTGCAAACGGAAGGATGCTCTACTTGGAAGGAACGGCTCCTTCGGGAATCTGGACGTCTTTGCCGAGGAGATGACGGTCGAGGAAGTTGCGCATGTGCTCGATGAGCTGCGGGCTGAAGAAAACATGGCCGCCGTCAGTGCCGGTGAGGAGGGTGGCGGGAATCTGGGCCTTTTCGAGCGCGGCGTCGAACTCGGTGGCCTGGGCGTAGCGGACGATGTTGTCCTTGTCCCCGTGGATGATGAGGAATGGGGCGTCGTCTTGGGTGATGTAGGTGACGGGGGAGGCGCTGCGGGCGATGTCGGGCTTGTTTTTGACGGTGCCGCCGATGAGCTTCGAGAGTCCGGTCTTGGGATCGTCCACATTGATGATCGTCTCTTCACCCGCAAAGGTGAGGAAGTTCGAGGGGCCGCAGAAGTCGAGCACGCAGGTGACGCGGCTGCTTTGGGTGAGGTTCGGGCCGAGTTCGCCCTCCAACTCCTTCACACCGCGAGTGACGCCGAGCAGGCTGACGAGATGTCCGCCTGCGGAGATGCCGAAGACGGCGATCTTGTCGGGATCGATCTGGTTTTCCGCCGCGTGAGCACGGAGGGCACGGATGGCCGCCTTGCAGTCGTGGATTTGCGAGGGCCAGATGGCTTCGTTGGTGAGGCGGTAGTTGATGCTGGCCCCGGCATAGGGCTTGTCTTTGATGAGGTTGAGCAGAATGCCAGCCTGATCCTTGCTGCCAGTTTCCCAACCACCGCCATGGATGAACACAACGAGCGGACGCGGCTTGGTGGTCTTTGTCTCCGGCAGGTAGA
>DNXB01000470.1 GCA_003506995.1 Verrucomicrobiales bacterium
GGCCAGTATTACGTCAACCATCGCTGGCTGGGCGGCACGCTCACCAACATGGAGACGATCAAGAAGAGCATCGCCCGTCTGAACTACCTCGAGGAGATCGAGAGCAAGCCTGAGGTCAAGCTCATGTCCAAGAAGGAGCTCGCCAGCCTCAACCGCGAGCGCATCAAGCTGGAGCGCAACCTGCGCGGCATCCGCCACATGGGCCGCATCCCTGACGCCGCCGTTATCGTCGATTCCGCCCGCGAGCACATCGCCGTGCATGAGTCCCGCCGCCTGGGCATCCCGATCGTCGCCCTCGTCGATACGAACGCCGATCCGAACATCATCGACTACCCGATCGCCGCCAACGACGACGCCATCCGCTCCATCCGCATCATCCTGCAGAAGCTGATCGACCCCGTCATCGTCGCCACCGCCGAGGCCAAGAAAGACTAATCTCCCACCCCCACTTACCGACCCATGGCTGAAATCTCCGCGAAACTCGTCATGACCCTGCGTGAAAAGACCAACGCAGGCATGATGGAATGCAAAAAAGCCCTCACCGAAGCCGCTGGCGACCTTGAAAAGGCTGAAACCATCCTCCGCAAAAGCGGCACCATCAAGGCTGAGAAAAAGGCCGACCGCCAGACGAAGGAAGGCATCATCGCCTCCTACATCCACATGGCCGGCCGCATCGGCGTGCTCATCGANNAGACCGACTTCGTCGCCCGCAATGAAAACTTCCAGGCTCTCGTGAAGGACATCTCCCTCCACATCGCCGCCTCGAACCCACGCTTCCTCCAGCGCGACGACGTCCCTGCGGACCTCGTCGCCAAGGAGCGTGAAATCGGCGCCGAGCTGGTCAAAGGCAAGCCCGCCAACATCGTGGACAAGATCGTGGACGGCAAAATGGAGAAATTCTACGCCGACAACTGCCTGCTCGAGCAAGCCTTCATCAAGGATCCCGATCTCACCATCGCGAACCTGATCAAGGGCAAGATCACCGAGCTGGGCGAGAACCTCGTCGTCCGCCGCTTCGTGCGCTACGCCGTGGGCGAGGACATCTCGTAACACGAGTTTTCCAACTCGTTCTAAATCTGGGGGCGGACGCGAGTCCGCCCCTTTTTCGTCGTCTGCCGCCAGCGTTCGGGTCAGGTTGACGATTTTTGGCGAACTCCGTAGGTGCTGTTGAAACCACTCTTCATCACCATGCACGCCGCCAAACACTCCCGTGAATCCGCCGTCAAAGACGACGACCAGATCGCCCTGGATAACGCCAACTCATTCGAGGAAGTCTGCTCCTACCAAAAAGCGCTGGAGTGGTATGCCGAGGTCAAGCCCACCGGCGGCAGCCTGGATCGGTATGCCAGTTCATGCCGTGTGGCCATTCTGCTCGCCTTGACACGTGCTGAAGAGGCGTTGGAAGTAGGGCATCTGGCCGTGAAGCGCATGCAGGCTCCTGACTTGGGACTGCTTGCCGAGGTGGCTCGTGCCTTGAATGCGCATCAAGGATCACCTCACGCGCTCGCTTTTTGCAGGCACTGGCTGCGGTGCCCCGACATTGCCAGGCTTGAGGGGTCCTGGGTGACGGCGGCTGGCTACGCCGCGCAGTGCGGGCAGTTTGAGCGGAGTCTGCGTTATCTGGTTCGCAGCTTGAGGCGCTGCACAGGCACGCCCTACAGCGATGTCCTGTTTGATTCAGATTTCGCACCGCTTTGGCATCACCTCGAAAATGAACCACTCACAGTGAGAGAAGCCGCCGCTTTGCGTGATCCGGTTTGGCAGGCAGGTCGGAGAGCGCTCATGCAGATGAATGGGGACGTCAATTTTGAGGGCGTCCTGCATGTGCCGCCGTCTCTGCGTGCGATTCTTCATCTCGATACGCGTTCAATGACCTGGCAGCCGCATCGCAAGACACCGCCTTCCAAGCTCGCCGCCTTTTCATCCTGGTGCCGGGCCGTGCGTGCGGCCTCCCTGGGAAGTCTCGACATCGGCCTCAGCAAAGCCCTTGCCCAATCGCCCGTGCCCGGCGGAGAATGCGTCTGATTTTATCTGCTCATGTCCGCATCCATCCAGCTTCGCATCACCGAAGGCACCGCCAAAGGGAAGGTCTTCGACTTCGCTGCGCACGACACCTTCCTGCTTGGCCGCCACCCGGACTGCCATGTGCATCTGCCGGACGACGCCTTCGTCTCCCGCCATCACTTCATCCTGGAGGTCTGCCCGCCGCAGGCCTGCGTGCGCGACCTCGGCAGCCGCAATGGAACCTACGTCAACGGGCGCAAAGTTGGCGGACGCAAAGAGGGCGAATCACCCGAGGAGGGCGCCCGCCGCGCCTATCCCGAGATCACCTTGAAGCATGGCGCCCGTATCCAGGTGGGCGATACCGCCTTGGAGGTCACGGTGGAGCAATCCACACCTGCCGCTGCCGCGCCATCCCTCGCGCCAGTGCCCAGCTTCGATGAGTTGAACCCGCAGCAACTCGCCGACCTGCTGCTCAAGGCCGCCAAAAAAGGCAAGGCACCGCGCCTCGACATCCCCGGCTATGAAATCGAGAAGGAGTTGGGCCGTGGCGGCTTCGGTGTCGTGTTCCGCGCCCGCCGTTTGAGCGATGGCGTGCCCGTTGCCATCAAGGTGCTCCTGCCCCGCGTCGCCGTGCGCCCGGCGGAGCTGGAGAAGTTCCTGCGGGAGATGACCATCACCGCACAACTCCGCCATCGGAACATCGTGAAGCTCTATGACCAGGGTCACAGCGAGGGCATCCCGTGGTTCGTCATGGAGTATTGCGAGGGCGGCAGCCTGTGGGACTTCATCATGAAGCACGGCGGCAAAGTGCCGCTGGAAATCGCCCGGCCCATCATGCTCGACGCGCTGGCGGGCCTCGCCCACGCGCACGAGCAGGGCATCGTGCATCGCGATTTGAAGCCGCAAAACATCCTGCTCGACCGCGGCGTGGCCCGCATCTCCGACTTCGGCCTCGCCAAAAACTTCCAGCAGGCCGGCTTCAGCGGCCTCAGCATCACCGGGAACTACGCCGGCACCCCGCTCTTCATGCCGCGCGAGCAGCTCATCAACTTCAAGCACCTCAAACCCGTCTCCGATGTCTGGAGCATCGCCGCCACCTTCTACTTCATGCTCACCGGCGCGTTTCCGTATCCGTTTACGGACAAACGCGATCCGATTGATGTGATTCTGAACGAATCCATTGTGCCTGTTGAGAAGCGGGAAAAAACACTGCCGAAAGCACTTTGCGTCGAAATTAACCGATCACTTTCCCCGAAGCCCGCTGACAGGCCGCAATCAGCACTGGTTTGGGCATCGTCGGTCCGTCATTCACTACGCTAGCCCTCCCAATGACCCGGCTTACATTCTCAGCAGACTCAATCTACGAGCTTCAACGCGATGATGAGGTTTTGATTGGTGATACGCCGTACTTTGTCAAACAGTTCAGCCGCGGGGGCATGGGGTTAATCGTTTTCCTCCAACGAGATGATGTAAGAATGCCAGTTTCATATCGGCCATACATTCATGGACAGAAAGTAGCTATCAAGACGGTGTTGCCAGCTGACGATGACCAGTCGGTTCGTGAGCTTTTCCAAAGGGAACTCACGGTTTGGGCAGGTTTGGATCATTTCAATATCATCAGGCTTAATGAGATCCTCACAACTCACAAAGATGGCTGGGTTGCTGCTATGAATTGGTGCGATGGATCACTGAGGCAATATTTGGATAGTCAAACATCGTTGAGCATTGAGGCATCAGTATTCATTATTCGAGATTTAGCGGAAGGACTTCATTTCGCCTTCACTGAGCACGGCTTGCTCCACCTCGACCTAAAGCCAGGAAACATTCTTCACCAAAAAGTTTTTCGTAACGACACGAAAAACGGTGATGATCCGGTGCATAAATATGGATGGAAAATTTCGGATTGGGGGCTGGTATCAGTTAAAAATGCGGCACTCTCCAAAATCACAGGGATGGCTTCTCCCAGCAGCATGTTCGACACTCTTAATAACTTGGGCACGGCCGCCTACATGGCCCCTGAACGCTTCGTGCAGGGAGTCAGCTCGTCCGTTGCTTCTGATGTTTTCGCGATTGGGCTTATTTTTTATGAGATGCTAACAGGCGACCTTCCTTATCAAAGATCGAATCCAGATGTCGTTTCACAAATTTGTACGCACTCATATTTCGACATTGCTAAGATCACACTGAATCAGAAACGAATCCCGAGACCAATCTCAGAAACTATTCTTCGCCTGATCACACCCGATCCAGCAGTACGCTGCGTGAGCTACCAAGAGCTTCTCGAACGGCTCGACCGATTTCAGCGTCCGAATTCATTTCTCTCCCGCTTGTTCAAACTCTAACACTCCGTTGCCATGGGCCTTTTCGATTTTCTCAAACCAAAAAAACATCCATTGGAAGCAGCCAGAGACAATCCGAAATGGCGCCCAGCAATTGTGCAGGCCGAGGCGGAAAGATTACTTGCCCGCTGCAACAACCTCAAAGCAGTTGGGCGCGAAGTTGAAGCAGCGAAGGATGTTCGCAAATTCTTGGGGGATTTAGCGCTTGAATGCGTCAAAAAAGAATTTCTCGAGTCCAACGCCATGCTTTCACTATTGGTTTCAACGTCAAGTAACCTTGGTGAACCAGAGCTTGGAAAAGACCTGCTAGAAGCAATCATCGCGTATCACCTTAGCGCGAAGACAAAAAAGGGTAAAACTGTGTCAGCAATGGATTTGACACAAGCATACATCGACGCAGGAAGTCTGGCTCATCAAATCGGAGACCCTGATGAGGAGTATCGATGTTTTTGGCTGGCTACCGAATTTCAGCCTCCTGCTGGCTGCGAGAATCCAGCCTCCAAACGGCAAAAAGCCATTGCTCATCAATTTGCATATGTTCTCTGTGCTGCTGAGGCTTCCAATGATCCAATTAAATGGGGGGAACGCAGAGCATATCATGATGCCAAGCGACGAGAACTCGCGCCCGAGTGTGATTGGGGAGACCTTAATGCTGAAATGAAATGGCAATTTCCAGGCATGTTTTGAGTGCTGCAATTATGAAAGGCTTGAAGATCAATCCGAAACAACGGATTCACTCAGGCTGCGAGCTGCAAGCTTGCTTGCGAGAGGCATTCCAGAAGGCGATTTGAACAAGCGGCATGAGCAACCTTCGCAAATTGGATGATTCAGCTCTACTTGGCCTCATTGAGGACATGGTGGAAGATTCTCCTGACTTCATTTTCGAGCTTTCTACCCTTGCAGATGCTTTATTCGAAGACTTGTGGTTTCTCGCGGGAAAGAGACATGATTATGATTTGCTTGGCGATATTCTTGTGGATGAGCAATGGGCGCTTCGACATCATTTAGAGAGTGAAAATGCCGCAGAATTTACTGATCTGCTCGAATCCTTGATTTGGCGAAGCATCCCTGCGGAGTTTCGTTCGGATGCTGAATTCGGAGCCAAAGTTGACGGCCTATTCGAGGATATTCGACTCAATTTTCGAGTGAGCGACTATTTCAGTCTAACAGGCACACTCCAGATGCTCATATGGTTTTGTTTGGAGGCGAAGGCCACATCAAGATCACAGCCAATTGTCATTTCGGATTCAACGGTGACAATAGGGCGGCATACATCCATTTCATTCGTGCGCACGCTACGCATTCCAGAGGACGGGAAAACCTATCCGCTGCCTGCGGGCTTTGGCAGGTTGCCAATCTATCGAGTAGCCGATTACGCAAACAAGGTTCCCGCCAAGTGGTTGGAAGACGGAGGATTTTTCATCCCACTCTATCAACGTGAAGCGCTGTATTTGGAGTTTGGCGGAGCGGATTGGCGGCCCACAATTCTGAAAGTCGCCGTTGGACGTGTGAACGCTGTCACTGGCAAGCCGTTCGATGAACAAATCCGCCGGTTCAGCCAGGACTATGTGGTCATCCCGGATCAGCAGTGGCTCGATGGCATCAACAAAGGAAACGGTGTTGTCGGCCAGTTCGTCGCCATGCCTCTGGGGAAGGGATACACGGTCGAAGAACAAGTCACGGATGAGGCCAAACACGGCGGTTTCCAACTCATGGCTTATGATTCGAAGACTGGTCGTTTCCCGGATGAAGACCCTGCCATCAGAAGGAAGAAGGATGCAGACTATTTGAAGCGGCACCCCAAGCCGATTGAACTTCCCAAGCTGCCTCCATTGTCTCCGCCAGTTGAAGAGACCACACTAAAAGAAGAAAGCCACGGTCTCTTTTCTGCGCCTGCAGCACCGCAGCCGAGCGGTCTAAAAGAAGTCGGCAGCGAAGAATCAAGTGGTTCACAGATACTTTATAGCCCCAGAAAACAAGGTGCCTCTGCTGGTTGGGCGCTATCCTCTCCGGTCAAGCAGGCGAGAGCCTTGCCGCAAGTCGTTGAAATGGGTATCGCGGCTGGTGGAGCGATTGAGCAGAAGATCGTCGTGGACAAATACGGCGCCGAGAGCTGGGATGAAAACACCGCAACGTCCATCTGCATTCACATCGTCAACAGTGAGGTGTTTGAAGCGATCACCGGGCAAAAACCACCGGAGACTCCCATCTCCGCCTATTCCTACAAGAAGCGGGGTATTCCGTGGTTCTCCAACTACGACGAATCTGTTCCCGGCCTGGCAGGTGCCAAGGCTTTCCAGTTCATCAAGAGTGTGTTCCAGATCGACCGGAAACGTGGTATCGACAAGCAGTCGTCTGTTCCAGGTCTAGAAGTGCCACAAGAGCAGATTCGGCGAATTCAGGTTCCAACCATCCCAGAACGGGTCGCGAGTTTAAGGGAATCGGCTCGTGCCAGCTTCGACAAGGAAAGCTATGAGTCCTGCATCCGCGAATCTACTTGGCTGCTCGATCTTTCCCCCAATGATGCGTTTGCGCTTTTGATGAGGGCAAACAGCTACATCCGACTGGGGCAATACGATCTTGCTGACATGGATGCGACGGCAGTGCTTCAACGCGATCCTCGGCACATCGACGCATATCTTGTGCGAGCATACGCCAACCTGTCATCTGGCTGGTGGATTCAGGCAGCGAAGGATGCCGGTGCAGTGTTGGGACTTTCGCCGACAAATCAACGTGCCAAAGATCTGTTCAACCGAGCCCTAAAATCCACGCCAAAATGAAGCGATTACCTGGCGCTGTTATCGGTCCCTATCTGATAAAACAAGTTTTTGAATCCGGTGGCATGGGAACCGTTTACCAGGCACGTCATCTTCACTGGGAAATGGACGTCGCGATTAAAGTGGTCAAGGAGCAGCATGCGTCGGACCATTCGTTCGTTGCCCAGTTCGAGCGCGAAGCTGAAACGTGGGCAAATCTCGGACTGCACCCGTATGTGGCGACATGTTACTACACCCAGAAACTGGAAGGCTCCTTATGCTTGTGCGGTGAATTCGTTGAAGGTGGCAGTCTGCAAGATTGGATCAAGAACCGATCTCTTTACCAAGCTGAGGATGCCGCAATGGTGTCCACCATTCTTCAAATATCGGCGGGCTTTGCACTTGGTCTCGATTGGGCACATCAGCACGGGCTAGTTCACCAAGATGTGAAGCCCGGCAACTTATTGCTGACAGCAGATGGGACACCCAAGGTGGCTGATTTTGGACTGGCAACGGGCATCCGGCCTGACGGGAAAGCGAAGTTCGCAGGACATACCCCACCGTATGCATCTCCAGAGCAGTTGGCGGGAACGAATGTATCCCGATCAACCGACGTGTGGAGTTGGGCAGCTTCGGTTCTGCATATGTTCTTGGGAGGCATGCACTGGGAGAGCGGATTGGCCGTGCCAGCCGTGCTTTCCGATTACTGTTCTCATCATCGGCGAATGCCGGGGCTTCCACAGATGCCTCAACCGGTGGCTGACTTGCTGGGGAAGTGTCTTGAGTTTGATCCTAACAAGCGCCTCTCCAATTGCCATGCAGTGGCGCAAACACTCAGCCAAATCCATGAACAGCTTTTTGGAGAGCCTATCGTTTTTGCTGCGCATGGCACGCCGGAGCTGGAAGCAGATTCTCTCAACAACCGGGCTGTCTCCATGATTGAGATCGGGCGGGTTGAACAAGCTGCGAGGCTTTTGGACCAACTGGCTCGTGCCCGCCCCGACCACTACGAAGGAAACATCAACCTTTGGCTACTGATGACCGCGAGCGGGCACATGGAGTGGCCCGAGTTCAAATTGCGAGCCGCTTCATTCGTAGCCGGCGACCGCGAAGCCATGGCCGGAACGATGAAAAAAGCAGAAGCCGCGCTGAAACCTTCCTTTTGGGGTTCCCGAAAGCGAGTCGATCTCCACCAACTCCCCTTTGTGCTCGCCCGCCCGAAGTCAGGCGCACAGCACCACCACGACACAGCACGCTTTGACCGTCTGATTGGAAAAGCCAAGGCTTCGCTGGCAAAAAGCGACGTTCAAGAAGCACGCCGTTATCTCCGCATGGCGATGGACTTGGATGGGTTTGCCAACCATCCCAAGCTGAGAGACTTGGCACACCAAGCAGGGATGTGAGCTGCTTGCAGCTTCCAGATGTCTTAATCCACGAAGTTCCGTCGAATTCTCTCCTCCTCAACCAATGCCTTGCTGAGCGTTTGGCCGAGAGGATCCGGCAGAAACTCCTCCAGACCGAGACGCAGCACGAGGCGGTTGGGGATGGCGAGGGGGCGGATCGCCAGCAGGGTGTCCGCAGCGCGGCGGACCAGCTCGGGGCCGTCGATGCCTTGGTCCCACAGGGTCTTCACGATGACCACGAGAGCCACGGCCGTGCTGCGGGAGCGCCCGGCCCAGCACTGAAACACCAGCGGCTCGCGCCCGCTCTGTGCCACGAAACGCAGGATGCCCTGCAAATGCGCCGGTTTCGGCCCGTGGCCGTGCGTGCCCTCCGGCGTGAACACATCCTCAAACACGACCGCGTGCGCTCTGCGTGCATGGACAAGCACCGGCTCCGGGTGAACGGGCTCGCGAATGCTGATGACCTGCCAGCGCCCCGGATCAGCGGCGAGAAACGCCTCGATCTCCCCATGATGGCAGACGGCAATCTCCCGCTGAAGGCATTCGATGAACATGCGTGCAGGTAGCACAGCGGCTGCGACTTGTCACACCGCAGTCCTGGCGCGCTGGGCGGCAGCCTGACGCATCTGCGCGAGCGCGGCGAGGGCCTTGTCCTTGTCGAAGAAGGCGAGCACCTCCGCCCGGCTCATGGCCTGCGTTTTCTCCGCGACGGCAGCCTTCCACCGGCGGGATTCGGTCACGGCGGGGCCAGGGCGGAGGGCGAAGGGCGAAGGGCGAAGGGCGGAGAGCATGGAGCATGGAGCATGGAGCATGGAGCATGGGGAGGCCATGAGTTGCACCGCAAGAGCTTGGGAGAACGCGAGAGGTCTGAATCGGAATGCCTTTCTCTGCGGTTTTCCTGCCTCTTGCGGTGCAAAAATCTGGGAGCCTGTCTTTGAACCACTGATAGGACGCTCACAGAACGCTCATTCCCAAGCATCAACGGTTTGAGCCACAGGCAGATCTTCCGAAGGGAAAGGCCATCGGTGGGTTCTCTGAATCTGTGGAAGAAATGAGTTTTGGGTAACCCTCAAAGGCCAAGCATTTCACACCGCGAGAGGTGAGAAGACCGCAGAGTCCTGAGGTCTGAGTCGGAATGCCTTTCTCTGCGGTTTTCCTACCTCTTGCGGTGTTTCATCTGAGGTTTGGAGGCGGCGAAGGCGTTGCGTTACCTCAATCCCGAGGGATGATCATTGATGACGGAGGCCGATTCCCAACTCCCCACGACAACGCCCCCGTACCATTACTTTGTGGATGAAAGCGGTGACGGGGTCATTTTTGACTCACGCGGACGGGTGCTGATCGGCACGGGGAAGGTGCAGGATCACTTCATTCTGGGCATGGTGGAGTTCACTGATCTGCCCGCTTTGGAAAAGGAACTGGCCGAACTCCGGGCGGCGCTGCTGGCCGATCCTTATTTCAAAGGCGTGCCCTCCATGCTGCCGGAGGGCGGCAAGACCGCGCTGTTTTTCCATGCGAAGGACGACCTTCCCGAGGTGAGGCGGGAGGTGTTCAAAGTGCTGCTGCGCCACGAGTTCAACTTCTATGGCATCATCCGCACCATGTCCGCCGTGCATCGGCGGGTGGTGCTGCGCAACCAGCGTGATCCCACCTATCGCTACACCCCAAGCGAGCTGTATGACAGCGCGGTGCGGCGGCTCTTTGACAAGAAGCTGCACACGGAGCCCGCCTACAAGGTCATCTTTGCCAGCCGGGGCAAGGCCCGCACCCGATCTCTGCGTGAACACTTGCTTCACGCTCAGAAGCATTCCAAGAAAGCCGCTGGAAGCTATCCCGATGCCACGGTGGAGGTGCTCGCCATGCCCGCGAATGACAGCACGGGCCTGCAAGTGGCGGATTACTGCCTCTGGGCGGTGCAGCGGCTCTTTGCCAAAAATGAAGATCGTTTTCTGGATCTGATCTGGCCGAAGGTGGCCCTGCTGGTGGATGCTGACGACACCTCTGAGGCCAGCTACGGCACTTATCACACTCGAAAGCGCCCGCCACTGGACTTCGTGAAAATGAAAAGTCGGAAGGTAGAGGACTCAGAGCCGTAGCTCTTCATCACACGGCATGGAGCCGAATTTCACCTTCCGACAGGCAGAGCTTGTCATTTTCAGCGCGCCTGAGCAAGCAAGAACTCAAAACAGATGATTTTCAGCCATGCTTATGATTTGTCGCGGTTTGCAAAAAGCCTTGGGAGTCGAGACCACCGAAGCCCTGCGCGGCCAGTTGCTCGCGGAGGCTGTCCAAGGCCGCAGCAGCGGCCTTGTGGGCGGCCTGCTTCGAGACGCCCAACCGCTCGCCGATCTCGGCGTAGCTGTAGCACAGCGGCCGCAGCTTGTCACACCGCAGCCCTGGCTCGCTGGGGCGCGGCCTGACGCATCTGCGCGAGCGCAGTGAGGGCCTTGTCCTTGTCGAAGAAGGCGAGCACCTCCGCCCGGCTCATGGCCTGCGTTTTTTCCGCGACGGCGGGAGGTTAGAGCGAAGAGCGAAGGGCAAAGGGCACGGAGAGAGAAGATTGGGCAAGCCTTGATTTGCACCGCGAGAGTTTGGAACGCCGCAGAGGCCCGAGGCCTGAATCGGAATGCCTTTCTCTGCGGCATTCCTGCCTCTTGCTGTGCAAAAATCTGGGAGCCTGTCTTTGAACAGCTGATCTGACGCTCATAGAACACTTATTCCCAAGCATCAACGGTTTGAGCCACAGGCCGATCTTCCGAAGGGAAAGGCAATCGGTGGGTTCTCTGAATCTGTGGGAGAAATGAGTTTTGGGTAACCCTCAAAGGCCAAGTGTTTCACACCGCGAGAGAATGGAACGCCGCAGAGGCCGGAATCCAGAAGGAGCCGACTTGATAAACCGGACTCGCCATGCTCATCCTGATCAAGTAGATTGGCCCCATGATCACGACCCTCAGCCATGACCTGACCACCCCCATCCCTGAACAACTGGCGCGCCTGCTGAACCTGCGCCCAGGAGTGCAGCTAGACTGGCAGGCGGACGAAAATGAAGCCGTCGTTCATGTGAAAGTGGCTGCGCCGAGCCGTGAAGAACTGCTGCGCCGAGTCAGAGAACTCGGGCGCAAACACAAGAAGGAAGGACAGGATGCCGTGGGCGATCTGATCCGTGAGCGCGAGCTAGACCATGAACTCCGCGGCCGCGTCCTGGAATGAGCACGAAGATAACTCATGTGTTGGACACCTCCGCATTGATCGCCCACTACCAAGAGGAGCCGGGGTTTGAGGAAGTGGAGAACATCGTTGCTGATCCAGGCAACCGAGTGGTGATCAGTTCAGTCACCTGGCTTGAATTCCGCATCCGGCTGAGTCAGCTCTGCCCTGATAACGATGAGAGAAGCCGAGCCATCGATATTTACCGCGCCTTGTTGGGCCAGGGCATTCCAGCCGATGACGTCATTGCTGCCCGTGCTTATCAACTGCGCCAGAATGCGGCTGAACGCCTGCCGAACATGGATGCTCTGATCGCTGCCACGGCTGCGGAGCATGGCGCCATCTTGGTGCATCGTGACCCGCACATGGCAGGGATTCCCTCGTCTGCTGTTTCGCAGCTTGTGCTGCCAGACAAATAGGACAGCTCTGATATACACCGCGCGAGGCTGGAGCGATGCAGAGGTCTGAAACGGAATGCCTTTCTCTGCGGCTTTCCTGATGGCCTTCGGCGCTTTCGCTGCGCTACAGAGCTTGCGGTGTTTCATCCTGGATGGGAATCAGATCAGCCACATCCGGGTGGAAAGCGGCGAGACCGCCATCGAGTGTCGCGAGCCGTTCGCCACGCTGGCGGGCAAGCTCGGCCAGCCAGGCATCGGTGACCTGCCGGTGGCCGGTCAGTCCGCGATGGCTGACTTCATCGTAGCTGAAGCCGTCCAGCCAGAACTCATGGCCCTGCATCTGCCGCAACTGCCCGAGTGTGGCCCAGGCCGCAGCGGCGGAAGTGTCGGGGGCAGACATCATGTGCAGCCGCAGGAGCGTGCCTTCCGTCACGGAGCAGGTGGCAAAGCGGCGTGGCTGCGCGTAAAACCAGACCACCGCACGAGCATGATGCACATGCGAACTGATCGCGAGTGCAGTGAGCAGGTTGCCATCCAGAAGCCAGACCATAGCATGATCAAGAATCAAACTTCATCCTGGAGGCGTGCGACATCTTCACTGGTGATGGGTTTTGCGCCCTGAACGAGAGGGAAGCGAATGCCCTGCCTGCCAACCGAGCCAGCAGCGGCAACGGGCTTCACCAAGGCCAGGGCATCGCGCACGAGCCGTTCAAGCCGGGAGGCTGTGGCGGCATCCAGTTGTTGCATGGTTTGATCGATTTCAAGGGCGAGCGCACTCATGCCGGTAGATTAGCGGAAGATGGTGACGGTGCAACGGCGTGGTGTTGGAGATGATCAGCGGGCGTTCCATGCGGCGAGATTGCTGAGATCCTGCTCCAGGTCTGGCACATCCAGTGGCTGGGTGATGCCACGCTCAGCGAGCAGGTGCTGGAACTCAGCCTTGTGAAGGCTTCTTTGCAAGCAGCCGACTGCTTACCCTGGGTGGCGACTGAATGGCCCTGAATTTCACACCGCGAGAGAATGGAGCGACGCAGAGGCATGAATCAGAATGCCTTTCTCTGCGGCGTTCCTACCTCTTGCGGTGCTCAATCTGGGTGTGTGGCCGTTTGCAGAAAGCCTTTGGAGTCGAGACCGCCGAAGCCCTGCGCTGCCAGTTGTTCACGGAGGGTGTCCAAGGCCACAGCAGCGGCCTTGTGGACGGCCTGCTTGGAGACACCCAATCGCTCGCCGATCTCGGCGTAGCTGTGGCCCTCGGCGACAAGCGCGAGGATCTGCTGAGTGCGTGCAGGCAGTGAGGCCAGCAAATTTTCCAACACGCGCCGACTTTCCTGTGAGCGAACTTGGCTGAGCACATCCTGAAACTCATCCGGCAGCCGCTGACTGGGCGCGGTGCTGCCCTCCGTGGTGGCGGAGACGGCCAGATCAGCCTCCGGCAGATGCTGCCGGGCATGACGGGCCTCCTTTTGATGCAGCGAGTTTAGCGCATTCCGAATGGCCCGCGCGGCATACGCCTCAAACACCCCGCGTGCCGGATCAAACGCCAGCGCCGC
>DNXB01000529.1:0-4746 GCA_003506995.1 Verrucomicrobiales bacterium
ACACGGGGCTATGAATCACGGATACAAATGGAGAATGCGCCATCCTGATCTCTGACGGTGCATCCTCAGTGCTTGGGATTGGGTGGCTATCTCCAATCCTGCGCACCGCCGAGAAGGAGAGAACGCGGAGAATCCCTTTCGGTTCACTGTCTCCGCGAACCACTCTGCTGAGATCGTTCTGAGCGGCGCAGATTACATCCCTCGATTCACGCGGATGAGCTGTCCCTGAAGCGATGTGACCATCTTCAACTGCGCATGCACTTTGGCGGCCAGCGCGGGAAAGTCGGGATTGTCGGTGCAGACGATGATTCCGGCGTGCTCAGAACTTTGGCGATGTAGGCGGATGAAGTCCTGGCGATTGTGGGTGAGGACGGCGCGATCATTCTCGGCCGCAAAACGCAGCACTTCGTCGTCTGGAATGCCGGCGTTTGATTTGCCGGTGTCGTGCGTGGTCAGCACATCATGCCCGAGGCGGCGCAGCGCTTCGACCACAGGCAGTGGGAAGTTCTCGTTTGAATAGAGGCGGGCTGTCATGATTCATCGCCATTTGCCGCGATTTCGCGGTCCATCTCGTCGCGGTGGGAGCGGGCGTAGTTCCAGGCATTGGCGAGATCCTCGGCGTTGAGGGAGGGATAGGCGGCGAGAAGCTCCGCATCGGTCTTGCCCTGTCTGCGGAGCGATTCGAGAAGCCACACGGGGATGCGCGTGCGAATCACGCGTGCGGAGCCGCCGCAGACGTTGGCCTGAAAATCGATGCCGGGATGCGCGTCCGTGACCTTCATCGCCACGACAGCGAGAATCCGAATCTGATCGCCTTTCGGCAGGTGCAGCACGGCCTCGCGGACATGATCATATGTGGCAGACATGGGTTGAGGATAGCACGAGGTCCTTTCAAACGCCAAGAGCAAAGGCAGAGGAGGCTCCCGCAGATTCAGATAACCCGCAGATTTTCTTCAGAGGTTTTCATGCAGCCAATCTGTGGGTTTTCTGAATCTGTGGGAAAGCGGCTTGGGGGGGCTTGGGGGTGGCGTTTGCTTGCCGGTGGGCGGAGCGGGTGCGGGCTAAACCCTGCACTACTTTTCCCTCACTCCAATCTTCTCCACCGGGATCGCTTCAAACCCGAGTTTGAAAGCCGGTGACTCAGGCTTCAGCCGGAAGTCGTCTTTTTTCCAATCCACGAACATCGGATCGGCGATGAGGCTGTGCTGGTCCCAGCCTTCGGCTTGCCAGGAGGTCCATTCGTCGAGGGGTTCGCATTCGGTGAGGCGGAGGTCGTCGATGAAGATCTGGCCCTTCGGCTCGTGGCAGTCTATGCGGAGCCAGAAGTGCTTCATCCAGGGCTTCCAGGCGGCTTCGTTTTCGCGGGGCATGCGGCCGGTGGCTTCGACTTCGGTCCATTCGGGCGTGGCGGTGATGCTGGTGCCGACGGCTTGCCAGTAGCCTTCGCCGTTTTTGAAGGAGGCAAAGGCGAGGCTGAGCTTGGCGGTGGGTTCGGTGGATTTGACGCGCAGACGCACGCGGTAGGCGGCACCGGGCTTGATGGGAATGTCGGGGCCGTGGAAGACGCTCTTCGGATTGCCAGGATCGGTGCCGAGGGCGCAGTCGGCTCGCAAGGCACCGTCGGTGGCAATGAGTTGAACGTCTTTGTTCGGGCGATGGTTGAAGCCCCAGCCTTTGGGTGTCTTGCCGGGCTCGGAGTTGTCGAAGGTTTCGGTGAGGATGGGGGCACCGGGCTTGTCGGGGCCGACTTTGTTGATGCCGGTGGTGATGGGATGGCCGTTGGCCCAGGCGAGGTTTTGATCAATGACGTTCCACTTGGGCGACACATGGCGGAGGTCGCCGTATTTGATGCCGGGCTGGTCGGAAAACATGATGTTTCGGCGGACGACGTTGCCGCTCATCATGGTGCCGTCGTCGCGGATGGCGTCATTCGGATGCAGGTCCATGCCGCGCATGGTTTTCCATGCGGGCTGACCGGCGACGGAGTCGTAGCCTTTGATCATGGTTTCGAGATGGTTCGTGTAGAAGCGGTGCTCCTTGCTCCAGCCGTGCAGATCGAACTGAAACTTGCCGCCGAGGGCAAAGATGTTGTTTTCGACGATGCAATCGCGGGCGTTGTGCATGTGGATGGGCGTGTAGGCCACGCGGAAGACGATGTTGCCGATGATGTCGAGGCCGCCGGTGTTGTCGTCGGGGTAGAGGCCGAAGGTGAACCACGGATGCTTCAAGCCGCCCGCCTCCTGACCGCAGCCGACGATGTCGTGGATCAAATTATACCGCCACTTGCTGCCTCGGCTGCTGATCCAGTCGCGTCCGCCGGTGTAGATGGCACCGCCGTCCTGGGTTTCGAGGCAGAGGTGATGCAGGTGGTTGTATTCGACGGCGAGGTTGTTCCCGCTCATCTGCACGCCCATGCGCGGGCCGTCGTGGATGTGGCAATGCCGCACGGCATTGTCCACGCCGTAGAGGGCGACACCGCAGGCATTCTTGTTGAAGACGCCCATGTGATGAATGTGGTTGTCCTCCGCGATGTGGCCCGGTCCCGTGAGCGTCTTGCGGTCGCCCCCGCTCAGGCTGATGCCATTGCTGCCGGTGAAACTGATCTCGCAGTGCGAGACGCGCACGTTTTTGCCATCGCTCACGCCAATGCCGCTGCCGTGGAAGGCACCGACCTTCGTGATGACGCATTTCTCGACGAGGCAGTCCTCCGCCCGCTCAAAGGTGATGGCACTGCCGCTGCAGCCGGTGAGCGTGAGGCCACGAATCGTGATCTTCTTCGCACCTGCCTTCACTTTGAAGAAGCTGTCGAGTGTCGGGATGCGCACCTCGCATTCCGCGATCGGTTTCGTTGGCCAGAAGTAAAGCGTGCCGGTGTGCTTGTCATGGAACCACTCGCCGGGGGCATCCAGTTCTTCGAGCGCGTTCTGGAAGTGGTAGCGGTTGTGCGGATGCAGGTCGTAGCCGCAATCCTTCTTCAGCGTGAGCAACCGCGTGGCGGGATCGAGCGACGCGACGGGCTCGATGAAGTTCCACCAGCCGTATTGCGCGAAGATGTCGAGCTCCACGTCCTCGGGATGCGCCCATTTCCGCATGTCTTCGGGTTTCACATACAACGTGCGTTTCCAATTGTGGCCCTCAGGCGCGCCCGCAGGCGGAAAAGCGGCCACGAAGGCCCAGCCACCATACAGCGGATCCTTCGCGTCGAAGTTCGGGTAGCGGGCCAAAATCTGCCGCTCGCCGTCGCTGAACAGTTGTTTCGGCAGGAAGCCTTTCGGCAGCAGCTTCGAGACATTCACTTTGACGATCTCGCCGCTGTGCTTTTCCCAGCCGGTGACAACCGGGCCGCCGATGAGCGTGCTGTTCGTGCCGGTGATCGTGATGTTTGAGTCGGCAGCTTCGAGTTGAAGCGATTGCGTGAGTTCGGTGGTGCCTTCAGGGAAAATCAGCGTCGCAGGCGAGGTGTCGCCTGCTTTGCGTGCGGCACGCATCTGCTCCAGCGCTTGTGCAGGTTTGAGCGTGTCGGAGACACGAACCTCCAGGGCTGGGGAGAGCGAGGGCAGAACGAGGGCGGAGAGAAGAAGACGACGTAGCATGAGGCGGGAGCGATACGCGGTCCTCCAGCGGCGGCAACCGCCTGCTTTGCGCTAAATTTGTTCCTCGTCATCGAGATGCAGCGTCGGCAGGCAGCCGCGAATGCTCGGATGATGAATCTTCAACGTCGGGTCCGTGCCGATCCAGCCGGGCTTGCCGTTCGCATCGACAAACGCCACACCGATTGGCATGTCCGGCTGTGTGTCGGCGAGTTGGGTCATTTCCTCCTCGGCATACACATGCATGTCCGTCCAGGCGATCTTGAGCGCGACTTGGTCGATCTGCCTGGCCTGAATGGCGCTGATCTTGTCGGGATGAATGCGTGCAAACCGGCGCATCATTTCCAGCAGCAGCATGGGGCTGTATCCGGGGTCTTTGCCGCAAGCCGCCCAGATGATGGCTGGCAGCGGGTAGATTTTGTGAAGCTCCACGATGTCAATATAGTCGCGGGTCACCGAGCGTGCGGCGAGTGCGAGGGCCTTGTTTGTCGCCATGTCAAACAAGTGCAGCCGCCATCCAAGCACCGGATCACGTTCGATGGGAAAGAATCGGAACGCCGAATCTGCCGCCCAGTCGATCTCGACCTTGTCTGCGCCTTTGCTGACAACGGCCTTTCGGAAACTGCAAGGTTCATCCCAGTTGCCACTTTGCAGCGTCACTTGGAAGCCTGCTCGTTTCAGGCTGCTGACATCCAGATTGCTTGATCCAGCCACCTGTTCGGCCAGTTCATGAAAAATGTCGAAGTCGTGGCTGAAGCGCGGCGAGTCCTCGGCGGCATTCAACACAAGACCACCGGCGAAGTGGCTGTCTTCACTGCGATTGCCGGCAATCACCGCCAGCACGTCCTTCTGGAAGCTGGTTAAAGGCATTTGTGAATTTTTTGAGCCACCCACCATGCCCGGTGCCCGCCGCTTTTGCGTAGATTCTCGACGACCTGTCGCACTTCGTCCCGGGTCTTGAGTTCCGCCTTCTCATCCCACCACCAGAAGCAGTCATGAAAGTCGCGCACGGCCTGCTGCGCCATCTCCAGCACCTCGCGCGAGGGCGGGGTGCCATAGGTGGCGGCTTGTTCCTGCACGATGGTGCTGGCGGGCATGAGTCGAGTGTAGTTCGTCCGTTCCCATTCCGCAATCATCGGCGCAGGTGAGCATGGCT
>DNXB01000529.1:4774-5638 GCA_003506995.1 Verrucomicrobiales bacterium
GCTTGAAACTTGGAACCTGAAACTCTCCCCCTCATCCCTCCCTTGCCACCCGCCCCGCCCGCGCTACCCTCGCCCTCCTTTTTCCCTGAACCATGAGCGCCCCCGACACCGCCCGTAACTACAAAGACACCGTCCNNCCGTCCTCCTGCCGAAGACCGACTTCCCCATGAAGGCCGATCTCGTCACGCGGGAGCCGCAGCGCCTCGCGAAGTGGCAGGAGGGAAAGCTCTACCAGCGCATCGTCGCCCAGTCGAAGGGCCGCCCCACCTTCATCCTGCATGACGGCCCGCCCTTTGCGAATGGCGACGTCCACATGGGCACCGCGCTGAACAAGGTGCTCAAGGACCTCATCGTGAAGTCGAAGACCATGGCCGGCTTCCACACGCCCTTCATCCCCGGCTGGGACTGCCACGGCCTGCCCATCGAGTTCAAAGTGGTGAAGTCCGCCGCCGGTCTCACGCCGGTCCAAATCCGCACGCTCTCCGAGGCGGAAGCGCGCAAGTACATCGACATCCAGCGCACCAGCTTCAAGCGCCTCGGTGTCTTCGGCGACTGGGAGAATCCGTATCTCACGCTCGATCCCGGCTACGAGTCCGGCATCCTGCGCACCTTTGGCAAGGCCGTCGAAAAAGGCCTCGTCTATCGCATGAAACGCCCCGTGCTGTGGAGCTACGGGGCGCAAACCGCGCTCGCCGAGGCCGAGGTCGAGTACAAGGAGAAAACGTCGCCTGCGGTGTATGTGAAGTTCGAATGTAGGTCAGGCATCCTGCCCGCTTCCAGTTCGGGGCAGAATGCCCCGGACACTCGTGACGGGCAAAATGCCCATCCTACCTCCCTCGTCATCTGGACCACCACGCCGTGGAC
>DNXB01000559.1:0-7722 GCA_003506995.1 Verrucomicrobiales bacterium
CATGGCGTCGCAGAAGCGGTCCAGCTCGGCTTTGCTCTCGCTTTCCGTGGGTTCGATCATGAGCGTGCCCGCGACGGGCCAGCTCATCGTGGGCGCGTGATAACCGAAGTCCATGAGGCGCTTCGCCACATCCTCGACGGTGACTTTGTGGAAATGGCTGAAGTCGAGGATGCACTCGTGCGCGACGAGGCCATTCGTGCCTTTGTAGAGCGTGGGGAAGTTGGCTTCGAGCTTCTTGGCGACGTAGTTGGCGTTCAGGATGGCAACCTTCGTCGCCTCGGTGAGTCGTGGCCCCATCATGGCGACGTACATCCACGAGATGGTGCAAATGCTGGCGCTGCCCCATGGAGCGGAGCACACCGCGCCTTCGCGGCGTTCTTCCGCCCAGGTGTGATGCCCTGGCAGATGCGGACGCAGATGCGCGGCCACGGCGATGGGACCGACTCCCGGCCCGCCGCCGCCATGCGGAATGCAGAAGGTCTTGTGAAGGTTCAAATGGCAGACATCGGCACCGATGCGGCCGGGCGAGGTCAAACCGACCTGCGCGTTCATGTTCGCGCCGTCCATGTAAACCTGGCCGCCATGATCGTGCGTGAGCTGGCAGACCTCGATGATGGACTCCTCAAAAACGCCGTGCGTCGAAGGATAGGTGATCATCAACGCGGCCACCTTGCCCTTGTTCGCCTCCAGCTTCGCTTTGAGATCGTTGAGGGCCACGTTGCCATGGTCATCACAAGTAACGGCCACGACTTTGAAGCCGCACATCACAGCGCTGGCAGGATTCGTGCCGTGCGCGGAGGTCGGGATGAGGCAGACATCGCGATGATCCTCGCCGCGTGAGGCGTGGAAGCGCTTGATGGCGAGAAGCCCGGCGTATTCGCCCTGCGAACCCGCGTTCGGCTGAAGCGAGACGGCATCGAAGCCGGTGCATTCGGCCAGCCAGGCCTCCAGATCGCCAGACATCGTGCGATAGCCCTCAGACTGGTCGTGCGGGCAGAAGGGGTGCAATCCGTTCACCTCCGGCCAGCTCAGCGGCATCATCTCGGCGGCGGCGTTCAGCTTCATCGTGCAGGAGCCGAGCGGGATCATGCTGCGGTTCAGCGCGATGTCTTTCGACTCCAGACGATGCAGATAACGCATCATCTCCGTTTCGGAGTGGTAGGAATTGAAGACCGGATGGGTCAGATAGGCCGACGAACGGTGGTGCAATGACGAACAGTGCAGCGGCTGCGCGTCATCGAGCACCGGTGACTGCTGCGGTTTGGAAATGCCGAAGGCGGTGAGCAGATTGAGCAGTTCGTCTTCACGCACACGCTCGTCCAGCGAGACGCCGACCGTGGTGGCGTCGATTTTGCGGAGGTTGATGCCGAAGAGCAGAGCGCGCTTGAGCAGATCATCGGCATTGGGCACGCGCACGCTGAGAGTGTCGAAGAAATCGTCGCTCAGCACGTCGATGCCGCCGCGCAACAGCTCGCCGGCCAGCCACACTGCCGCGCCATGCACACGTTGAGCGATGGCCTTGAGGCCCTGAGGGCCGTGATACACGGCGTACATCGATGCCATGACGGCGAGCAGCACCTGCGCGGTGCAGATGTTGCTGGTGGCCTTTTCACGACGGATGTGCTGCTCACGCGTCTGCAAAGACAAGCGATAAGCAGGCTTGCCCGAGGCATCTTTCGAGACACCGATCAATCTTCCCGGCAGACGACGCTTCAGCGCGTCTTTGACGGCCATGAAGGCCGCGTGCGGGCCGCCAAAGCCGAGCGGCACGCCGAAACGCTGGCTGTTGCCGACGCAGATGTCCGCGCCGAACTCGCCCGGCGGACGCAGCACGGTGAGCGCGAGCAAATCAGCGCTGACGATGAGCAAAGCGCCCGCCTCATGCACCTCGGCCGCCAGTTCGGCGTAGTCGTGAATGACACCGAGCGTGTCGGGATACTGCACGAGGACCGCAGCGAGGCCTTTGGTGCCGTCATGCTTCCATTGCAACGCATCGCCCACCTCCACACGGATGCCGAGCGCGTCCATGCGCGTGCGCACGACTTCGATGCTGTGCGGATGGCATTTGTCGGAGATGAAAACACGCGAAGCCCCTGCGACCTGCGCCACAGCGAGGCCCAGCGCTTCCGCGCAGGCGGTGCCTTCATCGAGCAGCGAGGCGTTGGCGACATCCAGCGCGGTCAGATCGCGGATCATCGTTTGGAAATTGATCAGCGCCTCCAGGCGCCCCTGCGCGATCTCGGCCTGATAGGGCGTGTAAGCCGTGTACCAGCCGGGATTTTCGAGGATGTTCCGCTGAATGACCGGCGGCGTGAAGGTGTCGTGATAACCGAGGCCGATGAAGGAGCGCAGCACCTTGTTCCGGCTCATGATCTGGCGCATACGGCGCAGCGACTGCTCCTCGCTCAGCGGTGGCGGCAGAGTCAGCGTCTCACGCGCGCGGATGCCTTCCGGCACCACTTTGTCGATGAGATCATCGAGCGTTTTGAAACCAAGGGTTTGCAGCATGCTTTCCGCCTCGGCGGCGGAGGGACCAATGTGGCGGCGGGAGAAGTTCGTGGGCATTCGAGGGAGACGGATGGAAGCGCTGAGACTAGCCAGCCGCAGGCCGGTGTCACTTGCCAAACCGGTCCCAGAATTTTTTCTCTGACGCTTTTTGTTTGCCCTTGGCCTCGCGCAGGAAGGGGGCCAGGGAGGCGAGGTTCATAATCCAGTGGTTGAGCAGGTTCAGCGGAAAACGCAGCGGGCGGGCGAAATCAACAAACAACACGACGCGGTACCCGTCCGTGTCGTTCCACACCTCGTGGTTGTAAGTGTCGTCAAAGATGACCGCCTTCCCCTCCTCCCATGCATGAAGCTGGTCGGCGATGCGGATGCGGCATTCATGGCGAGGCTCCGGCACCATCAGGCCAAGGTGCAGGCGTAAAACACCCGCCCAAGGGCCGCGATGATGCGGAATGTGCTTCCGTGGTGAGAGGATCGAAAAGAAGCCGGTGGTGCAGCCGGGGATTATGTCGAGCACCTTCATCGTCTCCGGGCAGTGACGGGCGTTTTCCTGGCAGTCCATGCCCACGCCTTTGAGAAAGAAGGTCTTCCACTGATCGTCGCCCTGGATCATGCCAACCTCCTTCACGATGTCCTGGAAGCTGGGCATCGCGTCACGGTATTTCATCACCGCGTCGAGCTCGGCCCTGACCTTGGGCCAGTGTGCCTCAACCTCGGTTACCCAGGGGAAATGCCTTGAGTCATAGATCGGCGGATCGCCATGAATGGAGCCGTGGGCGATGACGCGCTCAATGACGTCCTGGAGCCGGTTGGTGATGCGCTCCAGCAATCCCTTGGCCGGAAAAGTGCGGTGACGGCGTTGGTAAGCGTCAACCGGCTTGAGTTGGAAACCGGCAGGAAAGGTGGGGACAGGAAAAGATGCTTCTGAGGGCATGGTTTAAGTGTGCGTCATGAGTAACGAATTCGTCACTCAATGCAGCCAAAAAATGCACGCCATTTTTTGCGAGCCAGCGCCGCCAGATCAGCCAATGTGCTTGCGATACGCCTCGGCGTTCATCAAGGCGTCAGCCTCGGCGGGATTCGAGGGCTTGATCTTGAAAATCCAGCCGCCGAGGTAGGGATCGCGGTTGAGCAGACCGGGATCGTTGCTGAGCGTCTCGTTGACCTCGACGATCTCACCGGAAACCGGCGCGTAGATGTCGCTCGCGGCCTTCACGGACTCGATCACGCAGACCTGCTGCCCGGCGCTGACCTGTGTTCCGATTTTCGGCGGATCGACGAAGACCACATCGGTCAGTTCGGCCTGCGCATGATCGGTGATGCCGACCGGCGAAGGGTTTTGCATCGGATCGATCCACTCGTGGGAATCGCGGTAGCGGAGGTTGTCAGGGACGTTGCTCATGTTGGGTGTGGTGTGGAGAAAGATCAGTCACAGAAGCCGAGTTCAGCCCAGGCTCGCACCGTGTCGGGAGCCAGATCATAACCATTCGGCCAGGTCAAGACCCCGTGATCAAGATAAACTTGGGCAAAATGCCGGGCGTCCCGCAGCGGCTTGCGCAAGGGGCCTGCCTTGGGCGCGGCCAGCCACTTCGAAAAATCGAGTTCTGTGATGTAACCGTCCTCAAACCGCAGGCAGAGCCGAAAATCATCCGTGAGCTGGATGTTTTGGAGGTACCAATGTGAGACGTCAGCGAGAGGCTTGAAGCCGGTCTTCGCCGCTCCACGACTGGCGGCAGAAAGTTTGCGTTTGGGTTTGGAAAGCGTGGCAGGCATGAAACTAAAGCGGCGGGACTGGCTTGAGCGGCTTGTCCTCTCTCGCACGCCGCCAGTTTTCTTCAAGCGCCATGCGATTCAAGGCCGACCATTCTCGCAAAAGCCGCTCCGCGGCAACAGGAAGGCTGCCTGCAAGCCGTCTGCCATCGGCGATCTGGTAGGCGGCACGTCGCGATCCCGATTGCGCGTGAAAGTGCGGCGGCAGGTGCTCGCGCTCACCGGCATGCATCATGATGCGAATGCCGTGAAATCTGCTGATGGTCGGCATGACTCACGCTTTGCGATAAAACGGCTTCTTCACCACCTCCGCTGGGAAGCGGCGGCCGCGAATTTCAATCTCGAGGGTGGTGCCGATGGCTGAGGCGCTCAATGGCAGATAGGCCATGCCGATGCCGTTGGAAAGACTGGGGGATTGCGTGCCGCTGCACACCTCTCCGACGATTTGGCCGTCATAAGCCACGGGATAATGCGGACGCGGCGGCGGGGCTGTGCCCGTCATGCGGAAAGCGGCGAGCTTGTCAGGTAATCCGGCGGCTTTTTGCGCCACCAAGGCATCGCGACCGGTGAAATCGCCTTTTTCGAGATCCACAAAGAAGCCGAGTCCCGCCTGCAAAGGCGTGCGGTCTTCGAAGAGATCGTTGCCGTTGAGCGGATAGCCCATTTCGAGGCGCAGCGTGTCGCGGGCACCGAGCCCGCAGGGCATGCCGCCTGCCGCTTTCACGGCATCGACGATTTTGCTGAGCCAGTCTGCGGCGGTTTCCGCCGGCATGAAAAACTCAAAGCCTTCCTCGCCGGTGTAGCCGGTGCCGCAGAGCCACATCGGGCCGTTGTCGGTCATGGTGACGAGAATCGTGTTGTGCTCAGGAAACGAACCCGCATTGCCAAAGACAGCCGCGGCCACCTCGCGTGCTTTCGGCCCCTGGATGGCCAGACCGGCCGTGAAATCGCTCGCGTTCGCCATCATCACATCGTCGTCTTTCGTGAGCTGGGATTCGAGATGCGCCCAGTCGGCGTCGATGCGCGAGGCGTTCACGACGAGGAAAAACTCACGCTCGCTGGTGCGGTAGGCGATCAGATCGTCGATCACGCCGCCGCGTTCGTTCAAGAGCAGCGTGTACTGGCCCTGGCCGGGCTGAAGTTCGGCGATGTTGTTCGTCAGAACGCGATTCAGGAAGGCTTCCGCGCCTTTGCCGCTCACGATGAACTGCCCCATGTGCGAGATGTCGAACACGCCCACGCTTTGCCGCACGGCCTTGTGCTCCTCGACGATGCCCGTGTACTGCACCGGCATGTCCCAGCCTGCGAAGGGCACCATGCGCGCGCCCATTTCGACATGCACGGAGTGCAGAGGGGTGCGGCGGAGCGGGGATGAGTCAGACATCGTCCGCGCATGGTGTGAAGCCCGGCCGTTTTGTCAATTTGTGCGCTCAAAATGGCAGGTTGGCGCGAATGTTGGCATTTGCACAAGCCTTCGCGCCCTTCATAGTCCGCACCCGCCAAAACCCCTACCATGGCAGCCCCTTTTCTCACCCAGGATTTCCACATCCGCTGGTCCACGCTGACCCCTGACCACATCGAAGCCGACATCCGCACCGCCTTGGAAAGGGCGCAGGCGAACCTCGACGCGCTCATCGACCAGGACCGCGGCAAGATGAACTTCGACACCGTCGTGCTTGGCCTCGACGAGACCACGCGCGAGTTGAACGAAGCCTGGGGCCTCGTGACACACCTCGACTCCCTGTGCAACTCCCCTGCCCTGCGCGAGGCGCACAACAAGATGCTGGCGGAGGTCAGCGCCTTCTTCGCCAAAATCCCCCTCAATGAGCACCTCTGGGATCTGCTCGTCACCTACAGCAAGACCGAGGAGGCGAAAAAACTCACGCCGGTGCGCAAGCGGGCGCTGGATGAGTCCATGGAAAGCTTCATCCAGGCCGGGGCCGATCTGCCGCCGGAAAAGAAAAAGCGCGTCGAGGAGATCGAATCCGAGCTTTCAAAGCTGACGCAGAAGTACTCGGAAAACGTGCTCGACTCCACCAACAAGTGGGAGCTCGTCATCGACGATGTGAACCGCCTCAAAGGGCTGCCGCCGTCCGCCGTCGAAGCCGCGCGGGCCGATGCCGTCGCGAAAGGACTCGGCACACCGGAAAAGCCTTTGTACCGCCTCACCTTGAAGGCTCCCTCCATGATCCCGGTCATGGAATACCTCGAAGACGAGGCCATCCGCCGCCTGGTCTGGGAGGGAGCCAGCTCCATCGGGCGCGGTGCCGAGCACGACAACACCGACAACGTCTTCAACATCCTCCGCCTGCGTCATGAGAAGGCGCAGATCATGGGCAAGACCCACTTTGCCGACCATGTGCTGGCCCACCGCATGGCGAAGGCCGGCCGCAGCGCGCTGCGCTTCATCGAAGACCTTTACTCACGCGTGAACGAGGCGTTCAAGCGCGAGACCATCGAACTGCAGGAGTTCCGCGCCGACACCGCGCATCAGACCGCCGATCTGTTTCAGCCCTGGGAAGTCTCCTTCTGGAGCGAAAAACAGCGCAAATCGAAGTACGACTTCGACGAGGAAGAGCTGCGCCCCTTCTTCCCGCTCGACCGCGTGCTCGGCGGCATGTTTCAGCTCGCCGAGAAGGTTTTCGACCTGCGCATCACCGGACGCGAGGCCGTTTACGTCGAGCCGGGCAAAGACGCGCCGGAGAACATCAGCACACAGCCTGGCAAGGCCGGCCCCGTCGAGGTCTGGCATCCTGAGGTGAAATTTTACGAGGTGCGCAACGAGAAGGGCGTCCACATCGGCTCCTTCTACGCCGACTGGCACCCGCGTGACGCGAAACGCGGCGGCGCGTGGATGAACTACCTCAAGATGGGCGTGCCGCCGAGCGGCGACCGCGACCGCCGCCTTCACCTTGGCCTCATCTGCGGCAATATGACGCCGCCCGTCGATGGCAAGCCCGCGCTGCTCACCCATGACGAGGTCTGCACCGTCTTCCATGAATTCGGCCACCTGCTGCACCAGCTCTGCGGGAATGTCGAAATTCCCTCGCTCAACGGCGTCAGCGTTTATTGGGACTTCGTCGAGCTGCCCTCGCAACTGCTCGAAAACTTCTGCTGGGAGCGTGAGAGCCTGGATCTCTTCGCCCGCCATCACGAAACCGGCGAGGCGATCCCGCAGCGTCTTTTCAAGAAGATGCTGGCCGCTAAGAATTACCGCAGCGCCAGCGACATCATGCGCCAGCTCGCCTTTGGCAAGCTCGACCTTGAGCTGCACATGAACCACGCCACCACGGAAGGCGCGGACCTTGACCAACCGGCCCGCAAAATCCTCAGCGGCTACCTCATGCCGCTCAAAACCGAGCAGCCGACGATGGCGCGTCGTTTCGGCCACCTGTTCAGCAGCCCGGTCGGCTACGCCGCCGGTTACTACAGCTACAAATGGGCCGA
>DNXB01000559.1:7858-18345 GCA_003506995.1 Verrucomicrobiales bacterium
GGGCTGTCGCCACGCCCGGCCTACGGTTTCTTCACCAGCTTCAGCAGCGCCAGCGCGTTCAGCACGGCCTTGGGCACGAAAGTGTCGGGCTTGACGAATTCGGGGAGTTTGGAGCCGTCGGCGGCGCGTTCGGAGCAGTGGGCGTTGCCGCCGTCGGGGCCGAGGCCGTCGAGGGTGGGGGCTAGCTGCCAGAGATGATTCGCATCGCTCAAGCCACCACGCGGGACGGAGACGGCGGTGAGATTCATCGCGACGGCGGCTTCATGCCAGAGATGAAACAATGCCTCGGACTCGATGCCACCCGGCCAGGCGGCGGTGTGGCCGTTGCGTTCGGCGATGAGTTTCGCACCATTCGCGGCGGTGCCGCTAAGAGAGGAGAAGAAGTCGTCTGCCTGTTGCAGCGCGGCAGGTTCGGTGGCGCGGCATTCCCATTCGGCGATGGCCTCATGGGGCACACGATTGACCACAGTGCCGCCGTGAATGTGGCCGATGTTCACGGTGCGCTCCAGAGCGGCGTCGGTCAGGGCGGCGATCTCCGGCAGCACACGGGCGAGCGCGTCGATGGCGTTGATGCCCTCGTGATGCTTGCTGCCGGCGTGGGCGGCTCTGCCTTCCGCCGTGAGCTGCCAGGTGCTGCGGCCTTTGCGGGAGGTGACGATGTGCCAGCCGCGTTCATCGACGGGGCCGCCTTCAAAGACGAGCACGGCGCGCGCCTTGCCAGCGCAACGTTCGGCGGTGGCGTGGCCGAAGTCGTCACCGGTGACTTCTTCGGCGGCGTTGGCGGCGATGNNGAGCCAGTGGGTTTGCGCGAAGGCCTCGGGCGCGCAGTCGCGCAGCATGTGCAGGATGAGCCAGATCAAGGCGGTGCCGCCTTTGATATCGACGGTGCCAGGACCGTAGATGCGGCCTTCCTCGGGACGTTCATCCCACTTGAAGTGGTTGCGCTGTTCTTCCTCGGGTGGAAACACGGTGTCCGAATGTGTGACGAGCACGACGGGATCGCCGCCGTTGCCGCGATGGGTGAGGAACAGATGCGGGCCGGTGCCGGGAATGATGCAGGGCGCGAGTTCGGCGGTGAATCCGAGCGGAGCAAAGGCCTCGGCGGTCAAACGGGCGACGGCCTCAACTCCGGCGGCGTTCGCGGTGAAGCTGTTGATGGCGACGAGACGACGCAACAGGTCGAGCGCGGCGGGGAGGTGGCGTTCTGCGGCGGCTTGGAAGCTGTGAAGCATGGCTGGGGTCGAATGACGAATGGGCTGACGCTGATGCAGATTGTCCTGTCATTCGGCATTCCGCATTCGTCATTCTTCATTATTTTTCACGGCTCCGATGCCGGGACGGTCCGGCATGAGGAGACGGCCGGTTTCATCATACGCGATGCCGGTGAAATCGTCGTTGGCGACGTAGAAATGGCCGTCGAGATCGATCCAGTCGGCCCAGGGGGCGAGGTGGGCGGCGGCAGTGGTGCCGAGACTGGTCTCGATCATGCAGCCGAGCAGGATTTGCAGGCTGTGCTCACGCGCGGCGGCGATCATGGCGACGGCGGCGTCGAAGCTGCCGCATTTGAGCAGCTTGATGTTCACCCCGTCGATGAAGGGCGCGAGCGCGGGCACATCGGCGGCGGTTTGCGCGCTTTCGTCGGCAAAGAGGGGCGGCGAGTTGCCTGGGATGCTGGCGCGGAGCTCTTCCCATGCCTCAATGCCGTGGCGATGGTGAATCGGCTGCTCAATGAGGGCTGGGGAGTAATGCGACAGCTTTTCGATCATCAGCGCGGCCTCGTGCATGTCCCAGCCGCCGTTCACATCGAGGATGAGCGCGGACTCGGGCGCGGCAGAACGGGCGACGGAAACCGTGGCGAGGTCGAGTCCGAGATCGCCGGAGCCGAGCTTGAGTTTGAGGACGTGGAACTGCTGCGAGATGTCGCGGATTTTGTCGGCGAAGACATCGAGATCGTCGGGAATGCTAAAGGAGCGGCAGCCAGGAGGCGCGGATCGGCTCGGCGGCCCGAGTTTGGTCTGTGCATGCGCCGAGAGCTTCTGGCCGGTGGCGTGGCCGATGATGTCGTGCCGGAGAAGATTGAGCGCCAGGGCGGCGGTGCGCGGCAGTTTTTCCGGCAGCACGGCCTGGTTCAGAATGGCGAGGGTCTGTGCCGGATCTTCGCCGTAATAAGGCACGAAGGGAGCTTCGGCGACGTGGGTGCCATCCGAGATACGCAGCACCTGCCGTGTGGCCGAAGTGCCGTGGGCGATGCGGAAGGGCTCGTTGAGCTGGAGGGTCTTGATCTCGGAGTGCAAGCGCGGCAGTCAACGGTCAAGGCACCGCATGGTCAAGTCATTCGGTGGTCGGTTGGAGCGCGGATTTTCAATCCGCAGCACTCCGTCACACATCACGACTCCGCATGGCCGTATCGGCTTCGTTTTCTCCGACGACCTGCTGCGGACTGCAAGTCCGCGCTCCCTCAGAGTTTCGGCGGCGCGGGCTTGATCGGTGGCTGCTGGCCGCTGACGACGCCTTTGGCCTTCGTCGGGCGTTTGTAGATCGTGTCACCGCAGGCGATGAACAGCTCGCCGAGGTCTTTGCCGCCGAAACACACGTCGTAGGGCTGCTTCGGCGTCGGGATGATGAAGTTCACGCGGCCCGCTTGGTCGCAGACCTGGATGCCGAGGGAGGTGGCGACGTAGAGCCAGCCGTTGGTGTCCACACAGAGGCCGCCAGCGCTTACATCTTCCTGTCCAGGCGGTGAATCGAGAAATCCAAACTGCTCTTTCGACCGCAGGGATAGGTCCGTCGTGAGCTGGTAAGCCTGGATATAACGCGACTCTGGGCTGGTAATGAAGAGATGCGTCTGATCGGGACTGAGCACCATACGTTCGGCTTTGAAGACAACATCCAATCCGACACCTTCCCATTCTCCGTTTCGTTTGGTCCAAATGATGTGCTCCTCGGAGATCAAGAATGGGATACCTTGCCAATTTACCAGAACATCTTTGACCGCCCGTTGTTCCATCGAAATCGTGTTCCCGGCTTGATCTAGCCATGCGATAAAAGGATCGGACTCCATGTAACTTGACGAGATGAGCATGGTTTCGTTGGGCCCGAAGGCAACTTTCCTCATGTCTTCAAGCAGATTTTGTGAAGTCTGTTGGGAGTCCGTAACGGCACCATCAAGAGCAATAAAGTAGCCTCTGCCACGGTCTTGGAAGATGACTCTGCCATTCTTGTCTGATGAAAGACCAAATTGCATTTCGCCCGCAGGCAAGGGCTCCATTTGTCTCTTGATGCCGCCCTTCATCAGTTTCCATTCTCCACCTCCTACCACCTCATACCCCTTCCACTTCGACTCGCCCTTCGGGTTCGCTTTGATCGCGATGTTCGTCTGCCAGTCGCGCCAGAGCCAGCGCATCACCTCAGGGAAGATTTGAGAGGCGTGTTTGGCGTTGTGGCCGCCTTCGCCCCAGGCGTGGTTCACGTCGTAGCCGGCCCAGGTGAGGCTGCGTTCCATCATCTGGTTGGCCATCCACCAGTCGCCGCAGTAGAGGTTGTTGTCGCCAGTGCCGCTTTGGAGGAAGACGCGGAGGGGCTTGGGCTCGAATTTGCGGACGAGGACGGGCAGTTGATCGGCCCCGTGAATGCCAACGTAAGTGCCGACGCCGGTGAAGACGCGACGAAAGCGATCCGGGCGATGCCACGCGGCCATGAAGGCGCAGATGCCGCCGCTGCTGTTGCCGGAGATGGCAGCGTGATTGGGATCGGTGCTGAGCTTGAGGCCGTGCTTGGCCTCGATGGCAGGCAGGAACTCGTCGAGGAGGAACTCCGAGTAGGTGGGTGTGATGCTGTCGTATTCGTAGCTGCGATTGAAGCGCGGCAGGGCGTTGTCATTCGCGGCGGGGACGACACCCGGCTTGATGAAGATGCCGACGAGCGGCGGGATGTCCTTTTTGGCGATGAGGTTGTCGAAGACGACGGGTGCCTGATAGATGACGCCGTCCTGGAAGACCATGAAGGCGGCGGGCTGCGTTTTGTCGAAAACGGCGGGGAGGTAGAGCTGGTAGTCGCGCTGCGTGCCGGGGAAGACGCTGCCTTCCTTGGTGGTGTAGGAGTCTTTGAGCATCGTGCCCTTCGGGACGTTCGGCTGCGGCTGGGAGTCAGCGGTGAGCGGGAACTCGGGCTCGGCGCGGAGGAATGGGGCGAACAGGAGGAATAGGAAGGATGGGAGGAGTGGCGAGCGCATGTGGGGATGCTGGCAGAAGCGGAATCGGGCCGCCAGTGTGATTTTCGTGGGCTGTGTGTGTGCTGCGTCGAGGGCGTCGCAATGCCAGTGCGATTCGACGCAGCACCGCCCGGCTGTTTGGAGGGTGAAATGGTCTGGCGTGAGCGCTAGGCAGACGGGCGGGCTGTCGCCACACCCGTCCCGCGATAAAACTCCATCACGAACGACGATTTCAGGCTTGCCTGATTTTCGGCGGTTTCATAACCTCGCCATTCTGCTTCCACCCAACCCACATGAAATTGAACCACACGCTCTCACTCGCGCTCGGCCTGATGGCCCTGCCAGCACTCTCCGCTGCCGAAGACCCGAAACCTGTCCAGCCCGGCGGCAAGCTGCCGAAGCCGGTCGCCATCCAGCTCGTCAAAGTGGCCGACGGCCTCGTCGAGCCCGTGCATGTGGCCTGCCCGAAGGACGGCACGGGCCGCGTGTTCATCTGCGAGCGGCCCGGTGTGGTGCGCATCGTGAAGGATGGCAAGCTCCAGAAGCGTCCGTTCCTCGACATCAAGGACAAGACCGTCAGCTCCTTCCTCGAACAGGGCCTCTACGACCTCGAATTCCATCCGAAGTTCAAGGAGAACGGCCTGTTCTACATCCACTACTCCGACATGTGGTTCAACGGCGACGGCTTCATCGTCGAGTACAAGGTGAAGGCCGGCAATCCTGACCAGGCCGATCCAGACAGCGCCCGTGTGGTGATGCAGCTTGAGCGTCCTTACTGCAATCACAACGGCGGCGAGATCTGCTTCGGCCCGGATGGCTATCTTTACATCGGCAGTGGTGACGGCGGCTGGGAAGGCGACGTGCTGAATGCCGGCCAGGATCTCAGCACCACGCTGGCCAAAGTGCTGCGCATCGACGTGAACACCCGCACCACCGAAAAAGGCTACGGCATCCCGAAGGACAACCCGTTTGTCACGCCACTACAGCAGATGACGCTGTTTGGCATCAGCGAGGAGGCATTCTCGAAGATTCAACCGAAAGCACGGCCTGAAATCTGGAGCTACGGCATCCGCAATCCATGGACGATGAGCTTCGACAGCAAGACCGGTGAGTTCTACATCTTCGACATCGGCCAGAACCACTGGGAAGAGATCAATGTGGAGTCGGCAGGCTGCAAAGGCGGCATCAACTACGGCTGGAAGGCCATGTGCGGCAGCCATCCCTTCCCGCAGATCTTGAAGAAGAACCCCGACGGCACCGAAACGAGCGTGAACCCGGACAACTGGTCGCAGATCGGCACGCTGCCCGTCGCCGAATACAGCCATGTCGATCAAGGCAACTGCGTCATCGGCGTCGGCGTCTATCGCGGCAAAGATTATCCGAGCCTCGACGGCGTGTGCTTCGTGGCTGACTGGGGTTCCGGCAAGGTCTGGGGCCTGCAACGCGATGACGCGGGCAAGTGGCAGATGGAAGAACTGCTCGACCTCGACACCCCGCTGCGCCCCACCGGCGGCGGCGAAGGCGAGGACGGCGCACTTTACCTCTGCCACGGCACCGCTGGTTACGGCGGCAAGACCGATCCGTACCAGGAAGCCCCCGGCGCGGTGTGGAAGATCGTCGCGGCTGACAAGGTGCCTGCGGGCGCGGAACTCGCGCCGTTGCAAAAGAAGTAAACGCACAGCGGCAGGCTGACGCCTGCAGCTACAAATCACGACGCGGAGCCGGGAGACTGGCTCCGCGTTTTTTGTGCAACAATGACGGGAGGATTCGAGGGCGGAAATGCTTGGGTTATACCGTTGAGCATCACAAAGTTTCATCTTGAGAAGAACTGGAAGTTGAGGGTGAGCAAGGAGTGAAGTTCGGCGGCAGCGGTGGTGGTCAGGTCGTGGAGGCAGGTGTCGATGGCGTGATGGAAGTCGGCGAAGCTCTCGTCTCTCAAAGTAGCGGTTGGTCAGGCAGCTCTTTTTCACCAGCTTCCAGAGGCGTTCGATGAGGTTGCGGTCCGGCGTGAAGGGGACGTGATACTCGGCGATACCCAGGGTTCTGCGAACCCTTGGGCTATGTTACGCAAGCCCTTTGGGCTTGGGGGAGAGATTCATTCAACCCGAATTCCGAAGTCCGGGCAGACGTGAAAGTCCACCTCACAGGAAACATCGGAATCCGAGTTCAATCGCCCATATCATTCCGGCACCGCACCCGAGGCCATGATCCAACCAGCCGCCCCCTCACGAAAGTGGGGTGCCCTGGGTGCTGAAAGAGCCTTCAAACTGCCGTTAATGAGAGCATGACGCGCTACGTCCTTCTCAGCACCCTCTTTCTCACCTCCGCCTCCATCGCTCAAAACGACAGCAACGCGGGCAACGATGTCTCGGACAAGCCCAAGCTCGCGCCGGTCATGCAGTGGCGCTTCGATGACGCCACGGAACCCGGCCCGCGTGCGCCGACTTTTCCCGGCTTTGCCGCCACCAACACGGCCATGCTTTTCACCGGCGATGGCAAGAAGTCCGCCGTCGAGGTGAAGGACAGCGAGGCCCTGCGCTTTGGCCTGAACGACACGATCACCCTCGAAGCCTGGGTCAAACCGGCGAACCTCACCGGCGCGCCCTACATCATCGGCAAGGGCCGCCTTGGCACGAAGGAGTTCGGCGCGAACAACCAAAACTACGCGCTGCGCCTGCAAGCTGGCAAAGATGGCGCGCAGATCGGCTTCCTCTTCGCCAGCGCCAGCGTGCCCGGCGGCGAGAAAGGCGAGTGGCATCGCTGGTGGTCGAAGGCGACGATGCCGAACACCGGCTGGCACCACATCGCCGTCACCTACACCTTTGGCAAACCGAAGGGCATCAAAGGCTACATCGACGGCCGTGAGACGGACGGCGACTGGGACATCGGCGGTGCCACGGATCGTGCGCCGGTGACGGATGGCGATGCGCTTTTGATCGGCTCAGGCTACACCCGCGCTGCCACGCACTCCTTCAATGGCTGGCTCGACGACGTGGCCATCTATCGCGGCCCCATCGACCTCGACTCACTGAAGTCGCGCTATCGCTTCGTGCCGCCGCCGCCGCCCATCGCGAAGAAAGATGTGCCCGCAGGCCGTGTGCTCGTGCAGCTCGCCGAAGAAGGCATGCCAAATGCCAGCGCCTGGCCCAGCGAACCGCCGAAAGTCGGCGAGACCTACACCGAGGACGTTTTCGGCTTCCTCGACGTGCCGCAGAAGTACGTCGATACCGGCGTGCGTGGTGAACGCCATGTACCCTTCTTGCTGCGTGCCGCTGCGAGCATGACCTTCCCCAAAGGCAAGCATCGCCTGCTGCTGCGTGCGCGTGGGGCCACCAATCTCTACATCGACGGCAAGAACGTGCTCAACACGCCCTTCCCGCCGAACGACAGCGACGGTCATCATCTCGTCGCCGATCAGAAAGACTATCTCGATCTCGGCCCCGACTTCCGCTTTGTGCCGCCCGGCAATCGCGAAACTTGGTGTGAGATCATCGGCACCGGCAAACCGCAGTTCATCGTGCTGGAGACGCTGGTCGGCAGCTACGCGGGCAAAGCCGTCCGCCGTCCTGAACTTGGCGAAACCATCGTCGCTTGGTCTCCCGAAGGCAGTGAATCGTGGAAACTGCTCACGCCGGGAAAACGCGAGGTGCCTTACACGGACGCTGGCTGGGCAGCTTACGAGTCCGAGCGCACCGCGCACTACGATCAGGTGAATACCAAAGCCCGTGCCGCCATGCGCGCGCAGTTTGACGGCTACTGGACGAAGCGCCGCGATGCCGCCAAGCAGTGGCTCGCCAAGTCCGAAGAAGTGAAAGTGCCCGAGCTGCCCAAGGGCTTCCCGAAAGGCAACGCCATCGACAACTTCATCGCCGCGAAGATCGCCATCGTGTCCGAACAGGCCACGCACAAAGGCAGCATCGACTTCTTCAAAGATGTGCAGCCGTTGTTTGAATCGAAGTGCATCGAATGCCATCGCGGTGCCAAGGCCAAAGGCGGCCTGAAGCTTGATGCGCTCGCCGATGCCCTCAAAGGCGGCGAATCCGACGGCGCGGCCATCGAACCCGGCAAACCGAAGCACAGCGCCCTGCTCACGCGCATCCTTTCTGATGACGAGGACGACATGATGCCGCCCAAAGGCGAACGCTTGAGCAAAGATCAAGTGGCCCTGCTCACCAAGTGGATCGAAGAAGGCGCGAACTGGCCTGAGATCAAAGCGGATCACCTCACGCTCACGCAGCCTGCTGACGACCTCACCTTCCTGCGCCGCGTCACGCTCGACACTGTCGGCGTGCCACCGTCGCTAGAAGAGATCGAGAGCTTCTTGGCCGACGTGAAACAAAGTTCTCAGTCCTCAGTGCTCAGTCCTCAGTCAAAAGGGCAAAAACTGAGCACTGAGCACTCCCCACTGAGCACTTCAGCCCGCTCCAGAGTGATCGACAAGCTCTTGAGTGATTCAAGGTGGGCCGATCATTGGATGGGCTACTGGCAGGACGTGCTCGCGGAAAATCCTAACATCCTCAACCCCACGCTCAACAACACCGGCCCCTTCCGCTGGTGGCTCCACGAGTCGCTGAAGGACAACAAGCCGATGGATTTCTTTGTCACCGAACTGCTCCGCCAAAAAGGCAGCGAGCGTCTCGGCGGACCGGCTGGCTTTGCCACCGCCTCGCAGAACGACGTGCCCATGGCCGCGAAGGGCACCATCGTCAGCGCCGCCTTCCTCGGCGTGGAAATGAAGTGCGCCCGTTGCCACGACTCACCCACGAACAAGTCCATGCAGGAAGATCTCTTCCAGCTCGCGGCCATGCTTGGTTCCAAGGAAATCGAGCTGCCACTCACGAGCAGCGTCAACATGGACCGCTTCAAGACACTGACGCGCAAGCCGCTCATCACCGTCTCGCTCAAGCCCGGCACCAAAGTGCAGGCGAAGTGGCCCTTCGCCGAGTTCTGCGATGAGAGCGCCGCCTCGCTCGCCAGCGATCCGAAGGACTCTCGCGACCAGCTCGCCACCATGATCACCGCGCCGCAGAACGAACGCTTCGCGCAGGTCATCGCCAACCGCATTTGGTCACGCTTCATGGGCCGCGGCATCGTCGAGCCCGTCGATGACTGGGAGAAAGGCAAGCCCACGCATCCCGAGCTGCTCAAATGGTTGGGTCGTGAGTTCGTGCGCGGTGGTTACGACATGAAGAAGCTCGCCCGCCTCATCCTCACCTCGAATGCTTATCAGCGCGCCACAGACACCGAGTTGAAGGAAACCAGCCCGCTCTATACCAGCCCCGCGCCGCGCCGCCTCTATGCCGAGCAGATCGTGGACAGCCTCTTCGCCGCCACCGGCAAACCTTTCCACACCGAAGAAGTCTGCCTCGACATCGACAACACCCGCGACCTCAAAAACGCCATTCATCTCGGCAAACCGCATCGCAGTTGGATGCTCACCAGCACCAGCAACGAGCGCGACCGCCCCAGCCTTAACCTCCCGCGTATCCAGGCCGTCACCGACGTGCTCGGAGCCTTTGGCTGGCGCGGATCGCGTCAAGACCCCACCAGCAAACGCGATGCCGACCCCAACGTCCTCCAGCCCGCCATCCTCAGCAACGGCACCGTCGGCATCTGGCTCACCCGTTTGAGCGACGACCACGGCGTCACCCAGCTCGCCTTGAAGAAGCAGCCTATGGATCAATTCATCGACCAGCTCTTCCTCAAACTCCTCACCCGCCACCCCAGCGCCGAAGAGCGCGAGCTTTACACCAAGCATCTCTCCGAAGGCTACGACACTCGGTTAAATCATCAATCGCAAATCATAAGTCATAAATCAACACGCACCCGCACTCCTTATGTGAGCTGGTCCAACCACCTCGACGCCGAAGCCACCAACGTCCGCATGGCCCAGGAAGCCGCCGCCCGCGCAGGTGACAAACCCACCGACCGCCTCAACGCCGACTGGCGCCAGCGCCTCGAAGACATCCTCTGGGCCATGCTCAACGCGCCGGAGTGGGCCTTCAGCCCATAGAAGCCGATATCCGATCATGTCTCCAAACCAAGTTGTGTGTCGGCAGTGCGGCAACACCATGCTCGTCACAACCGCTGCCGAGACGGGAGGCTTTTGTGTGCCGTGTGCGAGTGGAACACGAAGCACTCTCGGAGTGGCCAAGAAACGATACGAAGCATTCTTGGAACGCACGAAGACCAGTCGGGCCATTTGGTCTGGCATTGTCAACAGGGTCCACTCCGCTTCTGGCGGAATACATGTGCTATTAACCCGGCAATAAAATAG
>DNXB01000559.1:18474-18626 GCA_003506995.1 Verrucomicrobiales bacterium
CCAACAAGGCGGCAGCAAGGCATTGGCATCGCGCAAGCGCGGGCGTAAACACGGCGCGCATCGTCGGCTCGACGCGCGGCAGGAGGCCAGGCTACGACGCCTGATCATCGACAGCACACCGGAGCAGTTGAAGCTGCCCTTCATGCTGTGGG
>DNXB01000043.1 GCA_003506995.1 Verrucomicrobiales bacterium
TGGATCGACAACGAATGGAACGAGAGCGGCCAGATGGCGCGCGGTTCACGCGGGGTGCTGAGCCCGGATCCAAACGGCGTCGTGTGCGTGATTGATGCCGCTTTCAAAATGAACCCAGATGTGATTTTCCTCATCTCCGACGGCCAGTTTGAGCAGACCTATCCAACGGATCGACGCATTCCTAATGAGGAAATTGGTGATCAAATCAAGGAGCTGCAAAAGGGCCGCAAAGACAAGATCCCCCTGCACTTCATCGGCTTCGAAATGCGTGATGACGATGAAAATGCCTGGAGTTCCATCGTGCGCCGCACCGGCGGGCGGTTGAGGCAGATCAAGAAGTGAACTTCATTTCTTGCCCAGAAAACCGCTGTCGGTAAGCCACTCGGTGAAGCGCTCGGGCCATTTGGCGGCGGCTCCGGTTTTGTCGGGGCGATAACCGAAGCCGTGGCCGGCCCCGCTGTAGATGTGCAGTTCGGCCTTCACGCCGGCGGCTTTGTATTTCAGATAGAGGCGGGCCATGCCTTCGGCGATGTCAGGCCGGTCGCTGTAGCCGCAGGCAATGAACACGGGTGGCATGCCTTTTTCGGCGGAGAACAGGTCGGAGGTTCCAGGGTAGATGAGCGCTTGGAAATCGGGGCGGCTGCTGGCTTGGTCGATGGGGTCGGCAGCACCGGGTTGTCCGGCGTCGGATTTCATGGCGGCAAAAGCGGCCAGCTCTCCGCCGGCGGAGAAGCCCATGATGCCGATGCGGTCCGGCTTGATCTGCCATTCGGCGGCGCGACTGCGCACGAGGCGCAGGGCGCGGCGGGTGTCGGCCATGGCGTGGTCTTGAATGGTGTAGGTGCTGCCTTTTTCGCGGGCGAGGCGGTATTTCAGCACGAAGGCGGCGATGCCACGGTCGCGGAACCATTCGGCGAGGGCGTAGCCTTCATGACCAAGGCAGAGCTTGGAATGACCGCCGCCGGGACAGATGATGACGGCGGTGCCGGTGCTTTTGTCCGCGGCGGGGACGAAGGGGGTGATCGTGGGGTTGTGAATGTTGCAGACGTTGCTGCCTTCGGCTTTTTCTGGCTCGGTGGCGCGAGCCTCGGAACCTGGAGCGCCTTTTTCCCATAGCGGGAGGGCAGGGGGCGTCTCGGCTTGGGTGAGAATGGGAAGGATGAGAGTGATGAGGATGGGCAGGGGCTTCATGGGCGGAATGTAACGGTGAAAAGGCCGAAGTTTGCGCGATTTGATCGCCTCGTTGACAAATGGGCGGCTCCCGCTAGTTTCGCGCCCCCTTTTCGAGGGGAGGCCGTGATTTGTCCGGTCTGATCTGACATTTTGATTTTCACCACCCCACACGCCCATGCCCAAGACATTCAGGACCTACCAACCCTCCAAACGCACGCGCAAACAGCAGTTTGGCTTCCGTGCCCGCACGAAGACGGCAAACGGCCGTGACATCCTGCGCCGCCGCCGCCGTGCCGGACGCAAACGTCTCCTGCCGAAGGGCGTGGAAATTCACTTCAAGCGCCACACCCAGCAGCACGCCTAAACCTGCTGCGGCGCGCTCCTCCCCATGCGCCTTCCCTCGAACCTGCGGATGAAACTCGCGTGCGATTTCGCGCGGGTGAAGGCGCGGGGCAGCAGCCAGGCCGGAAAATTTCTGGTCCTGAGTGTTTTGCAGGTGGAAACGCTGAAGGAGTTCCAGTTTGGCCTCATCACCGGGGGTAAACTGGGCAATGCCGTGGTGCGGAACCGGGTCCGCCGTCTGCTGCGTGAGATTGTTCGTGCGCATCGTGCGGAAATCGTTCCTGGCTGGCAGATGGTGATCATCGCCCGCTGGCGTGCCCCGCAGGCCACACTGGCGGAACTGGAGCAGGACTGGCTGCGGCTGGCGCGGCGCATGCAGTTGCTCAAAGCCCCAGCATCAGCCGCCACCGCCTCATGAAATGGCTCATCCGAATCTTCATCCGCGGCTACCAGATGTTCATCTCCCCCGTCATTCACGCCTTTGGCGGTCCCGGCTCCGGCTGCCGCTTCACGCCGACCTGCTCGGCGTATTTTCTCCAGGCTGTGGAGACGCACGGCACACTGCGCGGGAGCTGGATGGGCCTGCGGCGCATCTTCCGTTGTCATCCGTGGGGCGGTCATGGGCATGATCCGGTGCCGGGGAAAAATGACGAATGACGAATTTGACCCTACTGCCCGCCAGCACTCGCACCCACGCTTCCTCATTCGTGCATTCGTCATTGTCCGCAGCCTGCTGCTCCGCATTTTACGGAGCATTCTTCCCCTAAATCCTTTCTCCCCCCTCTCTTAAATTCATGGACCGCAAAAGTTGGATCGTCGTGACGCTGTGCGTCATCCTCATGGGGGTGAACTGGCACTACATGCAGGAAAACCAGAAGCAGGCGCAGGCCGAAGCGGCCCGCGCCCAGGCGGAAAAGGAAAAAAATGCGCCTGCTGCCGCTGTCACGACCACACCCACGGCTCCAGGGGCGGCCCCGAGTCCCACGGCAACGGCGGCACCCACAGCCGCAACCCCGGCGGCGGTGGTGAACGTGCCGGAGGAGACACACTCGCTGAAGACCGGCAGCGTCACGTTTGAACTGACTTCGAAGGGCGGTGGCATCGCCCGCGCGGTGCTGGCGGGCACGGACAAAGTGACCCTGAACACAAACGGGCAGGAAGCCATCGGAGCGTTGCGCCGTGAACCTGCCGGGCTGGACGCGATGGCTTACAAGCTGACGGACAAGTCGGATCGGAGCGCGACTTTTGAAGGCACCAGCGCCGAAGGCGTGGTGGTCACGAAGACATACAGCCTGACCGAGGGCAAGGAGAGCGACGAGCATCTGATCGACTTGACGATCACGCTGAAAAACATGGGCGCCGCCCAGCATCGCTCCGAGGAATACTACCTCTACGCCGGTGCTTCGAGCGCGTTGAAGCACGATGACGCCCGCTACGAGGGCTTTTTCTGGAATGACGCGGGAGACGCGGACTTTTACCAGGCTGACTACTATGGGAAGCCCTGGTTCAGCGAGCAGAAATTCGAGTTCCGCCAGTCTTACAACGCGCTGCGTTATGCCGGGGTGATGGGACGATTCTACACGCACATCGTGACGCGGGTGGCGGAGAAGGACGCGCCTGGGAAATTCTGGACCACCCGCCGCAGGCTGACGCAGCCGATCGACGCCGTGCATGCGGGCAAGACGGACATCGAGGACCACGCCTATGACGCCACGCTGGGCCTGCCGGCGGTCGATCTGGCACCTGGAGCCTCGGTGACGCAGACCTACCAGATTTATCTCGGACCGAAGGAGTACGACCGCCTGAGCAAGATCGGCAAGCAGCGCAGTTTCGCGATGTTCTACGGCTGGTTCAAGCCGATCAGCATCTTCCTTTCCTGGGTGATGCGCTGGATGCATGACATGACCGGCAACTGGGGCGTGGCGATCATCCTGCTGACCATTTTTGTACGCCTTTGCATCTGGCCGATCCATGCCAAGTCCACCTTCACCATGAAGCGCATGGGCCTGCTGGGTCCGATGATGAAGGAGCTGCAGGAAAAGCACAAGGACAACCCGCAGCAGCAGCAGCAGGAGGTGATGAAGCTCTACCGCGAGTACGGTGTGAACCCTCTCGGCGGCTGTCTGCCGATGTTTTTGCAGATCCCGATCTTCTTCGGCCTCTACCGGGTGCTGGAATACGCCGCCGAGCTGCGCGGGCAGAGTTTCCTGTGGGTCAACGATCTCTCCGCCGCCGACACGGTGACGAACTGGGGCGGTTTCGACATCAACCCGCTGCCGCTCATCATGGGCCTGACGATGGTGGCGCAGATGAAGCTCACGCCGCAGCCGCAGAGCATGGACAAGACGCAGCAGCGCATTTTCATGCTGATGCCGGTCTTCTTCCTGTTCATCTGCTACAACTTCGCCGCCGCGCTCGCCCTTTACTGGTCCACGCAGAACATCTTCAGCATCGCCCAGACCTGGATCATGAAGCTCTACATTCCTGAGCCGAAGCTGGAGAAGGTGGCGCAGAAGCCCGTGGTGAAAGGCCCGCCGCCGCAGAACCCGTTTTTCAACCCCATGGGCAACAAAGAGAAGAAAAAAGGCCCCAAACCGCCGAAGCTGGGAGGTTAGACCAAATCAAGTTCTCTGTTCCCGGTTCGCAGTTCCTCGGCTGCGGCCCCTTAACAGAGGTGTTAAACCGCGAACTGAAAACACCCATGACGCCGCTCGAACACGCCCGCCACATCCTGGACACCATGCTCGGCTACCTGGGCTTCGTCGTCCAGATTGAGGAGGACAACGGCCCGGATGGCCCCACGCTCCAGGTGCTCACGGACGACTCGGACGCGCTGATCGGCCGTCGTGGGGAGACGCTGGATGACATCCAGTACCTCGTGAACCGGGTGCTTCAGCGCCACATCAAGGACGCGCCGCGCATCCGCATTGATGTCGAGTTTTACCGCTCCATGCGGGAGGACAAGATGGTCGCCCGGGCCAAGGACCTGGGAGAGCGTGTCCGCGCCACCGGCCAGAGCGCCGACCTGCCACCGATGAACAGCTACTACCGCCGCCTCATCCACAACGTCTTCGTCAATGACCCGGAGGTGATGAGCGTGAGCCAGGAAGGCGGCAACGTCCGGTTCAAGCGCATCATTCTCAAGCGCCGGGCCAATTAGCACCGAGGCCCGGAACACACGAAAAATAGGATCGTTCTTTACTCGTGGCGTTGTTTTGAGTTATTTCTCATAACCCGCGCAAAAACCCGCGCATTCTTTTCCTTCACCTCTCTCATCCAACCCCGCATCCCCATGAAATTGAGCCGCCTTCGACTTGCCTTGCTCGCGCTGGCCTGCAGCGCCGGATTCCTGCACGCCGACATCATCACCCTCAAGGACGGCAAGAAGCTGGAGGGAAACATCCTTTCTGAAACCCCCGAGGTGGTGCGCATGCGCTACAAGCTGACACCCAAGATCTGGGATGAGAAGGACATTCCGCGCACCGACATCGCCGAAATCCTCAAGCAGAAGCCCGAGGAGGTCGAATTGATCGAGCTGCAAAAACTGTTCCCCACGGTCGATCTCATGACGGCGGAAAAATACGAGCAGCTCATCCAGGACCGGCTGCGTCCCTTTGTGAACCGCTATCCGGGCACCAAAGAGGCCGCCGAGGCGGAGAAAATGATCGCCACGGCGCAGGAGGAGAAGGAAAAAGTTGTCTCTGGCGGCATGAAGGTCGAGGGCAAATGGCTCACGCCTGACGAGGCCAAGGCGGACAGCTACAACATCAAGGCTTATGGAGTGTATGCCGAGATACTGGCGCAGGCCGAAGCCAGGGATTACAGCGGCGCACTGAAGGAATTCGACAAAATTGCCAATTATCAGAGGGGCCACGTCGCATCCGTGTATTATCCCAAGGCCGTCGAAACCACGCTCGAAGTTCTCGCCAAGTATGAGGCCCAGATCGAGCAAATGATCAAGGACCAGCCTGCATTGCAAAGAATGCGTGATGAGGGCGTCAAAAAGCTCATCGAGCCGGATCTGACCCGTATGAAAGACGCCATCGCGCGCGAAAAAGAGCAGTGGAAGGACGGCTATGATGTTGAGCGCAAATCCGGAGCGCGCTGGTTCACGCCATACAAGTATGATCTGCCCAGCCTTAAAATCCTCTCGAAGACCATAATCGCCGAAAAGGCGCGTCTCAAAGAGATCGACACCGCTGTCATCGGCAAGATCAACCAGGCCATTGCCGAAATCATGCGTTCGGAAGCGGCGGCGAGCAAAGATGGCGAGGCGCTCAAAAAGATGGGGGAGGCCATTCTCGCAGGTGAAACCGCCGCAGCCGGGGCTGATGCCACCAGCCGGCAGTTCTACTCCACGATTTTTCAAGGCTACCGCCAGCGCTATGCTTATGCTCAGCAGCAGCTTGCCGCGAAGTCGGTGCAGCCTGCGGGAGCTGCGGCACCAGGAGCCGTTGGCGGCTCCACAGCCGTTGGTGGAAGTGGAACGCCTGGCATGGATGATCGAGTGGCCGCCGCTTTGGCCGCTGCCGGTGGCACGGCCCCGGCTGTCGCCGCCCCACAAGGAACTCCCGCAGTGGCTCCCGCTCCAGGAGCGACTCCTGCCATGCCCGCAGGCACCCCTGTTCCTGCCCCCACACCGGTGCCAGGAGCCGTTCCTGGCACTTATCCAGCCACTCAGCCTGGCTATGCCCCTGCGGCGGTCCCGCCAGCCGCTCCGGCTGGCTATTCCCAGCCGCCGCCTGCCGCCGCCATGCCAATGACGCCACCCGTGGAGGAATCCGCTGGCATCAGCACCAACACGCTCATCCTTATTGGCATTGGAGTGGTCGTCCTGGTGCTCGTGGTCGCCATGTCCGGCGGCAAGAAGAAAAAGTGATCTCCAGACTGGCTCCACCAGTCTTTTCTCCGCATCCATTCACAAAAAAAGAGGGAGAGCCAGCCGGCTCTCCCTCTTTTTTGAATCGTTTATCAGACGGATCAGGCTGCTTCGGCAGACTGATGTTGTTGTCCTTGGTCCTTCACGGACATGGCTTCCTTGCCCTGGCGCTGGCGCAGGTAGTGCAGGCGGGCACGGCGCACGCGGCCGGTCTTGGTGATCTCGATCTTCGCCACCTTCGGGCTGTGCAGGGGGAACACACGCTCCACACCCTCGCCGTAGGAAATCTTGCGCACGGTGAAGGCCTCGTTGATGCCGTGGCCTTTGCGGGCGATCACGATGCCGGCGAAAATCTGGATACGCTCCTTGTCACCTTCGACGACTCGGGTATGCACCTTGATGGTGTCTCCCACATTGAATGCGGTGACTTCTTTTTTAACTTGTTCCTGGTTGATCTTTTCGATGATTTTGCTCATGACACGCTCTCCTGAGCCTCGCATCGCAGGCCGTGAATCAGTCAGGCCGGGGGCGAGGGGCGGGGAAGATGGACAGTTCACCTGATTTGGCAACCTGTTTTTCCCCCAGGCTGGAAACCGCCGGATTGCGCCCTAAACTCCCCCACCCATGGAAACCTCTGTTTTTGCCCTGATTCGTGCCGCCATTACCGAAGATGTCGGTGCTGGCGATGTCACCTCTCTCTACTTCATCCCCGAAAACTCACGTTCCAGGGCCGAAATTGTCGCCCGCGAGCCCGGAATTGTCTCTGGGACTGAAATCGCCGTCACGGTTTTCAAAGAAATCGACCCCGCGCTCGATATCGAGGTCTGTATCCCGGATGGCAGCCGGTTTGAGCGCGGCAGCATCCTCATGAAGGCCGCTGGAAGCACGCGCTCCCTGCTCACTGCCGAGCGCACGGCTCTGAACTTCCTCCAGCGCCTCTGCGGCGTCGCCACTCAGACGAAACGCTATGTCGAGGCCGTCAAACCGCACCCCGTCCAAGTCTGGGACACCCGCAAAACCACTCCTGGCTGGCGTTTGCTGGAAAAAGCCGCCGTCAAGCACGGTGGTGGCACCAACCACCGCATGGGCCTCTACGACCACGCCATGGTCAAAGACAACCACCTCGCCGCCAACAGCGATTTGAAATCACTTCAAGCCGCCATTCACAAACTGCGCGCCGAACGCCCCGGCGTCCGCGTCCAGCTTGAGGCCGCGACCTTGCAGCAAGTCGCTGATTTTCTCACGCTCGACGGCGTGGACATGCTCCTGCTCGACAACATGAGCACCGACCAGCAGCGCGAAGCGGTGAAACTCGTGAACGGCAGGCTCTGGCTCGAAGCCAGCGGCGGCATCACGCTCGACACCATCAAAGACGTCGCCGCCACCGGCGTGAACGCCATTTCCGTCGGCGCATTGACTCATTCGGCCCGTGCGCTCGATCTGGCGCTCGATCTGTTCTGATCATTTCGCCAGCTCATACTGCCAGGTCCAGTCGCCGACATACTCCCGTTTGTGGAGCTTGGTGCCTGCGGTCACTTTCCCTGCGTCATCATGGCCGTCAAAGCCCACGGACCACAGGACAAAACGGCCCGAGTCCGTCAGGCGGTAGCGCAGGGGCTTCCCATCGCACGGATCGAGCGGCACGGCGGGCATGAACTCCGGCACCAGTGNNATACTTCGCCTGCCGCAGATGAAACCGCTCCACCGCTACCGCTGCCAGCGACTGTCGCCGCCGCGTCTCGGTCAGCAGGGCATTGACGCTGATCTGCGTCACTGAAGGCAGCATGAGATTCACCATGATGTGATCAGGATGCAGAACCATGTTGGAACGGCTCTTGATTTCGACTACCACCGCGTCCCCCGCATGGACGGCCTGCCGCAGGCCGCCGTTTTTCAGCGGCTGGATCAAATGGCGCAGCTCCATGTCCGCGATCACACTTTTCCAGTGGTCGAACAATCCGTTCGGCAGCATCCGCCAGACGTTCATGCCCAGGCTTTTGCCGCTGGCAAAGAGTGCTGCCGCCACGTTCTCACCGTCCTTGGTTTGACCTTCGGCGGCCTTTTGCAGATGCTCCACCGCGTTCAAACCGGCCGCCAGCTCGCCACGCATCGCGAGCAGGAGCGCCGGAGTGGTTTCATCCGTGGCAAAGGCGTCTTGCAACCTTCTCAAATCGTCCTCGGCGAACACATGCTCTCGCAGGCCGGTCCACAGCGGCTCCAGCGCCATCATTTCCAGCGTGTTGCCGACCAGAAAGCCGATCAGCAGCGGCTCTTGTTTGCACGCTTGTGCCAGACGCGTGATCGCAAGCAGGCTGCGCGTCGCTTCCGCGCTGTCTTTCGCCGCCACGGCCGCGCGGGCCCGCAGGCTCAGCGCTTTTGCCAGATTTTGTCCGGCGTTGTAGTGCGGCAGGCGCAGGGCGAACAGCAGTTCCGGCATTTCACGCTCACGCAAGCCCGGCGTGAACATTCCCTGCGGTCGCGTGACCACTTCGTCCGCCAGTTGTTTCAGCACCGGCAGTTTCGCGTCCAGCGCGGTCAACACATCGTTGCCGGACACCTGCGAATTCGCCGACAGGTCGAGAAACTTCGTTTCGCGCAGGATTTTGACCCATTCCTGGAAGTCTGTTGTTTTGCCTTGGGTCACGCCTTCAGCGGGTGGCATGGCGCCGCTCCATTTCATCGCCTCCCAGGCCTTTCGTTTCGCGCCCGGGCCGCCCTTGCTGTTGTCGCTTTCGGTGTCCGCCGATATGCCATTCAACGGTTCGATGGCGAGCAAGTTGGCAGCGTCCGGTGGTGTGGCGGGCAGCAGCGTGCGAAAATCCAGTGTTTCGCCCTCGCGGTCGATCAGCGCCTTCGTGGTGGCCCAGCGGCGTTTGCCGCTCCAGTTCGTCCAGACGAACAGCAGGACGGTGAGAGTGACGAGTGTGATGAAAAGCCACAGCAGAATGCGGGTGGCGCGTTTGGAGGTGATGCGGCGGAGCATGGGAAGGCACGGTTAAGAGTTCAGTTGGCAGCGAGCAGGTTTTCGATGAGCGCGGCGCGTTCCTCCCATCGCAGCGTGGGAGTTTCGTGGGCCGTGCTTGGCGGTGTGTCCGGTTCCGCCGGTGTGGTGAGGTACATCACCCAAATCGCCGCCCAGGCGATGCTCCAGCCCGCCACGAGCCAGCGTGGCGTGCGCGATGCGGATTGGGCGGCTCGTAGTATGTCAGCACGCCATTCAGGCGGCAGCTCGCGCCTCCGCAGGGCGCGCAGGTCGTTTTCAAAGGCATCGAAGTTCGTGTTCATGAGGGTTTCAGTTCGTCATAAAGCGGCCTCAGCTCGCTGCGCAGCTTCTCCAGCGCGTAGCGGTAGCGGCTGGCCGCCGTGTTCAGTGGAATGCCCTGCACCTCGGCGATTTCCTCAAAGGTCAGCCCATCCCACAGCTTCAGTTGCGCCACGCTGCGCTGCTCCAGCGGCAGCAGGGCGAGCGCGGTGGTGAGACGTTTCGCCAGTTCCGCCTGATCGGGGTCATCATGGGCGGCAAACATCTCCGGCGGAGCGGCCTCTTCCGCACGACGGCGCACCTGATGCTTCCGCAGCCAGTCGATGGCCTGGTGGTGCGCCAGCCGCAGCAGCCAGGCACGCATGTTCGCAATGCCATCTGGAATCGACCGCCTGGCCAGCTTGATGAACATCTCCTGCAGCAGATCCTTCGCATCAGCCTCCCCGCCCGTGAAACTGTTGAAGTAATGAAACAGCCCCGCCGCATGGGCATCGTAGAGTTCGGGCAGTGTCGGGGCGGCGGGCATGCGGCGGGCAGTTTCACGGACAGGACGCATGGGGGCGAGATTTTTGTCTGCATGAATCACCCGCCCGGGCGTTTCAGTCCTGTCACCGGGCAAAATTACTCTTGTAATCCCCTCGTGTGGCAGCATCCTCACGCCCAACTTTTTTCAAGCATGTCTCGTCCTCCCAATCGCGGTCCTTCACGCAGCGGCCCCAGCCGCGGCCCTTCACGGGGTGGCCCACCCAATCGCGGCGGTCCTCCGCAGCAACGTTTCGCTCCACCGCCACGTCCGCCGGAGCCGGAGCCGGGAAAGGCCAAGGAAGAGGCCATCGAGCTTGACGGCGTCATCACCGCCGTGCTCGCCGGCACCATGTTTCGTGTGAAACTGCGCAATGCGACGGGTCATGAGGTTCTCGCCCACATTTCCGGCAAGATGCGCAAAAAATTCATCCGTCTTGTCATCGGCGACGCGGTAAAGATCGAAATGTCCCCCTACGACATGGACAAGGCGCGCATCGTTTACCGCATCGGCTGATCTCCTCGCCACGCACCGCGATCATGGCCGGAGACATTGTTTATTTCGACCTGGAAACACGCCGCACGGCCAATGACGTCGGCGGCTGGGGCAACAAGCACAAGATGGGCATCTCCGTGGCCTGCACGTTCAGCACGAAGCAGAACGAGTACAGCATCTACACCCAGGACGAGACCGCCGCGCTGATCAAGCAGCTCAAAGGCGCGGATCTGGTCGTCGGCTTCAATCACATCGGCTTCGACTACGAGGTGCTCAAAGGGCACGACCTGCTCTTCGACGCGGCCGATCTGCCGCACAGCCTGGATCTGCTCATCGATCTCGAAAAAGTCCTCGGCCACCGCATCAAGCTCGACGCCGTGGCCGCCGCCACGCTCGGCATGGGCAAGACCGCCGACGGTCTCGACGCGCTCAAATGGTGGCAGCAGGGCGAGGTGGCGAAGATCGCCGAATACTGCTGCTACGACGTGAAGGTGACCAAATGCGTCCACGAATACGGTGCCAGGCACGGCCATGTGAAATATCACGACCGCAACGGTCGCGAGCAGCTCGCCAAGGTGGACTGGAAGATCTGACCCTGCGGCATCAGGCCCGCAGGATCAGCCTTTTGAGAAAAACCCAGAGGCAGATGCGGTTCAGCGGCCCCAGTCGAAAACGGAGCCTGCTGTCAGGCGTGAAGCGCAGAAACCAGAACCCATCCCCGGTGACCAACGCGGTGCCGCTGGGGCGGTGAACGGCTGATCTGGAGCAGACCTCCCAATCCTGGGGTTTCAGCCGGATGGAAAGACACATCGCGCTGAACGCCGAGCGCTCCTCATCGTTGATGAACACCTGCGCCACGTTCTTGCAAACGAGCTTCCGGGCGGAACGGCCCAGAAGCCAGCGATCCCACAGGCTCAGAGGAAATATGATCCGGCTCTTTTCGGAGAAATACGCCAGACCCAGCCGGTGGCAGAGCTCCATGCCGGACTGATGGCGCAGGCGGCCGGACTGCACCTGCCATTCTTCAGGGTGTTTCAAAACCTCGCAGAGCATGGCCACCGGCTCCTTGTTTCGCGCTCGGTGCAGCGGGTTGATCGCAGGGGAGGCTGTCATGGCTTTCGAGGATGAGGTTTCTATGACGGACTGGCATCACGAACACGACGCATGTTGAGAAGGAGTTCCCCGGCGGCGACTAAGCAGAGGTTTATATTTCGCCGACCGGGTCTTCGAGCAGTTGAGGGAAATTTGAGCCCTGGGGTGGCGTTTAGACGCCGTGTATGACGCCGCCTGATTTTCTCCACGTCTCCCGTCGCCAGTTTTTCCAGCAGTCCGGTCTTGGACTGGGTTCGGCGGCGCTGGGATCGTTGCTGGCCCGGGATTTACCTGCGGCGGCAGTGCCGCGTCCGCATTTTGCGCCGAAGGCGAAGAACATCATCTACCTGCACATGATCGGAGCGCCCTCGCAGCTCGATCTCTACGATTACAAGCCGCTGCTGCAGAAGATGGACGGCCAGAAGTGCCCTGAGGAGCTGACCAAGGGCAAACGCTTCGCCTTCATCGGCGGCGAGATGACGCTGGCGGGCACGGAGTTCAAATTTCAGCGCCACGGGCAGAGCGGGCTCGAACTGAGCGAGCTGCTGCCGAATCTCGGCACTGTGGCGGACGATATCTGCGTGGTGAAGTCCCTCCACACGAACGAGATCAATCACGCTCCGGCACAGATGTTCCTGCACACCGGTTTCGGCCAGGGCGGACGGCCCAGCCTTGGCGCGTGGCTGACGTATGGTCTCGGCGCGGAGAATCGCGATCTGCCCGCCTATGTGGTGCTGCTCTCCGGTCCGCCTGGCGGCGCGGGATCGACGCTGTGGAGCACGGGTTTTCTGCCCAGCGTGTATCAGGGCATTCAATTCCGCGGCAGTGGCGAGCCGGTGCTTTTCCTCGGCAATCCGCCAGGACACAGCACGAAAGACCGCAGACGTGTGCTCGACGCGGTCAAAGCGCTCAACGAGCAGCAACTCGGCGTCGTGGGCGATCCCGAGATCGCCACGCGCATCAGCCAGTATGAAATGGCCTACCGCATGCAGACGAGCGTGCCGGAGCTGATGGACATCACGCAGGAGAAGAAGGCCACTCTCGACATGTATGGCGCGCTGCCGGGCAAGGCGTCCTTTGCCAACAACTGCCTGCTCGCCCGCCGCCTCGTCGAACGCGGCGTGCGCATGGTGCAGCTCTTTGATTCCGACTGGGACCACCACGGCGGTCTCAAACAACGACTCACCGCCAAAGCGAAGGACGTGGACCGTCCGATGGCAGCTCTCGTGCGCGATTTAAAGCAGCGCGGCCTGCTGGACGAGACACTCATCATCTGGGGCGCTGAATTTGGCCGCACTCCGCTGCGCCAGGGCATCAATGGCGACGGCACCAAGACCTCTCCCGGTCGCGATCACCACAAAGACGCCTACACCATGTGGATGGCAGGCGGCGGCATCAAACCCGGCGTGGTTTTCGGCAAAACCGACGATTTCGGTTTCAACGTCGCCGAAAATCCGGTCCACACCCATGATCTGAACGCCACGGTGTTGCATCTGCTCGGCCTCGACCACGAGCGCCTCACCTTCCGCTATCAAGGCCGCGATTTCCGTCTCACGGACGTGCATGGAGAGCTGGTGAGCGGGATCATGGCGTGAAGACCTGACATGGCGGGATCTCGTTCTCAGAGGTAAGGAGTGTGCCGTTGGAATTGCCCACGGCTTCTTCATGTTCTCCTCATCTTTCGCGGGTAGTATCGCGATCGGAATCCACCCTTCATTCAATCCATGCGCATCCTCCTTGTCGAAGACTCCGCACCTCTGCGCAAGCCGGTGGTGAAGGCGCTCAGGGCTTCGGGCTATGCCGTAGATGCGACGGGCGATGGAGCGGAGGGATGGCTGATGGCGCAGGACCATGACTACGACGTGATCATTCTCGACATCATGCTGCCCGGCATGGATGGGCGCGAGATTTTGCGGCGGATTCGTGCGGCAGGCAATGAGACGCCAGTGCTGTTCCTGACGGCGAAGGATGCGATTGAGGATCGTGTCGCCGGACTCAGGCTCGGTGCCGATGACTACTTAACGAAATCCTTCGCTATTGAGGAGCTTCTAGCCCGTGTGGAGGTGCTGGGGCGGAGAAAGTATGCGCGGCGTTCTCCACTTCTTGTCGTGGGGGATTTGGAGTTGGATCAGGCGGCGAAATCAGTGCGGCGCGGCGGACGGGACATCAACCTCACGCCACAGCTTTTTGCACTGCTGGAGTATCTTCTTTTGCGGAAAGGGCAGGTGGTCTCGCGCACGGAGATCGAGGAGCACATTTACGACGAGATGGTGTCGCCCATGAGCAATGTCGTGGACACGGCGGTGTGTGCGCTACGCCGTGCGATCACCATCTCCGACCAGAGCACGCCGATCATCCACACGCGACGTGGGATGGGTTACGTTATCCCCGAATCCCGATGAAGAGCATTCGCTTCCAGCTTCTCGGATGGCTGCTGCCCGGCTTCGTCGTGGTGTGCGTGGTCGCGATCATGGGAGTGTATTTTTCAGCAAAGCAAGCGAACGACGCTGATCTTGATGCGCGGCTTGGCAGGTTCGCTGGATCAGCGCGGCTGGCACTGCGCAATCAAGCGAATGCTGGCACTGGCGGGGCACGCACACCTGGTTTGCGAGCCTTCCTCGCCAAGGAGGATTTTCAATCGCCCGGCCAGTATTTCGAGCTGTGGACATCCGACGGAGTGCTGGAGCGCCGCTCACCGAATCTCGGCAACGCGGACCTGCCCCGCCCGCCAGAGTTGGCTCGCGATGCCATCCGATATGACGGCACATTGGAGAACGGCGAGCAGGTTCGCCTTAGCGCCATGCAATATCCCCAAGGAGGCGGAAGTCCGCCGTTGGCTTTTGCCGTCGCCCTCAGCCGGAGCGAGGGCGAAGCTCGATTGTCCCGACTCTTGACCGATCTGGTGATCGGCGGCGTCGTGTGCTGCGCCGTGCTTTGTTTGCTGCTGGTGCTCGCGCTTCGCTTTGCCTTGCGTCCGCTGGCTCGCGTGGGGGAGCAGGCGGTGGCGATGGGAGCCGCATCACTGCATGAGCGATTCGCCATGGAAGCAATGCCGTTGGAAATCGCGCCTATCGTGACGCGATTGAATGATCTCATGGCGCGGCTGGAGCAAGGCTTCGAGCGCGAGCGCCGGTTCAGCGGTTACTTGGCGCATGAACTGCGCACTCCGCTCGCCGCGATTCGAGCCACGAGCGAGGTGGCGGCGAAATGGCCGGACCAATCCTCGCCGGAGGACTTTCATGAAATCGCGCAGGCCGCAGCACGCCTGCAACACACCGTGGACAGCCTCCTGGTGCTGTCCCGCCTCGAAACCGCCTCATCTGATGTCACCTCCGAAACGGTGGTGCTCGGCCCGCTGGTTGAGGAGTGTGTCGCGCTTCACATGGAACGCGCCAAACAGCACGATTTGAGATTCGACCTGCGGCTTGATTCATCGCCCACCTTGGAAACCGACCCATGTCTGCTGCGCATCATCATCACCAATCTCATCGCCAACGCGACGGAGTATGCGCCCCCAGGAAGCGAGATCGTCATAGCGGCGACGGGCGACGACCCTTTCTTGCGCGTGGGCAACCTCGCCCCTGACCTCACTCCCGAGGACATTCCACGCCTTTTCGACCGTCTCTGGCGGAAGGACACCACGCGCACGGACGCCACTCACGCAGGCCTCGGTCTGTCCATAGCGAACAGTTGCGCTGTCGCACGGGGATTCACCCTCACCGCAAAGCTGGATGACGGCGGTGTCCTCCAGATGTCGCTGCACAGAGAAAAATAGCCGGCCACGCTCATCTTCTGCTCATCTTCGCGGTGAAATGATGGGGCATGAATCGGCTTTTCGTCTTCTTCCCCACACTCGCAGTCCTGTCCGGCAGCGCCGCCACGGCCCAATCACCGAGTGCCTCACGGCCTGTGCCGGTACTCGACGATGCGTTCAAGCGCGTGGATGCCAACAAGGATGCAAAGCTCGACGCGCAGGAGTTTGCGAGGTTCATCGAACGTTCGCGCTCGTTGAGCGGCGCGAATGCAGTGGAGGTTTTCGGCAAGCTCGATGCCAACAAAGATGGGGCGCTCACGCTGGAGGAGTTCAGAGGGATCACTGGGCTCTCTCGCGGCACCCCGGCACCACCGACTCCAAAACCGGAGCCGACTCCGACGACTACGCCGCCGACGCCAACAAAACAGGAAACCCCGTCCACAAAGCCCGCACCCGCGCCGACCACTGCCGAGAAGCCTGTCACGCTTGCGGGACTGGCTTTCTTTGAGAAGAAGATCCGGCCCGTGCTGGCTGACAAATGTTACAAGTGCCACTCTTCGGAGGCGGAAAGCATGAAAGGCGGACTGGCGCTCGACACACGCGAGGGCACTCGTGCGGGCGGCGATTCAGGCCATGCGGTGGTGCCGGGTGATCTGGAGGCGAGCTTGCTCATTACGGCCATTCGTTACCACGACAAAGACCTCGCGATGCCGCCGGAGAAATCAGGCGGAAAGCTCGCGGATGAGGTGATCAAGGACTTCGAGACCTGGGTGCAGTATGGCGCACCCGATCCGCGCACAGGTGAGGCCAAGGTGGCGAAGAAGGCCGAAACTTGGACCTCGGCAAAGCAGTGGTGGGCTTGGCAGTTACCGAAGAAGTCACCCTCGCCGACGGTGAACGACGCTACGTGGCCCAGGAATGACATTGACCGCTTCCTCCTCTCCGCGCTGGAGGCGAAAGGGCTCAAGCCGGTGGCTGATGCGGACAAGCTCACGCTGCTGAGGCGCGTCACCTTTGACCTCACAGGATTGCCGCCGACACCGCAGGAGGTCAGTGCCTTCTACAACGACAGCTCGCCCGATGCCTTCAAGAAGGTGGTGGACCGCTTGCTTGAGTCACGGCAGTTCGGCGAAAAGTTTGGTCGCCATTGGCTCGATGTGGCGCGGTATGCGGAGAGCACGGGCAAGGACATCAACCTCGCCTTCCCCAATGCCTGGCGCTATCGCGACTACGTCATCGCCGCGTTTAACAAGGACAAGCCGTATGACCAGTTCCTGCGTGAACAGCTCGCTGGCGACCTGCTGCCAGCCAAGGACGACAGGCAACGCGCCGAGCAACTCATCGCCACTGGCTTCCTCGCGATTGGGACCAAGAGCGTGAACCAGGCGAACGCGCGGCAGTTTGCGCTCGATCTGGCTGATGAACAAATCGACACCGTCTCGCAAGCGTTGCTCGGCGTCACAGCGGCCTGTGCGCGTTGCCACGATCACAAGTTCGATCCGATCCCGCAAAACGAGTATTATTCATTGGCGGGCATTTTCCTCTCCACGGACACCCACTACGGCACCTTCTTCGCCGCGCAGAATCGCAGCGCCACGCCGTTGATCGAGCTTCCGAAGTCAGCGGGCATGCCCGTCTTGCCGCTGAAGCTGTCACCGCAGCAGCGCCAGCAAAGGCAGTCCGAACTCGATAAGCTCATCAGCGAAACCGACGCCATGGCCAATGCCACTTTTAACACCAAGGCAGGCGGCAATCGCAATCCACGCGGTCAGTTGGCGCTCCTGTTTCGCATGAATCAAATCGGGCTAATGGAGGCAGAACTCAACGCCTTCAATCCAGAAGGCACCATGCGTCCACTGGCCATGGGTGTGCTGGATCAACCCGCCCAACTCAAACAAACTCGGACACGCGGGCGCGAGACACCACGCTATGAAAACAGCACCCCAGACCAAGCCATCGCCTCCCGCTACTTGGAGCGTGACGGACGCTTTGCGAGGCCGCCCGAGTATCGTGTCATCAATGACTCACCCGTGTTCGCCCGTGGTGAAGTGGACAAGCCGGGCGAGAAAGTGCCGCGCGGCTTCCTCTCGGTGCTCACTCATCAGACACCGCCAAAACTACCCGCCAACAGCAGCGGACGCCGCGAGCTGGCCGAGTGGATGCTCTCCGAGGGCAACCCGCTCACCGCGCGTGTGATGGTGAACCGCGTCTGGCTATGGCTCTTCGGGCAAGGCCTCGTCACCACGCCCGACAACTTCGGCACCACCGGCACCCAGCCGAGCAATCAGGCACTGCTCGACACGCTGGCCGTGAAGTTCCGCGAGGGTCGCTGGTCGGTGAAACAGTTGGTTCGTGAGATCGTCCTCAGCCGCGCCTATCAGCTATCCTCGACCTACGACGAGACCAACTTCGCCGCCGATCCCGAGAACACCCTCGTCTGGCGCATGAGCAAGCGCCGCCTTGATGCTGAAGCCATCCGCGATGCCATGCTCGCGATTGGCGGTCAGCTCGATCTCCGTCCGCCATTAGGTTCACCCATCGCCGAGTATGGAGAAGGCCCCATCGGAGTGTTCAAGCAATACCCCAACGCCGGGGTGCCAGAGGATGTGCTCGTGGAAGCTGGCAGCCGCACCACCGCGCGTTCCGTTTATCTGCCGATTGCCCGTGAGTTGCTGCCCGATGCGCTCGCCGTGTTCGACTTCGCCGAGCCAGGCTTCGTCACCGGCAGTCGTGAGACGACCAACGTCCCTTCCCAGGCGCTCTACATGCTGAACTCGCCCTTCATCGCCACCGCCGCGCAAAAGTTCGCCGAGCGCGTAACCACGAGAACCACTGACGAAACCCAGCGCGTGCAACTCGCCTACGGCCTCGTGTTCTCCCGCTCCCCAAGCGAAGCCGAGCAACAAGCAGCCGCCGATTTCTTCGCGAAGTTCCCAAGCACCAACAACGCTGCGGCTGCGGCGTGGACCTCCTTCTGCCGTGCGCTCTTCGCGAGCGCCGAGTTCCGCTTTCTCAACTAGACATGACTTCGTAAGCGATAACGCCGAGGACTTGGTCGTGGCGGTTCTCGCGCTCCGCAGACTTGAGCACTGAGCGCTTGATGGGGAAAAACATTCCGCTGGGTGTTGGCGTGGCGCATTGAGGTCAACTCGGTGACGCAGGGTGCAGTCAATCTACGCTTGGGAAATCGGTGCCGACCCATGCTGGCGATGCGCTAACGGCAATAGCCATGCCACGAATCGTTCCTTGGAAAATTGAGGTCGCAGGTTACGATCCGCAGCATGATCGCCCAGCTCAGCATTCAGACTCCATCCGGCCCACAACAAGTGCGGCTGGAGTTTGCGCGAATGGGTGACGATGCGGAGATGAAGAAGTGGAGGACTCCCCGAAAACACTCGCGACCTGACCTCGCGGCGGATTCGATTGAGCTGGCACGACTCGCAGGCAAACGCTGGCGCTATTATTTGCGACGCAATGAGGCGGCGACGAGCATGGACGAGTTGCTGGAGAAGGTTGGAGCAAACGCGAAACGCGAAGTCGGCTTCATCATCATTGCGAAGGCCATCGGTGAGTCGGTTTCTTCGACGCTCGGCGTCGCATGGTGCCGCCGGACTTGGTGCAATCATCTTGTGCTCGACTTCCTCACGGTGCATCCAGCGCTAAACGATCCTGTCGGCGGCTACAAGGGCATGGGATTCGGCATGTTTATCGGCATCGCCGTTGTTGCCGAAAAGCTGGGCAGCCATCTCGTATGGGGTGAGGCGACCGAAACGTCCTGCACCTTTTACCAGAAACTCCTTGGCGGCACGCCAGTCTTGGACCACTTTTTCTTCGGCTTCGAGGCGCTTGCCGCGCTACGCGAGCAGCTCCCATTGCGATCCCAATTCAAACCCAAATCCAAGCCATGAAAAAAGCCGACACTTTTGAGCCGCTGATTCAGACGCATATCTCGGAATGGATGCGCGAAATGTGGGAAGTCGAAGCCCAGCATCCGCCCATGATCGGCAGTCGGCTCAAGTTTGGGCTGCCGTTGTCGCCAGCGAAGCCGAAGCGGGCCAAGGCGAAGGCGGGGAAGCGGGCGGCGGTCAAGGCGTAGGCGGGCGTGGAGATCAGCGGTTCACGGTCATCGTCGGCGCATTTAACCCGCGCACCACGAGGCGGATGAACTTCATCACGCACCCTTCGACATTCGTGATTCGGATATCGTCATTTTCCCGCACTCCACTGCCTCAGCCTGGGCCTGCTGTGGGCGTCCCCTGCTGCTTCTGCCTTGCGGGGATTCGATCGACGACTGGCAGATCAGGGCATTCTGTCATTTTTGCACATCTAAGGCCTACGGAGACGGTAAAATTTGCTGCCGCCGAGAGGCAGAGGTGTTTCGATAACTGTTTGTGATAATCCGTTCAGAGATGGCGTCGTGCCGTGAATTGACCAGGAGGCAAGGTCGTCACTCGTCTCAAGAACATAACCCGTAGCGCTTGCCGACCAGCTCATCGTGAGCGAGTTCGCAGCTTTGGTCAAAGCAATCTCGGGAAGACTGACGGCTGGAAGCACTGCGCTCAATCCATCTGAGCCAGGCGCAGCAGACCAAAATGTCTCCTGCCCAGAGAAAACAACCGGACTGCCGACACCATCCAGCAAATACATAGTTTGACCAAAATAAATTGCCCACTGTAAAGGCACTCGGTCATTAATTGATGCCCAAAGTTGAGTTGGATTCCAACCTACCTTGTCCAGGCTTGGCAAGAGACAGGTTTGTGTCCACAGACCCATACCGTCTTTGAATCCGACAGCTTGCCCCTCCTCAGTTGCTGAGGCAAAAAGCCAAGTATTTGGCAACTTTTCCAGGTCACCGATATCCGCTTGCGAAGCCCCGAAGAACCCACCGGCATGACAACAGTCCAATACAAAAAACTTGCGAACCAAACTCCAGAGTTGGCTGTTTTGACTTCCGGAGAACATCTGAAGTAGGGCATCATCGGACAAATCTCCCGAGAGATATTCGTCCCCCGTGTCACCAATAAGCACACCTGAATCTGTCTGTATGTTCTTCGCAACTTCGTTTCCATCCGTTTGGACGCCAGTTGGACCCCCATGCCCGTTATAGTAAAAAATAAAAGTGTCACCCGGTCGTATCGCATTCGCTATCGCGGCTAGCCTCAATTCGACTGATGGTTTCACGCTATCATTGAATTGCTCAAACATTATTATTGAGTTTGAGTTACCCGATTCCGGTGAAGCCCAAGCTGGTATTCGGGAGAGTGCTTGAAGAACTGCGTTGGCGCCGAGATCGCCACGCAAGTGCCCGACATCCTTTTGACCAACACAAAGCGCAAATAATCTCGGAGCAGGTGGCGCATCATACTCAACGATAAAGCTTCGTGTGGGCCAGCCTGAATCAATGTTTCGAATGTCGATCCACCACCCGCTTGAACTCCACATGACGACGAAATTCTCGCCTGGGGGCGAGTTGTTTGGCTCGCTGAAATACCACCTTGTATAGCCAAAAGACTCACTTGATACCCAAGACCAGCCTCCAGCCGGCTCCTGCGATCCCTGTGGTTGAAAAGCACCAATGTAACGTAGAGAAGCATTGCCGAGTGCAGCTACAAACTGATTCTCAGCCAAGTTGGAGATGGACGCTAAGTAACCCCCTCTCGCGAATGCAGCATCCCTTGCCTCCGTCCATGAAAGAGGAGTCGTAACCTCAACGAGTTCGTAAAAATGCCCATTCCCGCCACTCGCTTGATTCCACAAAACAGGAACCGCAAAACAGGAACCGCAAAACAACTTTGAGTTATCAAGAGGAAGAAAATGAGCGTTTTCATGTGTTGATGTATTTCTAATAATGATACTCCTGCAACGCCCGCGCCTGCACCTCGCTGCCTTGCAGTGACTTGATCGCCCGCAGCGCGGCATCGGCACCACGGAGCGTGGTCATGATGGGGATGCGATTCTGCATGGCGGCGTCGCAGGTTTTGACTTCATCTTCACAGTGATTCTTGCCCGAGGAAGTGCTGATGACAAGCACCATGTCTTTGTTCTTCATGAGGTCGATGACGTTGCGGCTGACCGCAGGCGAGTCGTAGCGGAGGGGCACAGCGAACACGAATCGGCTAAAATTTACCAATGCCGCTCATCTTCTGCTCATGTTCGTGATGGGATGATGGCCTCATGCACTCCGCCTATCCTTGCCTGCCGTTCTCACGTCGCCATGCCCTCAAAACCGCCTCCAGCGGCTTCGGCTATCTCGCCTTCGCAGGTCTCGCCGCACGAGCTGCCGAGCAGTCCGCCGCGTCACGCGACGGGCCGCTTGCACCGAAGCAGCCTCATTTTGCTGCACGGGCCAAGCGCGTCATCTTCCTCTGCATGAGGGGTGGGCCGAGCCATGTGGACACCTTTGATTACAAGCCCAAGCTCTCCGCCAAAAGCGGCGCGCCTGGCACGCGTCCCGGCACCAAGCTGCTCGGCTCGAAATGGAACTTCGCGCAGCATGGACAAAGCGGACTCTGGATTTCCGAACTCTTCCCCAATGTCGCGAATCATGCCGACGAACTCTGCCTGCTGCGCTCCATGCAGACCGATCTGCCCGCACATCCGCAGGCCTTCCTGCAAATGCACACCGGCTCGTTTCAGTTCGTCCGCCCATCGCTCGGTGCATGGACGCTCTACGGCCTCGGCACAGGCAACGAAAACCTTCCCGGCTTCGTCACACTCACGCCCCCATCAGCCTCCGGCGGTGCGCAGAACTACGGGTCATCATTCCTCCCCGCGATCTATCAAGGCACGCGCATCGGCTCCGATAATCGCCCCATCGCCAGCGCCCAAATCCGCAACCTCAAGTCACCGCTCAACACCGATGTCCAGCGCGCCGAACTTGATTTGGTGCAAACGCTCAACCGCGCGACCTTGCAGCGCGACCAGTTCAATCCCGCCGTCGAGGGTGTGATCGAGAGCTATGAACTCGCCTTCCGAATGCAGAAGGAAATGCCACAGGTGATGGACCTCTCAGCCGAGACTGAGGCCACGAAAACACTCTACGGCCTCGACAACGAAGCGACAGCAGACTTCGGTCACAAGTGCCTTCTAGCTCGCCGTATGGTGGAAGCTGGCGTTCGCTTTGTGGAAGTCTCGCATGGGGATTGGGATCAGCATTTCAATCTCTCCAAAACGCTCGGAGACAACTGCGCCTCGGTCGATCAGCCCATCGCCGGATTGCTAACCGACCTCAAGCAACGTGGCCTGCTCAAAGACACGCTGGTGATCTGGGGCGGCGAGTTTGGCCGCACCCCGCACGCGCAGGGAACTGACGGACGCGACCACAACAACAAAGCCTTCACGATGTGGATGGCTGGCGGCGGCGTGAAAGGCGGTCACGCCCACGGCCTTACCGATGATTACGGTTATGAAGCCGTCGAGGACAAAGTCCACGTCCACGACCTCCACGCCACCATCCTGCACCTGCTCGGGCTCGACCACGAGAAGCTGACATACAACTATGCCGGCCGCGACTTCCGACTCACGGATGTGAAGGGGAACGTGGTGAAAGAGATCATGGCGTAAACAGAAGCGCCATTTATCAGCGAGCACATCCCAACGTTAACCCATCCAATCGTATGACACCCGAACTTCTCCACCAGCTTCCGTTCCCCGCCGACTATGATCGCCGCCGCTTCCTCTCGCGTGTTGGTGTTGCCGCCGCTGGGTTTTTCGCCACGCCTGGCGCATTTGCCGAGGCGCTCACGATCACGCCGCGACAGACCGAAGGGCCATTCTTTCCCGATAAACTGCCGCTCGATACTGACAATGATCTCCTGATTCTCAACGACTCGATCACGCCCGCCGTCGGCGAAGTCACTTATCTGAGCGGGCGCATCCTCGGCTCGAACGGCTTGCCGATTCGCGGCGCGACGGTCGAGATCTGGCAGTGCGATGCGAACGGGGTCTATCTCCACAGCGGAAGCGCCGGAGGTCATGAAAAGCAGGACAGAAATTTCCAGGGCTACGGACGCTTCCTCACGCCCAGCAGCGGCGCATACCTCTTCCGCACCATCAAACCCGTGCCTTACACGGGCCGCACGCCTCACATTCACGCGAAGGTCCGCATCAACGGCCGCGAGCTGCTGACGACACAGCTCTATATCAAAGGCCATCGCGGCAATGAAAATGACATGCTCTACGGACGCCTCCGCGATAAAAAGGCGCACGAATCGGTGACCGTCGATTTTGCTCCGCTCGCTGGCGAGCCTGCCGGAGTGCTCGCAGCGCGGTGGGACATCGTGCTCGGCACCACGCCTTCGGACGACGAGCACTCGAAGCACGAGCACACTCCGCCAGAGCGCCCTGTCCCACGTCGGCCCGGAGCGGGGAATAGTCCGACTCCTCCAGGCACGCAGCGTTAACGCGCCTCCACGCCTCACGGACGTGCATGGGGAGCTGGTGGGCGGGATCATGGCGTAGCGCAGGGTGCCAAGAATTAAGTCTTGGCAAACAGAGTGCGTCACGTCACACTTCGCTCCATTGACGCCTAAAATTAGGTGTCCGAAGCATCGGGACCACACCATTCGGTATTTTTCCCTCAACCTCGTCACACCATGGACATCAACGACCTGCTGAAGTACGCCGTCGAGTATGGCGCCTCTGATCTTCACCTGACCGTTGGCCGTCCGCCCATGGTCCGCATCAACGGCAGGCTCGCCGCGAGCGGTTATGAAGAAGTGCTGACCCCCGAGGTGACTCAATCCTTGATCTACAGCATCCTGACCGACGAGCAGAAAACCAAGTTCGAGGCAGAAAACGAGCTCGACTTGTCCTACCGCATCCCTGGCGTCTCGCGCTTTCGCGTCAACATCTTCCGCCAGCAAGGCCGGGTGGCAGGCGTGTTCCGGACGATTGGGGAGACCATCTTGACGATGGAGGAACTGGGACTTCCTGAAAGCGCCTACACCATGGCTAGGCTCCCTCGGGGCTTGGTCTGTGTGACCGGCCCGACCGGAAGCGGCAAATCGACGACGCTCGCCGCCATGATCAATCTGATCAACCAAGAGCGCGAATGTCACATCGTGACGATTGAAGATCCGATCGAGTTTGTGCATCAGCACCTCAATTCCACCATCAACCAGCGGGAACTCGGATCAGACACGCTTTCGTTCCCCCGTGCGTTAAAGAGCGTCCTGCGCGAGGATCCGGATGTCATCCTCGTGGGAGAGATGCGTGACTTGGAGACCATCGCCGCAGCACTGACTCTCGCCGAGACGGGGCATCTCGTCCTTTCCACGCTGCACACCCAGGATGCCGCCCAGACCATTGACCGCATCATCGACGTCTTCCCGCCTTATCAGCAGGAGCAGATTCGTGTGATGCTGGGCGGCACGCTGAAGGGGGTCATTTCGCAGATTCTCATCCCGCGTGCCGACGGCCAGGGGCGGGTCGCGGCACGCGAATTCCTGACGGTCACACCGGCGATCGCCAGCATCATCCGCGATGGCAAAACGCACCAGATTTACTCCGCCATCCAGACCGGCTTCAAAGAAGGCATGGCCACGATGGACCGGTCGCTTGGCGAGCTCTGCAAAAATGGCCTGATCACCGAGGAGGAAGGCATGAGCAAATCCACCCACTTCGACGAGTTCCGTCGCTTTGCCGGGATCGGGAAACCACATTCATGAATGCCGACGATTTAAAGCAGATTCCCCTGTTTCGAGACCTGGGCCAGGCCACGCTGCAACGGCTGAGCGAGGTCGTCGAGCCGCTGACACTGTCCGATGGTGACACCATTTTCAACGAGGGCGACGCCGGCAACGCGGTTTACTTCATTGCCGAGGGCGCGGTGAAAATCGAAAAACGCATCGAGGCCAGCGGAACTGAAGCCAAGACGCTCGCCATTCTCGGCGCGGGCGATTTCTTCGGCGAGATGTCCCTGTTTGACGGCAAACCGCGCTCCGCCGCGACCGTGGCACTCGGTTCGACCAAGGTGTATCGCGTGGGGCGCGACACTTTTGACGCCCTGGTGAAATCTGACAGCGAGGTGGCGGCTGGACTGCTCTTTGCCATCATCAACACCTGCAACGCGCGGATCAGGTCGCTGAATTCCAAAGTGATCGTCTATCATGAGATCGGCAAGGCCATTGGCGAAGGCCGTGACCTGCAGGCTCTGCTGGACATTGTTCTCAAGCAGCTCGTCAACGCAACTGCCGCTGAATCCGGCGCTCTCCTTCTGAAACAGGAGTTTTCAGAGCATTTGGAACTGCGCTGCCAGGCAGGATTGTCACTGAGTCCTGATGAACTCGACCAGACGACGGAAGGCGCAGGTGTTTTGGCAAACGTGCTCAAGAACCGCGAGGTTTTGCTCATCAAGGACATCGCGAGCGAAGAATCCTGCCGAGACCTGCCTCGCACCGGAATCGAGAACACCTCCATGATCTTGCAGCCGGTGCTCGCGGAGGATGCCTTGCTGGCCGTGATCGTCCTCGGCCACTCAGCGAAGGGGCGTTTTAATCTGGATGACGTGAATCTCTGCTCCAGCGTCGCCAGTCAGGCCGGTCAGGCCATCCTCAATTTCCGCCACCGCGAAGAGGAATCCGCCCGTTCGCGCCTCGGTCGAAAATACGTGAAGTTCTGACCCAGCCATGGTGTGACGGGCTGACTTCCTCCCAATAAAGATAAAAGCCGGGGAATGAACTGCTGGCGCGGGTTCTGGGTGGCGGTATCGTACCGGCCTGTCATTCGACAGGCCCCTTTTTACCCCCTTTCTCTACACATGTGCGGCATCGTTGGATACATCGGCAATCGTCAGGCCAGCCCGATCCTTTTGGACGGGCTGCGTCGTTTGGAATATCGCGGTTATGACTCGGCCGGCGTGG
>DNXB01000051.1 GCA_003506995.1 Verrucomicrobiales bacterium
CTGAAGGATGAGGGATGAAATGAAATGTCCCGTCCCGGCATAGGTTGACTCACCATCGACCGCCGATCGGAGATTGGGCAATGAACAACAGCAGGAAGACGATTCGCTACAGTGAGGCCTTCAAGCGTCAGGTTGTCGCCGAGATTGAGGACGGCACTCTGGACAACGTCGAGCACGCCAGGAATAAATACGGCATCCGGGGGACCACGACGGTTCAGCGTTGGGTCCGCCGTTTTGGAAAGTCACAGCTTCTGGCCAAGGTGGTGCGCGTGGAAAGTCCCAACGAACGAGATCAGATGAGGCATCTGCAACAGCGCATTCGCGATCTGGAACATGCCCTGGCGGAGTCTCGCATGCGTGAACTGCTCGCCGAGGGTTACCTCCATGCGATCTGCGAAGACGCCGGCATCAAGGACCTTGAGGAGCGAAAAAAAAAATGGCCCGGCGGGCCGTCCGCTTCGCAGCCGACAAGGGCAGGTCGCAAAGGGGGATCACGGTGAAGCGCCTGTGTGCCCTTTGCGGCATGACCAAGCAGAACTTCTACAAGGGCGAGAGGCAGCGGCGGCGCCGTGAGATCGACGAGCAGTTGGTCGTCGACCTGGTGCAGCGCGAGCGCCACATGCACCCGAGGATTGGTGGGCGAAAGCTGCTGCATCTCATCAGATCAGAGCTGGAAAAGGCCGAGGTGTTTATTGGGCGAAACCGCCTGTTTGAGCTGCTGGGAGAGCACGATCTGCTGGTGCCTCGCAAGCGCACCGGCGTGCGCACGACCGATTCGCGGCACCGGTTCCGTGTCTATAAAAACGAGCTCAAAAACGCCGTGATTGAGGAGCCCCACCGGGCTCTTGTGGCGGATCTGACGTACCTGAGGACGGAACAGGGCTTTGTCTATCTGGCACTGGTAATGGATGTGCACTCGCGCAAGATTGTGGGGTTTGATGTGAACAACACTCTGGAGGCAGTCGGCTGCATGCGGGCGCTCCAGATGGCTCTTGAACAGCTTCCCCAAGATGCCAGTCCGATCCATCACAGTGACCGCGGGACGCAGTATTGCTGCGCCGCGTATGTGGAAATGCTCCAGGAGCGCGGGATCGTGATCAGCATGACGGAGGAGAACCACTGCTATGAGAACGCCATGGCGGAGCGGCTCAACGGCGTGCTGAAGCAGGAATACGGGCTGAGCGCCACCCTCGCGGACATCGAGGAGGCCAAGAGCCTTGTGGGCGAGGCGGTGATGCTCTACAACGAACACCGGCCGCACCTGTCGCTGAACTTCGCGACCCCCGAGCAGGTCCACCAAAGGGAGCCCTTGGCCGCGTAACGCGAACAAGGGGGTCCGGGGCTGGCCGCCCCTCTACCCCCTTGAAACCCCCTTCCACCCCGCTGCAAGGGCCGCGCAGTGGAAGCCAAAACAGTCAACCTAAGGCCGGGACGCCACAGGAAAAATGAATTTTTTCTCTAGCTGATTATTTTATTTGTGATCTGAATTTTATCTGTTTCGTCTATTTTGTCTATTGCGTCCATTTTGTCCATCATTCCCGGGCTGAGTTTGGGGACCGCACGGACCTTACTGACTTCACGGACTGACGCGGGCTGAATGCCCAAAGAGCCTAAAAATTCATCCTTCATCCTTCATTCTTAAGGTTATTCCGCCCCCCTACTCCTCGGGCCAAAGAGCCGCGGCCAGCATGATCCGTTGGTTGGGAATGTAGGGGTGCCGCAGCTGGAGAAAGCCGTCCAGCAGGCGGTCCGTTTCCTCGTCCAGCAGGATCGGATCAGCCTTCACGGAATCGATCAAATCGGCAATGTCGGCGTGCACGAGCAACTTGTCCTGGCCGGGGGCATAGCGGCGCACCAATCGGTCGCGCGCCAGACTCAGCAGCAGCCAGAGCGCCTGTTCGGCGTCGCCGGTTTTGGCGATGCGCGCGGCGGCGGCCACGGTGGCGGCTCGGCCAAAGCGATCAATATTCAGCCGCGCTTCAAAGACCTCGCGGCGCCGTTCCAGCGCCTTGCCCCCCACCACGGCCAGCGCCGCGCCGGGGCGTCCCTCGCCCAGCGCCGCCGCCACCCGCGCGATGCCCGGCTCCAGCCCCTCGTGCTCCACCATCAGCCGCGCCAAATCCTCCTGGCCCAGCGGCGACATCGGCACCTGACTGCACCGCGAGCGAATCGTGGGCAGCACCCGGTGGGCGTGGTTCGCCACCAGAATCATCACCAGATAGCCCGGCGGTTCTTCCAGCAGCTTGAGGATGCAGTTGGCGCCCTCCGTGGTGATGGTGTCGGCGCCGAAGATCAGCACCACCTTGAACGTCCCCTCGAAGGGCGACATGGAGGCCTGGTCCTGCATGGCGCGCACCTGATCGACGAGGATGCTGCGGCTGCGCCCTTTTCGTTCGACAATTACGAGATCGAGATGGCCGCTTTGGCCATCGGTCTGATAGCTCGATTCAACAAGTCGGCACACGCGTGGATCGAAGCCGCGAAAGGTGGCACGGCGAAAGACCGCGTTGTGGCGGGGGGACGCGGGTCCCGGCGGGGCGGCCGGCGGCGGGGGGGCGGATGCCTTCCCGGTGGGCTTTGCAGGGGATTTCGCCGGAGGTTTGGCGGGCCACTCGGGCGGTTCGG